>NZ_JBFRDN010000076.1:0-537 GCF_052113785.1 Phyllobacterium sp. TAF24 | reverse complement strand
GCGCAAAGCTTGCAGAACTTGACTCCCTGCAACCCACCTCTCTCCCTCATGGTGAGCTTGTCGAACCACGCGCTATGTTACTGCAATAATCTTTTCAAAAAAATCATGCCAACTTATCCAACACCATCCCACCTCGCTTATTCTGATGGTGTCCTTTCCGGCGGGAATGCTCCGGAAAACTTTCTGAAGTCAGGAAAGGATCGGTGATTTCACCTGCGGGGAGACCCAACCGCAGGGGAAGCGGTTTTATCTCACAAGGGTAAAACCAGTCATCGGGACGGGTGATCCGGTTATTTTCTTGGTTCAAACAGGAAAATCTCCGGGGAACGCATTGATTACACTACCAATACCAAGACACCCGCGTTCCCCTTTGGATCGCCCGTCTTTCCCACCTTTCAATAGCCAGACGCGAAAGCGGGTGTGGTGATGGGGAAGCTCAATCATGTCGGCTGCAAAACGATTGTTGCGCCCTTCGACAAGCTCAGGATGAGGGGTTTGGTTTGGTTGCAAAACTAATCTCCACCATTGCAGAACTTG
>NZ_JBFRDN010000075.1:0-755 GCF_052113785.1 Phyllobacterium sp. TAF24 | reverse complement strand
ATCACGATCTCGACGGCACACGTTGAGTATGAGACGCCAGCGCGTCACTATGCACACGTTGATTGCCCCGGCCACGCTGACTATGTGAAGAACATGATCACCGGCGCCGCGCAGATGGACGGCGCGATCCTGGTTGTGTCGGCTGCCGACGGCCCGATGCCACAGACCCGCGAGCACATCCTGCTTGCCCGTCAGGTTGGYGTTCCTGCGATYGTCGTGTTCCTGAACAAGGTTGATCAGGTTGACGATGCTGAATTGCTCGAACTGGTTGAGCTTGAAGTCCGCGAGCTTCTGTCGAAGTACGACTTCCCGGGCGATGATGTACCGATCGTCAAGGGTTCGGCTTTGGCTGCGCTTGAAGACAGCAACAAGGAAATCGGCGARGACGCAGTGCGCGCGCTGATGGCTGAAGTTGACAAGTACATCCCGACGCCAGAGCGTCCGATCAACATGCCGTTCCTGATGCCAATCGAAGACGTRTTCTCGATCTCSGGYCGTGGTACGGTTGTGACGGGCCGCGTTGAACGCGGTATYGTCAAGGTTGGTGAAGAAGTTGAAATCATCGGCATCAAGCCGACGACAAAGACGACGGTTACCGGCGTTGAAATGTTCCGCAAGCTGCTCGATCAGGGCCAGGCAGGCGACAACATTGGCGCGCTGATCCGCGGCGTTGGACGTGAAGACGTYGAGCGTGGCCAGATCCTTGCCAAGCCAGGTTCGGTCAAGCCGCACACCAAGTTCAAGGCAGAAGCCTA
>NZ_JBFRDN010000074.1:0-930 GCF_052113785.1 Phyllobacterium sp. TAF24 | reverse complement strand
GTCCAGGATAACGAATGACGCATCAACCGCAGCAATCACCGCAGTTTTTCCTGACAGCACCCTCGCCCTGTCCGTATCTGGAAGGGCAACTGGAGCGCAAGGTTTTTACGCATCTGGTGGGCGGACGCGCGAGTGAGCTGAATGATCTGTTGACGCAAGGCGGTTTTCGTCGCTCGCAGAACATTGCCTATCGTCCGGCATGCGAGAATTGCCGGGCCTGCGTTTCGGTGCGCATCCTTGCTGGAGAGTTCAAGCAGGAAAAGTCGATGCGCCGGGTCTGGAATCGTAACCGGGACCTGATCGGCAATATTCATCAGGCAGAGCCTTCCACCGAGCAATATACGTTGTTCCGCCGTTATCTTGACGCACGCCACAACAAGGGCGGCATGTCGGAGATGACCGTGCTCGACTATGCGATGATGGTCGAGGATACGCATGTTCCGACCCAGATCATCGAATATCGCCGCCGGGGGCCGGATTCCTTCATCACCAAAAAAGGCGAAGGCGAACTGATAGCCGTGGCGCTGACCGACATCATGGGCGATGGATTGTCCATGGTTTATTCGTTCTTTAATCCTGACTACGCCGACCGCTCTCTCGGTACATTCATGATTCTCGATCACATCCAGCGCGCCGCCGCCGCCGGCCTGCCGCATGTCTATCTCGGTTACTGGGTCGAGGGCTCGCGCAAGATGCAATACAAGATCCGCTATAAGCCGCAGGAACATCTCGGGCCAAAAGGCTGGGAACGCCGGGAATAATCAGGGTTTCCCATTGTGTGTTGCTCCACGCGTTAAGCTTGCAACTTCGTGGTTGGCGGTTCGTGGTTCGACAAGCTCACCATGAGGGAGAGTGGTGCGTGCAGGGAGTCTAGTTCTGCAACTTTGGAGATTATCGTTGCATCCACACTCTCCCTCATGGTGAGCTTGT
>NZ_JBFRDN010000073.1:0-1161 GCF_052113785.1 Phyllobacterium sp. TAF24 | reverse complement strand
GATGCCAATGTGATCTCCCCCCTTGTGGGGGAGATGTCCGACAGGACAGAGGGGGGTGAATGCCTCGCGCCCAGCCATCAATCGATCACTCCGCCCATTTCACCGCTGTCAAATCATTGGCGGGAATTGGCCCGTTTTCCCAGAGCCCTTCAACCTTGGCATCCCATATCCCGGTTTTGGGAAGCTGGAACAAAAACGCGGCGGGAACATCGGCGGCGAGGATTTTCTGCGCCTGCTGGTAGAGCGCCGTGCGCTTGGCCATGTTGGATGTTGCCTCGATCTGTTTGATCACATCGCGGAAGGTCGGGCTGTTATAGTTGAAGTAGTAATTATCCCGGGCAAAGATGTTGAGATCGTTCGGCTCCGTATGGGACACGATGGTCATGTCGTAATCCCGGCCCTTGAACACCTGTTCCAGCCACTGCGCCCATTCAACCGGAATAATCTCGGCTTCGATACCGATTTCGCGCAGTTCCGCCGCTATGATCTCGCCGCCGCGGCGGGCATAGACGGGTGGCGGCAGTTTCAAGGTGGTCTTGAAACCATCGGGGTGGCCAGCCTCGGCCAGAAGCTTTTTGGCCAGTGCCGGATCGTAGGCAGACTCTCCGGTCAGGTCGATATAGGCAGGGTGATGCGGCGGGAAGAACGAGCCGATTGGTGTTCCCAAGCCAAACAGGGCGCCATCAATCAATGCTTTGCGGTCAATGGCGTGGGTGATTGCCTGCCGGACCTTGAGATTGTCAAAAGGCGGTTTTTGGTTGTTCATGCCAAGAACGGTCTCGCCCTCGGTTGTACCGATCACCACCTTGAAACGTGGATCAGCCTGAAACTGCGGCACGGCCTCATAGCTCGGAAAGACGGGGAATGCCTGCACATCGCCCGCAAGCAGTGCGGCGGTTGCGGCTGCCGGATCAGGAATGATGCGGAAAATTGCTTTGTCGAGGGCTACCGGTTTGCCCCAATAGGCAGGGTTTTTGGAGATGGTGATCTGCGAGCCCTTGGCCCAGTTATCGAGCTTGAAGGGGCCGGTTCCAACCGGCTTTTCCTTGTTGGTGTCGGCGCTCTCAGGCGCGACGATGACCGCTGCCGCCCAACCCATATTGTAGAGGAAATCACCATTCGGCTGTTTGAGCGTGACCTTGACGGTCAGCGGATCGACAG
>NZ_JBFRDN010000072.1:0-1379 GCF_052113785.1 Phyllobacterium sp. TAF24 | reverse complement strand
CAACGGGACAAGCGGATTATTGTGTTGAAACAGCCCGTCGGGGTCGTTGGTGCAATCACACCCTGGAATTTCCCCAATGCCATGATCGCACGAAAAATAGCACCCGCACTTGCGGCTGGATGCACAATCGTTGCTAAACCTGCTGAACAAACCCCGCTCTCAGCAATAGCTCTGGCAGTCCTTGCTGAACGTGCCGGAATACCCGCTGGTGTTTTGAATGTTATAACCGGAACCGACGGTCCGGCTATTGGCGCAGAACTATGCAGTAATTCGAAGGTCCGGAAGATCAGTTTCACAGGTTCGACGGAGGTCGGCCGAATTCTGATGCGGCAATGCGCCGATCAGATTAAAAAAATGAGCCTCGAACTTGGCGGCAACGCACCGTTCATCGTATTTGACGATGCCGATGTCGACGCTGCTGTTGAAGGCGCGATAATCTCGAAATTCCGCAATGCCGGTCAGACCTGTGTTTGCGCGAACAGAATTTATGTGCAGTCCAATATCTATCACGAGTTCTCAAGAAAATTAGCGGCATGCATCGAGTCGCTGAACGTTGGAGATGGTTTCGACAAAACTGCAAACATTGGCCCATTGATCGATGCCGCTGCAATAGAAAAAGTTGAAGAGCACATTCGTGATGCCGTCTCAAAAGGCGCTTCAGTTCTGATTGGTGGTGGTCGACATCCATATGGAGGAACGTTCTTCGAACCAACAGTGCTTGCGGATGTCGATGCTACAATGCTTGTCGCCCAAGAGGAAACTTTCGGTCCACTCGCCGCGCTCTTTTGCTTCGATACAATTGACGACGTTATCCATCAGGCCAATGACACCGAGTTTGGCCTTGCGTCATATTTCTACGCTAACGATTTATCCAAGGTGTGGCGAGTGGCCGAAGCCTTAGAGTGTGGTATCGTGGGTATCAATACCGGGTTGATTTCGACCGAGGTGGCGCCCTTTGGTGGCGTGAAGCAATCGGGCCTCGGCCGCGAGGGATCAAAATACGGCATCGATGATTATTTGGAGTTCAAATATCTATGCTTCGGGGGACTCGATGCTGCGGTGTGATTGCGTACGGTATCTAGCACTACTTTGGCAGATTAATCTTTGATTAACGATGATCGTCCATTTTGGGCACTTCAACAGGGGTGCGCAGGATGGCGGAGCAGGATGTTGCACTGACGGATTGGCTTCAGCCAGATGAAGGAAGAACTCGGCCTCGATCATTTCGAAGGCCGATCGTGGCAAGGCCTTCATCGACACGCGCTGATGACAATGATTGCATATGCCTTTCTGCAACATCAGCGCCTGCACAAGGCAACGCGGGAAAAAAAGGCAGCGACATGGCCCGCCTAAACCGACACTACCAGCCATTCGGCGCG
>NZ_JBFRDN010000071.1:0-1550 GCF_052113785.1 Phyllobacterium sp. TAF24 | reverse complement strand
TCTCCCCCCTTGTGGGGGAGATGTCCGACAGGACAGAGGGGGGTGAGCACCCCAACACAACTTAATCAGCCACCCAGCAATCAAGCCTCGCCAAAAACCCGCTTGAAAATCGTATCGACATGCTTGGTGTGATAACCAAGGTCGAATTTTTCGCGGATGGTTTCMTCGGGCAGGGCAGCGCGCACATCCGTATCGGCCAAAAGTTCCTCGAGGAAATCCTTGCCGTGTTCCCAGACCTTCATCGCATTGCGCTGGACGAGGCGGTAGGAATCTTCACGCGAAACACCTGCCTGTGTGAGAGCCAGAAGAACACGCTGGGAATGGATAAGGCCGCGGAACTTGTTCATGTTTTTCAACATATTGTCAGGATAGACCAACAGCTTGTCGATAACGCCGGTCATGCGGGCCAAGGCAAAATCAAGGGTGATCGTTGCGTCAGGGCCGATCATGCGCTCAACCGATGAGTGCGAAATATCGCGCTCGTGCCACAGCGCCACATTTTCCATGGCTGGCAGGGCAAAGGCACGGACCATGCGGGCAAGGCCGGTCATGTTTTCAGTCAGCACCGGATTGCGCTTGTGCGGCATGGCGGACGAGCCCTTCTGGCCGGGGGAGAAATATTCTTCCGCTTCCAGAACTTCCGTGCGCTGCAAATGGCGAATTTCTACCGAAAGCCGCTCAATGCATGAGGCGATGACGCCGAGTGTGGCGAAATACATGGCGTGGCGGTCGCGCGGGATAACCTGCGTCGAAACCGGCTCCGGCTCCATGCCAAGCGACTTGGCCACATGCTCTTCGACATAAGGGTCGATATTCGCAAAAGTGCCGACGGCGCCTGAGATGGCGCAGGTGGCGATTTCCGCGCGGGCGGCGATGAGACGGGTGCGGCAGCGCTCGAACTCGGCATAGGCCTGTGCCAGCTTGACGCCGAAAGTTGTCGGCTCCGCATGAATGCCATGGCTGCGGCCGATAGTGACCGTGTCCTTGTGCTCGAAGGCACGCTTCTTTAGCGCAACGAGCAGCTTGTCGAGATCAGCAAGCAGAATATCGCTGGCGCGCATTAGCTGTACATTGAAACAGGTGTCGAGCACGTCGGAGGAGGTCATGCCCTGATGCACGAAACGCGCGTCCGGACCGACGATCTCGGCCAGATGGGTCAGGAAGGCGATAACGTCGTGCTTGGTTTCGCGCTCGATCTCATCGATACGGTCGATGTCAAATGTCGCAGCGCCACCCTTTTCCCAGATGGTCGCGGCAGCTTCCTTCGGGATAACGCCCAGTTCCGCCAACGCATCGCAGGCGTAAGCCTCGATTTCGAACCAGATGCGGAATTTCGTTTCCGGGGACCAGATGGCGACCATTTCGGGCCGCGAATAACGCGGGATCATTGTGTGTTCCTATTGGCAATCGATGGGCGGATGAATGTGAAACCTGCTCTAACAGACCATGGCGCTGTACTCAACGCGGCTTTTTCAGCATGGGCAGGAAATACTGGGTTCAGTAGAGCGTGGGAGTGGTTCGTGGTTCGACAAGCTCACCATGAGGGAGAG
>NZ_JBFRDN010000070.1:0-2137 GCF_052113785.1 Phyllobacterium sp. TAF24 | reverse complement strand
GGGTTCGTGGTTCGTGGTTCGACAAGCTCACCATGAGGGAGAGGGATGGTGCAAGGGAGCTAGGTTCTGCACTCATTCTGATCTGGAATGCTGGTGATTAGCATTGCAGCCCACCCAGCTCCCTCATGGTGAGCTTGTCGAACCACGAACCACGCACATTGCAACACATCCACTTATTTCTTGGGTTTCACCTTCTCGGGCAGACCTTTGCGATCGGTCTCAGCAAATTCCTCGAGCTGTTTTTCATTCATCGATTCATACATGCTTTTCGATGCGCCCTTGAGTTCGCTTTTCTTCGTCTCACCGCGCTTGGCCGATAAAGCCGCGCCCGCAGCTTTCTGCTGGGCCTGAGATTTTGCAGGCATTGTCTTTCTCCCTGTCAATTTCCTACGGGATAAAAACGCAGCGGATGCGCGAGGGTTCCCTGCAGCACCATGGTTCGTTGTTTGACAAGCTCATCATGAGGGAGATCGAAGCGTTGCAGGGAGCTAAGTTCTGCAATGCTGGTGATTGGCTTTTGAAGCTCTCACCTCCGTCATCCTCGGTCCTCGGGTCAAGCCCGAGGATGACACGAGGACCGAGGATGACGGAGGTCGATGCTTCAGGATGACGGAGTGAGGGGTGCGGCCTTTAACCTTCCTGTGCCTCATCAAACACCTTGCGGGCGTGACGCAAATGATCGCGGTTTTTCACTGCCCAATCCCCGAGCGCCCCAACAGGAACGGCAATCGAATGGCCAATCGACGTCAGCGCATAGGTAACTTCAGGTGGCGACGATGGTTTGACCGTGCGCAATACCAGGCCATCACGCTCCAGCGAACGAAGCGTTACCGTCAGCATCCTTTGCGAAATCCCCTCGACCATCCGGCGCAGTACATTGAACCGGCGCGGCCCGCCCTGAAGATTGATGATCACCAGCAGGCTCCAGCTGTCGCCGACAATATCCAGCACCTCGCGCATCGGGCAGGCACCGGCGTCGCCATCAGCCACCATAGCTGCCGATGTTGACAGCAGCGGCACATCGCCATCGGGCTTTGAATGAATGCTCATCTCACGGTCCTCATCATTTTCAGGGGTGGTTACTTCCATGTTCCCTGAAACGGAAAAAGTGCGTTCTTCACAGGACGCGGCTTCTAGCATAGATGGTTATTAATAGTAACCAGAAAACAATCCGTACCCGAGCATATAGGAGATCAACATGAAAATCGCACTCATCGGCGCCACAGGCTTCGTGGGCAAAGAACTTTTGAAGGAAGCCGTGTCGCGCGGCCATAGCGTGACTGCGCTGGTTCGCAATGTCGACAAGGTGGAAAAACTCGATGGCGTGAAGGCAGTCAAGGTCGACGTGCTTGACGTTGCTGACCTTGCCGCAAAGCTTGGTGGCAGCGACATTGTTCTCTCCGCCTATAATCCGGGCTGGGGCGTGGATGACATTCAGGCCATTCACGTCAAGGCCAGCAAGGCCATCACCGAGGCCACCAAAAAGGCTGGAATCAAGCGCCTGATCGTTGTGGGCGGCGCTGGCAGCCTGTTCAATGCAGAAGGCAAGCAATTTGTCGATGGTCCTGATTTTCCTGCGGAATGGAAGGAAGGCGCGCTCGGTGCTCGTCAGGCCCTCAACGACCTGAAGACCGAGAACGGCCTCGACTGGAGTTTTGTTTCACCGCCTTTCGCTCTCGTGCCCGGCCCACGCACCGGCACCTACCGGCTTGGCAAGGACAACCCGGTGTTTAACGCCGAGGGCCACAGCACCATCAGCGCATCTGATCTTGCCGTCGCCATTGTCGATGAGGCCGAGGCAGCCAAGCACGTCAAACAGCGCTTCACTGTCGGCTACTGATATCTTCTTGTCGCGATCACCGGTCCTCGGGTTAAACCCGAGGACGACGGAGGGGATGCAACGCTAATCGCTGACGTTGCAGAATTTGACTCCCTACAACCAACCCATGGTGAGCTTCCTGAGCTTGTCGAAGGGCGAACCACGCACAAGGCATCGGCGGTGCTCACCCCCCTCTGTCCTGTCGGACATCTCCCCCACAAGGGGGGAGATCAGCCTTCAATGCTATCTTGCACAATTTGCAACGTTTCCGGTTGTGCGAAGGCGTAAATGTCAATGTGATCTCCCCCCTTGTGGGGG
>NZ_JBFRDN010000069.1:0-3887 GCF_052113785.1 Phyllobacterium sp. TAF24 | reverse complement strand
CGGGCCGCCCTCATATCAGGCGCATCCTCTACATGGCGTGCCTTTCCATCATAAGGGCCAAGAGCCAGCCACTGGCACGCTTCTACCAGAAACTCAGAGCCGCTGGAAAACCCTTCAAGGTTGCAATTGTGGCCATCATGCGAAAACTCATCGTCATCATCAACGCCATCATCAAAACCGACACACCATGGAGATTAGAACACCAAATCTGATCAACACCCAAACACAGTTGCTCACCATGAGGGAGAGAGGTGGATGCAACGATAATCTCCAACGTTGCAGAATGGAGCTCCCCTCATCCTGAGCTTGTCGAAGAGCCTCATGGTGAGCTTGTCGAACCACGAACCACGACCCCCGTTCATGCAACTTAACTACTCAGCAGCGCTGATCTCGCGGGCAATACCGCCATGCAAATCGAGGCAGCGTTCGAACCAGGCATAAACCGGATCTTTTTCATCCAGCAGTTTGAACGGTGTCAGCACCCGCACCCACTGGAACGCACCAAACACAATATAATCACTAAACAAAGGTCCCTCACCGCCGATGAACGGCTGCGACAACAGCATCTTGCGCATGGGTTCGAGGCTTCTGGTAAAGGCGTCGTGCTTGGCATCACGTTCGGCAGCCACATCTTCAAGCGCCCGGCCAAAGATTTTCTCGCGGCTGTCACGGAAATAGGCCTGATTAGGCTCATCGAGAATATCATGCACCGGCATCAGGATGACCACATTCAGGTAGGGATGCAGGGTCATCTGCGACCAGCCCTCGACAAAGCGGGCCATGGCCCGGCCGCCCTCGCCTTTGAACAGCGATGGCCGGTCCGGATAATTGTCTTCCAGATAGAGTGCGATCTCAAAAGAATCCGCCACGCGCCTGTCGCCGTCGCGGATGATCGGGACGCGCGGTGAAAAGGCTCCTTCCAGTTCCGGAATGCCCTTGAAGGATACGCGGTTGCGGTTGAATGGCAGGCCCTTATGCGCCAGCGACATCACCGTTTTCCAGCAATGCGGGCTGAATGGGCGGTTCAGGTCCGTACCGACGAGTTCGTGCAGAATGATTCCCATGGAAAGCCGCCTCTGTTTGGATATTATCGCGCTAAGACTGACTCATTTCGACGGAAAGTCAATTTAATGGAACAGCATTTTCGCATGTTCGCGGCCTATAACCGCTGGGCAAATGAACGGCTTTATGCCGCCGCAGGGGCACTTAATGATGAGGATTACCGGCGCGATATGGGGGCATTCTTCAAATCGCTGCATGGGACGTTCAATCATCTCATGGTAGCGGATCGCGTCTGGCTCTACCGCTTTACCGGCGAAGGCGAAGCACCCAAGGCACTTGACGCCATTTTGTTTGAGAACCGCGATGAATTGCAGGCAGCGCGCGTCAAGGAGGATGTCCGCCTTATCAACTGGGTCAATGGGCTGAGCGGTGATGATATTGCCGGGCGGTTCACCTATACGACGATCACTGACATGCGCACGTTCAGCCAACGCATTGCACCGGCTTTGGCACATCTCTTCAACCACCAGACGCACCATCGCGGACAGGCGCACACAATCCTGACCGCATTGGGAACCTCCGCCCCAGCCCTTGATCTGATGCTGTTTCAGAGGAGTGAAGAAGGCCGGGCATATGCATAAAATGCTGTTGCGGTCTTTATTGTTGTGGGTCCTCGGGTCAAGCCCGAGGATGACGGAGAGGTGGTGTTCGGTCCGAAAAGCTCGTTTTGCAGGAAGCAGTTTGATTGTACGAGCGCACGCCCATTCAGCACTTCGCTCCTCATTCTAAGGTGCCATCTCTCGGTTATCTTACAATATCCACCTCTCCGTTATAAGTTACAGCACCCACCTCCCCGTCATCCTCGGGCTTGACCCGAGGACCCACAACCGCCCGGAAACATCTCTCAACTCCACTTTCTGGCTCAATCAGCACATATCTCCCCCTAGCACGGCTTGCGAAAAACGCATTTCCCGTGCAAAAGCGCGGCCATGCTTATTCTCAACGACATATCCGTGCGTATGGCCGGACGCCTGCTGATCGATCACGCCAACCTTAATCTGCCATCGGGCACGAAGGCGGGTCTGGTCGGGCGCAATGGTGCGGGCAAATCAACGCTGTTCAAGGTCATTACTGGCGAAATGCCGGCGGAAACCGGCGATTTCTTCCTGCCGAAGAATATCCGCATCGGTCAGGTGGCGCAGGAAGCGCCGGGAACCGAAGATTCCCTGATCGAGATCGTGCTTGCCGCCGATCTGGAGCGCACCGCGTTGCTGGCGGAAGCCGAGACGGCGACCGATCCGAACCGCATTGCCGAAATCCATATTCGCCTCGTTGACATCGATGCGCATTCCGCCGAAGCGCGCGCCGGTGCAATCCTGTCGGGTTTGGGCTTTGACAGCGAAGCGCAAAAGCGCCCTGCCTCGTCGTTCTCCGGCGGTTGGCGCATGCGCGTGGCTCTGGCGGCGGTACTTTTCGCCGAACCTGACCTGCTGCTTCTCGACGAACCAACCAACTATCTCGATCTGGAAGGCACGCTGTGGCTGGAAGATTATGTGCGCCGTTATCCGCACACGGTCATCCTGATCAGCCATGATCGCGATCTTCTCAATTCCGCCGTCAACTCGATCATCCATCTGGATCAGACCAAGCTGACTCTGTGGCAGGGTAATTACGACCAGTTCGAACGCCTGCGCAGCGAAGCGCTGGAACTACAGCAGAAGCAGCGCACCAAGCAAGAAGCGCACCGCAAGCACATGGAAGCCTTTGTCGAGCGGTTCCGCGCCAAGGCATCCAAGGCCAAGCAGGCCCAGTCGCGCCTGAAAGCGTTGCAGAAGCTGAAGCCGATCTCATCTGTTATCGAAGACCATGTGGCGCCGTTCCATTTTCCGGAACCGGAAAAGGTTGTGGCATCGCCGATCATCGCGATTGAAAGCGGCGAAGTCGGCTACGCGCCCGGCAAGCCCGTGCTGAAACACCTCAATCTGCGCATCGATGCGGATGACCGCATTGCGCTGCTGGGGTCGAACGGCAATGGTAAATCGACCCTCGCCAAGCTGATCAGCGGACGCCTGGGTTTGCAGACCGGCAAGATCACCGTGGCGCCGAACCTGAAGATTTCCTTCTTCGCCCAGCACCAACTCGATGATCTGGTGCCTGACGATAATGCAATCGAGCATGTGCGCAAGCTGATGCCCGATGCGCCGGAATCCAAGGTGCGCGCCCGCGTTTCGCAAATGGGTCTTGCCACGGTGAAGATGAACACTGCCGCCAAAGATCTTTCCGGCGGTGAAAAGGCGCGGCTTTTGATGGGGCTATCGACCTTTCAGGGTCCAAACCTGCTCATCCTCGATGAGCCGACCAACCATCTGGATATCGACAGYCGCGAAGCCCTGATGCATGCGCTGAATGATTTTGACGGGGCTGTCATCCTGATTGCCCACGATCGTCATTTGATCGAGGCCACCATGGACCGGCTCTGGCTGGTGCGTGACGGGGCAGTTGCACCTTACGATGGCGATCTTGATGCCTATCGCTCGCTGGTTCTGGCCGATGCCAAAGCCGAACGCTCCGGCAATAGCAAGATATCAGTCGATGAGGGACAAAAGCTCAGCAAATCCGACCAACGCAAGCTCGCCGCACAAAAGCGCGAAGCCCTGAAGCCGTTGCAAAAGAAAATTCAGGAAGCCGATGCCATGGTGCAGCGTTTCCAGAAGAAGGTCGAGTCGTTGCAGGACCAGCTGGCCGACCCGGTTATCTACAGCCGCGAACCCGCCCGGGCGACGCAGATCGGCAAGGAAATCGGTTACGCCAAATCCTCGCTCGCCCGCGCGGAGGAGGAGTGGCTGACGCTTTCAACCGAATATGAAGCGGCGATGGCTGATCTC
>NZ_JBFRDN010000068.1:0-4319 GCF_052113785.1 Phyllobacterium sp. TAF24 | reverse complement strand
CGGTTAAGAAGATCAGATGAATCCGTATATTCAACAATTTTGAATTATGGGTCCTCGGGTCAAGCCCGAGGATGACGGAGAGATGGGAGCCATAGGATGACGGAGATAGGTGGGTTGCAGAGAGCTATATTCTGCAAGCTTTGCGATTAGCGTTCCATCCACACTCTCCCTCATGGTGAGCTTGTCGAACCACGAACCACGCGTGGCAGGTTTTGCAGCGATCATTGCTAGCTCACAAAATCACAAGAGAGGGGATTTGCAGGTCGAAATCCTCCCCTCTCCTGGATTTTCCGGAAATTCAGCAGATGTGAATTCCCGAACGGTGCCAGCCCCCATAGAGGCAGGTTTTCTAAGAATTGAGGCAGTCGGCTGCAAACACCGTTTTCTTGCGGAATGGCAAGGCAAATCCGGCAATCATGGCAGCAAGACCAATCATGGTTGAGACCGCAAAGATGGTCATTGTTGCCTCGCGCAAGGCATCAGGGCTGGTTGCCTGCGGATAATTGGCGGCATTGGCGACAAGACCAGCAACAGCTGCGCCGATGGCATAACCGGCGGACTGCAATGTCGGCAGGAGTGCCGATGCCCGGTCGCGCTCGCCATCACGCGCCGCTTCCATGACACTCTGGCTTAAAAAGCCCCAGCTGACACCAAATCCGGCACCGATGCTCATCTGACCGACCAGAACCACCAGCGGCAGATCGGCAGAGAAACCAAGAACGAGAACGGCAAGCCCTGTGACCAAAAGTGTTGGCCCAAGACGGATCAGCCATGAACGGCGGCGCGGGTCCTGAATATTGGCAACCAGAATGGCGATTGTGCTCCATGCGACGGCAAAACTTGCACTGAATGCGCCGGCCATGGTCGGGCCATACCCCCACAAATTCTGCAAGGTCATGACAAGATAAACCGACGTGGAAGCCTGCGCGATGGGCATAAGCAACACGACCCAAAGGCCGATACCGACGGTGGATGTAAGCGCGAAGGCATCCGATGGAAACAGCGGCGTGCGGCTGCGGCGGTCCACAATCACAACGGCGGCAAGGACCGCAGCGGCACCGGCGACGAACAGCACTTCCATCGTCAAAGTCTGCATGATGCCCGCGAGTGCCACCAGCATGATGCCGCCACCGATGGCTGCGAGCCGCAGGAATGGTACGGACAAACTCCCGGTCTCAGCGCTGGAGCGCGGGACGATACGGAAAACCAGCGTAATGAAGATCAAAGCCATGGGAACGTTGACGAGGAAAGCAGCGCGCCATGATACGGTTTCCGTGAGAATACCGGCGACCAGCGGGCCGCCAAAGGCGGCAATGGCCCACACGACAGCTTCCGCGCCAAAGACTTTCGCCACAAGACGCGACGGGAAAAGTTCAGGAATAAGGGCATAACAGATGGCGGCAATCACGCCCTCGCCCAGCCCCTGCAGCGCCCGGCCAACAAGCACTTCCGTCATGGACGAGGCAAAAGCGGCGATCAGTGTTCCGACCAGAAACACCAGTGCAGCACCCACCAGCGCCCGGCGTGGCCCTAATTTGCCTTTCAATAGCGCACCGCTGGCACCACCGACGATGGAGAGAACCAGATAGAGCGTGAAAGCCCATGAAATGAGCGCCAAACCGCCGATCTCGCGTACGGCTGTCGGCAAGGACGTGGAAACCAGAAAGCCATTGAACGCAAACAACGCTACGCCGAGGCAAAGCGTTGTTGTTGCGGCCGAATATTGCGGGCTTATCAGTTCCGACCAACGCGCATCGCTGGTTTGATCTGTCGACTCTTGCATGGCGTCACCTCAATTAAATAAGTTTTATGTTTTTATATTACCCTTAATAAAACAAGCAATAGCTTTTTAAAAATATTCTTGTTATCGTCAGAAGATGCAGGATCGTACCACAAATCGCATGCTCTATTCCCTGAAGGTGGCCGGCGCGCAGACCGCCGCATCGCTGGCAGACCGCCTTGGCATCACGTCCGTTGCTGTTCGTCAGATGCTGGGGCGGCTACAGGAGGACGGCCTTGTTGACTTTGAAGACAGCCGTGAGACTGTCGGTCGGCCCAAACGCTTCTGGCATTTGACCGATGATGGCAACCGGCAGTTTCCAGACAACCACGCCGCCCTGACAGCCGACATTCTGGCTTCGGTATCCGCTGTTTTCGGCGATGCTGGTCTCGACAAGCTTATTTCCCACCGTGAAGCCACCACGCTCAATCACTACCGCAACGAGCTGTCCAACATAGATTCGATGGAGCAGCGCGTGGAACGGCTGGCGGAAATACGCTCTGCCGAAGGCTATATGGCGGAGATAAACCGCGATGAATCAGGAGCATTGATTCTCGTCGAAAACCACTGCCCTATCTGTGTCGCCGCCAAAGCGTGCCAAAAGCTCTGCCGGTCAGAGCTGGATGTGTTTCAGGCCGCGCTTGGCCCTGACGTGGAAATCAAGCGGTTCGAGCACATATTGAAAGGTGCGCGGCGCTGCGCCTATCGGATTACCGGGAAGCAAGCGGATAATCGTCAACTGACGATGAGGCTGTAAAGCATCGGGCTCATATAGGTGGTGCCGACACGCCAGTAATCACGCATCGGCCCGCCCTCGCACTCAAAACCCAAACGCTCCACGAGCTTGATGGAGGCGGCATTGTCAGGATGAATGATCGCCGAAATACGGTGTATTTTGAGATTTTCCGAGCAGTGATTAACGAGCGCCTGCACCGCTTCCCCCATCAGGCCGCGGCCCTGCCATTCGGTTCGCAGGATATAGCCGATTTCAAGCCGGTGATTGCGCGCTTCGCGATGATGATAATTGACCATGCCGATGCACTGGTCCGTTGTTCTGTCTGCTACCGCCCATGCCATCGTTTCATAGGGTGATGTGGTCTTGGCCAGCACACGCAGCCAGCGCCGCGTTTCCTCGATTGTCTCGCAGGCGGAAAAATCCCAGTACTGCGTCAGCTTTTCATCACCCAGACAGGCATGCAGGCCCTTCTCATCCCGGCTTTCAAACTGCCGCAAGCGCAGGCGCGGCGTCAGTAAAGTCGGGCAGCCATTGAGCTGATGGGTCATTACCGTCCCCATTTTGGCGCAGCGGGTGCGTTGGTGGGCTGTGCTTTGCGGCGTCCCAGCCGGATCAGGCCAAAGAGGGCGACGGCAATCATCGTCAGACCAGCAGGGATAACCCACCGGTCAACCGTAGCCGCACCCTTTCGCAGAACCAGATCAACCTGCGCCACTTCAAGACCATCCACATCACCGGGCCCAATCTTGAATGTATAGTCACCTGAGACAACCGGATCGATATCCCCCGCCCTGTCGCGATAGACACGCGGCCCCTGTGGTGATCCCCGGTTGGCTGCCTGTGCGTTGACATAGGACAGCGTTTTGACCAGCACGTCCTTGCCATCGCGGGTGACGACAGAAGTCAATGCGCTGCGTCCTTCAGCCGGGATGAAATTGCGCAGCGGTTGCATATCCACAAAAACGCGGACAGGTCCGTCGCTATCTTTCAATGCTACAGTGATTGGCTTGTAGGGGCCGGGACGGTCGAACACCCGCCATGAACCAATCTCGGCACCGGAAAAATTATAGATATACCAGGGATAACCGATGCCAAGCCCGATGCCAGCAATCAAAAGCAACAGCAACAGCTTGCGCATGTCAGGCCTTCTTTTCCCAGCGGCCCTCGGCATTCTGCTGCCAATAGGTCAACATATGCCCTTCTGCCTTCAAAAGCTTCCACTGTGCGCGCGCCTGTTCAAGCTGCATCTGATCGTGCCCGTCAAACATCAGGACAAGCCGTTCATAGGCTTCAACATTGCTGGGCGCGGCACCATCCACCAGAAAGCGCACTGTCGCCCCGTTTGGATTGCCTTCACCCGTTGTCAATATGACAGGCTGCTCCTGAGGATGCGGTTCCTGATCCGTGGCATGGGCAAGAAATGACGCGTCGGACCATGTCCACAGATGATTGTCCAGACTGTCACGCCGCTCCTGCGACCCGGTCTGGATAACGACCTTCCACTGGCGGCTGAGCGAGCGCTCGACCAACCCCGGAAGCGCATTTTCCAGTGTCGATTCAGTCAGATGGTAGAACAGGATTTCAGTCATTTTCACTCATCTGATTGGATATTCGTCACTCGGTTTGGTTGAATGGTTCGTGGTGCGTGGTTCGACATAACAACCATGAGGGAGAGGGGTGATGCAATGCTAATCGCCGAGGGCGCAGAGTT
Source organism: Phyllobacterium sp. TAF24 (assembly GCF_052113785.1). Taxonomy (NCBI): domain Bacteria; kingdom Pseudomonadati; phylum Pseudomonadota; class Alphaproteobacteria; order Hyphomicrobiales; family Phyllobacteriaceae; genus Phyllobacterium; species Phyllobacterium sp. TAF24. The sequence goes on along the minus strand of NZ_JBFRDN010000068.1, from coordinate 92 downwards.
TAGCTCCCTGCAATCCTCCATTCTCTGTCATCCTCGGGCTTGACCCGAGGACCCACAACTTAGAGGCGCTGAGCATACGGATTCATCTGATC
>NZ_JBFRDN010000067.1:0-5251 GCF_052113785.1 Phyllobacterium sp. TAF24 | reverse complement strand
AACAGCTTCCATTTGTCGACCGAAGCCTCTGGATCGACCTCCATCGCGCCAGCCTGCGTTGCCAGCATGCCAAGCGACAGCGATCGCCGCCCAAACGGCGTCGTGAATGCATTCCCCGACTGCATCGTCCTCTACCTTTCAATAGGCAAAAGATCCACGCTCGCCCAAACGACGCCAATTACTCTTGACACTGATTCCCGGAAATGCGATTCTCGATCCTGCTAGAGATATGAGAGAAGCCTTCCAAGACAGAGATGTTTAGGTGGGCTTTTTTCTTTTGCGGTTAATCTCCTGTTTTTCCTACTGTTTCCGATTCCCTGAACGCTCGATAGAGTTCGTCAAGGTTATCGGCAATATATGCACCGAAACGAGAGGCATTCTTGGCTTTCAATGCCAAGGTAAAGCTCTTGCCCGTATCTTTGATCTCAGCATTGAGCAACTTATCCTTGGCAGCCCATGTTTTTGCCTTTGGTGTGTTTGTTTTTTGCGCGGACCGTTTTGGCCCATTCAGAAAGTCAAAGAGCCGCGTAAAACGTTCATCGCTACCTTCCGTCGCAAATTCAGCAGACTTTACAAAATCAGCTGCTCTCGCTTGATTGCCGGGCTGTTCAAAAAACTTGGATAATTGCCACCATCTGTCGCGCCCGGTGGCTTTGGCCGCGCCAATGGCAAGCACAATGCTCTCTGGAATATAGGTCGAGACAGATTGCATCTTGGAGAATGTCGTCGGATCAAGCGTTAAAGCAGATTTGACGACGGAGTGATCATAGCCAAGATCCGCAAGGCGTTTGGCAAATAATGTCCGCTCGATAAAAGACAGGTTCTGTCGTGCGGCATTTTCCTGCCCCTGCGCGATCACGTGGTCCTGATCAGCCATCGGCTTGACGACAGCCCTGACGTGTTTGTTCAACTGCCGGGCAGCTTTGACACGGCGATGACCGAAAACAATCTGATAGCGTCCGGATATTGAAGGATGTGGCCGGACAAGGATTGGCGAATCCTGTCCCCTCTCCGCAATCGCCGTAAGGAGCTCCTGAAATGCCTGGTCATCCTCTTCAATCCGATCTGAGACGAATGAACCATCAATCAGATCAGGATCAAGCTCGACAACACTTCCCTTCGCGAGCTCCTCAAATGAACTCTTGATGGATCGGGATGCACCGGTCACCACATAGGACAGCGCTTCATTGCGCTCGGTTTGCACTGGCGCTGGATTCATCACGCTACTGAAAACATCCTTACGGGCCATCTATTCGCTTCCACTCTCAGTCATGCAATTGATTTTTCTAGCGAAAACCTGTGTTTTTACCGCAGTAAACATATTCATCTCAGCGCCCCCATGCCCGATGCACCAATGAAGCAATTTCGGAGTTTACGGCGTCAAGAGACTCAATGGCCCTTTCGTAGGTCGTGCGGGTGAAGCTGTTCTTTTCCACCTCGTAAAGCGTCTGCTTGGTCAGGCCAGCATCCGAAACAGCTGTTGATTTGAGCATTGCATTGGCCAGAATTTCCTCTGCCAGCATTGACTGCATGAAGCCGACCATCTGCGCCTGCGGGATGTCGGTCGGCTCATAGCGCGTGATCAAATAGCGGAACCAATCGAGCTCCACTTTTGCACCAGCCTGTTTCACAGTCTTCAGGATGCCACCAAGCATAAGCAGAAACTGCGACATTGACATCAAATCCAGCATCTGCGGGTGTACGGTGATCAAAACAGCCGTGGCAGCCGACATTGCAGTCAATGTGAGATAGCCGAGCTGCGGCGGGCAATCGATAACCACGACATCATAGCGGTCGTCAACACTCTCAAGCGCAGTGGCGATACGGGTAAAAAACTGCCTGCCCTCGCGCGATGCCTTGTCCTGCATGGCTAGCGGCGTATCGTATTCATATTCCTGCAGTTCAAGATTGGCGGGAATGATGTCGAGCCCAGGAAAATTGGTCGACAGAATGACATCTGCAATAGGCTTGCGTTCATCATCGTAGCGGATGGACTCGTAAAGCGACAGATTCCTGTCAAGCTCCGGTTGAAAGCCATGCAAAGCAGATAGCGACGCCTGAGGATCAAGATCAATGGCGAGAACGCGGTGGCCAGTCAGCGCTAAATACTGCGCCAGATGTGCTGCTGTCGTCGTCTTACCTGAACCGCCCTTAAAGTTTACAACCGCAATGACCTGCAGCTTGTCGCCAGCCTTGCGATGCGGAACATACTTCTTCACTTCGGTACGGCCATTACGATCGAGATAATGACGTAGTTCCAGCATCTGCTCGGCCGTATAGGATCGCCGCCCGGATGTTGCTTGAGCCGGAACGGGGCCCTTACCTTCCAGATGCAAGCGCTTCAGATTGTTTTGCGTCACACCAAGATAGTGCGCCACTTCAGCCATGGAAAACTGCCGCAATGTCTTCTTTGCATTCGGCGGAAACTTTTCCATCCGAAGCTGGTTAAGACGGCGTGATATCTCTGCCCCCTGATCGAGGATCTTGTCATCAAACTCGAACTTGGGCAGAGGTAGAGCGAAATTCATCGGAGACAAAACCTCTAATAGCGCTTTTTCAAAGCAAATCTTCTAAGAAGCGCCATTAAGCTCCGATTCTAACAATCCAGCAAGAAATTTTAGGTTAACAAATGGTTAACGGGAATTGGCAATCCAAATCGACAAAGCCTCTCATCCATTTATGCACCAAATTGCATTACCTACCCATCTCTTTTCCGCACTACGAGTTAATACACTGATTTCGTTTATAAAAATGCGGAGTTTTACTGCGGTAAATTTGCGTAGAAAGAAAGACGACGCCGCACCAGCCGCTCAAATCCCAGCCAATCATGCAATCAATGTACATTTCGGGTTCAATATTTATCCAACGGTTTGTTTGACCGCGGCATACATTGCTTCGCCTCAAGGCTGGTCTAATTCGGGGCTCGCGGCGAATCGTACTCGGTTTCTGCCTTCGGATTTTGCCCGGTATAGGGCTATATCAGCCGCTTTGATGAGGCGCGGCCACTCTTCCGCCCCAAGCGACCCCGATGCAACGCCGAAACTCGCAGTCATGTTCAGACGGGCGCCATCAGCGAGAACAATCTCGTGCCGTTGCAATGCAAGCCGCAACCTGCGCGCGCGCATAACCACATCCGAAAGCAGATCGCCTGATAGGAGAATAGCGAACTCTTCACCGCCGAAGCGGGCGATCACATCTGTCGGTCGCAACATCGATCGAAGGAGGTCGGCTACTTCCCGTAAAACCCGATCTCCGGCCAGATGTCCATAAGTATCGTTGACGAGTTTAAAATAATCGATGTCGATCAGAACCAGACAAGCCGTTTCCGCTTCCCCGTCAGTTTTCGGTTTGCTTTGTCCAATAAGGTCGAGCGTGCGGCGGTTGAAGAGGCCTGTCAGACCATCTGTTTCCGCTTGCTCTTTCAGCTTGTCCGTCAGCTGTGCCCGCTCCCGCAGCTTGCCACGCAATATCTGAATAGCATCAAATAAGCGGCGCATCTCACCCGCATAGTGCGCACGATTGCCGAGTTGTACGGGCTGATCCTCCGCCAGTCCAATAACCTCATCCCGAGCCTGCAACAGCGGCGACAGAACAGACCCGTGAACCATACGAACCAGACTGGCAAGGATCGCCAGAATGACCGTTGTGATAGCAATGACCATCAGCAATGTTCTCAATGCGCGATCACGTGTTTGCATCAGTTCGTCAATTTTCACATTCAGAAATTCGATACGCAGACTTTCCAATGGCTGGAGCGTTTTTACAAAACGCCTGGTGAATTCCTCAGCGGTCAAAGAATAGCTGCCGGAGTTTCGGCCCTCTGCGACAAGGGCATCAAACATCCCCAGCCCCTCACCAAAGAAGACACGTTCGATTTCCTCGCGTTTTCCGATGAGCCTTGCGTCGCTGCGGAAGATCGCGTCCTGTCCGCCGACCAATCGCCAAAGTTCGTTCAATCGGCCGCGGGTTCGGCTGCTGTCAATCAGGTGTTTGCGTTCCAAAGGCTGACGGGTCGCTATCGGCGCCATGATTTGCGATGCAATCCGGCCGCCATACTCTCTGAGGTCGCTCAACATGTGGCCGATCAAGACAGATGCTGCAATTCCGTCATCCGCATCAACAAGATCATCGACATTCCAGGCGACGATCGACTGAAAGTTGTCAACAACTGCGAACATTCCTTCGATCGCCTGTTGAACGTCTTCAAGACGCCGCTGCCCGAAGGGAAGATTTGCAACGCGATCAACCTCCGCTCTGGCGCTTTTCAGCTGTGTGTTTGTTTGTTCCAGAAAACGCAGCGGTATGGGATGGTCAATAGACTCCCGATTAGGCGCAATGGGATTTGCAATCGCCTCAATGGCTGCATCACTTGCTGCACGAAACTGAGCGAGTTGCCGTTTCGCGTCGTCCATCGGGAGATCCATAATCCCCATCACTGCATTGGATGGGCCTCGCTCGGCCGATAAACGATTAGCCGCATCCAAGACCAGGCGGTAGCGTTGAACACGATCAAGGTTACGACGGGCGAGCCAGTAATCGCCATAGGACGGCATTATGATGCTTGCGGCGAGAATACCCGTGCAGACAACTGCCATGCCGGTTCCCGTCCAGAGCTTCCAATATAGGCTTCTGCCCATATCTTTCTGTGGTGAGGATTGGCTTGTTTCAACGTGGCTGGACACTGTCGATTCGGGGCGTCTCCCGGAACGGGCTGGACGAGATGAAGTCAATCAATATTATCCTATCGCAATAGTCCCCACCCGCGGCTCATGAGCCGCCCGCAAGACTGTACTTCTGTCCCCTCTGAAGTCTGTGATCATTATCGACCACATGGTCTTGTAATCCGATCCTATGCCGCTTTTAACGGAAGATATCAATAGGGATACACGTATAGGTTGATTCTCGTCGCGCACATTTGGTTGTACGCTTGGAACGAGAAGATTTGAAATTGATTGCTGCGAACGAATGATCAATGACAATGCAAAGAAATAGCGCATGAAAATTGCAAAACCGCGCATTTCGAAATGCGCGGCCTCGCTTGATTGTTTATTTTTTCGTATCCGCCTTGCGGCTAGCATCATCTTCCACGAGTTCATACCACATGGCGTTGAGAACGGCGAAAGCCGCTGCAAATGGCAATCCGAGAAGCCAGGCAAAGTACCACATACTTCTAATCCTCCGTTGTTCTAGTAAGCATGGCCGCTTTTATTGCTAATCGTTTTGTCGTCCACTTTGCCCCATAGCACCCGAT
>NZ_JBFRDN010000066.1:0-6127 GCF_052113785.1 Phyllobacterium sp. TAF24 | reverse complement strand
ATACAGGGCAGCGTGGGCCATAGGTAATCTGATAGAATGCACCGCCGGGTCGCAGATATTTGAATGCACCATTGAGAATTCCTTTGACTTGTCGGGGTGGCATTGTCAGTACGCCCAAACCGCTGACAACAGCACCCACAGAACCGGGTTCGAACAGATTGAATTCGCCAATCCGGGCAGCGTCCATTCGCAGAATTCGCGCACTTGGGAACCGGCCTCGCAAAAGCCTGGTGAATTCCGAGCTGTATTCCACGAGGGTGAGCATTGACTCCGGTACGCCCCTTTGAAGTAGCGAGCGCGTGAAGGGGCCTGTGCCAGGACCGAGTTCAAGAACAGGACCCATTTCTGGATCAATTTCTCCGGTCATCAGCGCGGAAATTCTGTTTCCCGATGGCAGGATCGCTGCTGTTCGAAGTGGATTGCGCACCCAAGAACGGAGAAATGGCAAAACATCAGCAAATGACATAATCGGACGCCTTTTTACGGAGTGAAATATGTGCGGTATGCTTGGTCGATCTACCGGGACGTATCGTTGTCTTCATTTTTGTTTCCTGAACTGAATTGTTATTGACGAGGAAACCAATGCGTCTTCTAGATTGAGGCAGCGTGTCATGCGCTGCGGTTCGATGAAATTTACTTCTCCAGCCAATTTCCCGATGCAAGATTGCCTCAATGTAGAAAGTCCATGGTGCGCGATCTCAATTATGTCGAAACACAAGGAATAGGGATGCGGGTACTACTGGTAGAGGACGAAAAGGAAATGGTTGCCGCTCTTAGCAACGTTCTCACGCGTCAGAACATGATCGTTGACAGTGTCTCAACGATTGCTGCCGCTGAATTCGTGTTGAAAGAAAACGTGCATGATGTGCTTGTTCTTGATCGTCAGCTGCCCGATGGAGACGGATTGTCTTTGATTCCGCGGCTTCGTGCGAATGGTCAAAATATACCGGTTCTTGTGCTGACGGCTCGTGGCGATCTCTGCGATCGTGTCGCTGGACTACAAAGTGGAGCTGATGACTATCTTGGCAAACCCTTCGCTTTCGAAGAACTTCTAGCTCGTGTTCGCGCCCTGCTGCGACGACCGTCCAGCGTTGTGCCGGAAGTGGCCAAGATGGGCCAATTGATGTTTGATTTTGCCCATCGTGAGGCATGGGTTTCGGGAGAGCGTGTGGAGATGCCAAGGCGAGAAGTCCTTGTCCTTGAAGCATTGATGCGCCGAATGGGGYGAATGGTCCAGCGTGCCACTCTCATGGAAGCGGTTTTTGGCATGGACGATGAGATCGATTCAAATGCGCTTGATACCCATATATCGAGGGTTCGCCGTAAACTCTCGGATGCCGGTGCAGGCGTGACGATCAATGGTATCAGGGGCCTTGGCTATCTTTTACGGGAAACGGCATGAGTTTATGGAGTGCGAGATCGCTGAAATGGCGGCTCGTCAGCCGACTGCTGTTCTTCGAAACCCTCATCATCTTGTCGGTGCTAACCATTATCATAGGCAGTCTCTGGGGTTCCGGGTATCTGATAGAGGATTATGAGGGAGGCAGTCTGGATGTTCTGAAAGACGCCCTGTCAAGGAACACGCAAGGAGAACTTATTCTCATTGATACTCCCGAGGTCGTCCAATTGCGGATGGATGTTGGTGGCTTGTGGTTTGTCATTCGGGACCGGAATGGACAGCAACTGTCTCAAGGACGTGTTCCTTCCGAATTTGTTCAAACGCTGCCGATGTTGGATCATCTCAGCGACGCTCGTTTGAACAATGAGCTGGGCCGCGCGAAACGCCCCGATGCAATTGTTAAATGGCAGGAAACAAACGTAGGAGACGTGCAGATATTCACCGGAACACGGGGGCATATGACATTCATTCGGATGGTGACAGGCATCTCTGGCGGAATGCTAACGATCATTATTCCATTTTTTTTGACAATAGCCTTGGCTACTCTGGCCATCACTCCACTTGTCGTACGTTTTGCGTTGAAAGGGGTTAAACAAGCTGCGGATCAAGCGGCTCAGATTACCTATAACAAGCGCGGCGTACGTTTGTCTGCGAGCGAGGTGCCCGAAGAAATCAGTCCGTTTGTAAATGCCGTCAACGATGCCTTGACCCGGCTGGATAAAGGCTATGCGTCGCATGAACGTTTTTTAGCCCAAGCAGCCCATGAACTGCGTACACCGATAGCCATTCTCAACGCCAGGGTTGCTGCCTTATCTCCAAGCCTTGAGAAAACCCAGCTCCTTCAGGACACGTCCCGCCTGGCAATCTTGAGCGGCCAGCTCCTTGATCTGCAGAGATTGAACCATTCGCCGGTCCACTTTGCACCCGTCGATCTCGTAGCAATCGCCGGACGCGTTGCTTTTGATCTAGCACCGCTGGCTTTTGCAGCGGGTTATGAGGTGTCGTTTGAGTCGGATAACGATGAACTTATGGTACAGGGCGACCAAACGTCCATCGAACGTGCGCTCACGAATCTGGTTCAGAACGCTATTGACCACGGCGGCGGTTCAGGAATGATCTTGATCCATGTTCTGGAAACAAAATCGATTGTTGTAACCGACGAGGGGCAAGGAATTTCCGCAGAGAGCAGTCAGGATATTTTTGAGCCGTTCAGCCGCCTTCGTTCGGACAGTTCCGGGACTGGTCTTGGACTGAATCTGGTCAAACAGATAATGGAACTTCACAATGGTACCATTGAAGTCAACAGCGGGTACCCAAAGGGGGCCTGTTTCAAAATGAACTTCTGAACGATAGGAGCTGACTCCAGTCAAGCTCGTGGTTCATTGTATAAAAGTCGGAAGTGAAGAGATTCCTCAAGCGTGTCCCTGTCGTTCATTTGGAATAGCCAACACGCCACGGAAAGAAGGATTATAGTTCCAATAACCACTGAGATATCGGCTATGTAATCTCGCTGTCGGTTGCGCATTTATATCCTATAGGCGCGCTATGTCGTGCACTGCGTAGCTTGCAACGAACTTCACTTGTGCCGCTTCCGAATTTAACGATGAGCACAATTTAGCAGCGACAGTTTACTTGGATATTGCCGTACAGCTACGGTTCCGTAAGGCTATGAACCCGGAAAACCAAGCCAAGGTTCAAGATCTTCGAATGTCATGTCCATTGCATAAGCAGGATTGGCCCAGATCGAGAAGTGGCCAAACCGCGGTGAAAACTGAGATTCTGCGTGTTCCTCATCGCCATGCGCGATTGCTGCAACGTAAAGCGCGGCAGCCAGCCCGGTTCGATCCGCTCCGCCTTCGCAATGAATGAGAATTGGCTTTTCAGCCTGCTTCATGAGTGCAAGTAAGGTTTCGGCGTCTTTCTGAGATAAAATTTGACGTGAAGACATTCGAAAATCGATATGCCCAACACCAGATTTCTTGGCAGCGGCGACCTCTTTGTCATACCAATCCCGGCCAGTATTTTCACCGCGGAGATTGATAATCGTCCTGATACCATAAGTTTTCTTATAGAATGCGATCTGTGATGGTGAGGGCTGTGCCGATCTATAGAGTTCGCCGGGAAGGGTAGTATGAAAATTGCCCTGCCATCGCATTATTCCATAATAGCCGCCGATCATAAGGACCAGAGCCAGCAATGCGCCTCCTGTCCTCACGGCGATTGGCCGCCGCCTGCTTGATTTATGCGTCTGTGTCACGGTCATAACGGCTTGTTCTCCCGAGGCAGGTTTAAAATTAGGGATCGGTTGGGTTGATCTGTCGCCGCGCTCGGTTCGGCATGTTTGTCGTGCGAGCCAGCTGGAAATGTCAGTATGACGTGCAACCCCGGGCGTCCATCTTCCAGGTTAATTCTCGCGCGATGAAGATCCACAATCGCTTTGACAAGGCTCAGACCTAGCCCTGTGCCAGGCGTTGTTCGACTCTTATCGAGGCGATAAAGCCGCTGAAAGACTTTTGCGCGCTCCTCGGCCGGGATACCAGGCCCATTATCAGCAAATTCGACGATGATGGTTCTATCGATACTTTTCGCACTGAGGCTAATTTTTGCTCCTGCGGGACAGTGCCGGATCGAGTTCTCGGTGAGGTTAGCAAAAAGTTGAATGAGTAGTTCCCGATCCCCGGTCACCGGCAAGGATTCATTTGGATGCAACGTCAATTTTATCAATTGTTTCTTGTCTTCGGCGACATCGGCATAGACGTCGACGATGGTCTCAAGACATTCCCTGATATCCAGTTGGGTAAACCGCGACCGCCTCGACCCGGCTTCGATCTGCGCTATACGAAGAAGAGCGTCGAAGGTGGCGTTAATATTTCCACTTTCCTCCCGCGCCTGCAACAAATCCGCCGCAACTGCCGTGCCTTTATCGGCTTTTTCGATGGCTTGGCTTATGGTCAGGGAAAGTCGGCTTAGAGGCGTTTTGAGATCGTGGGCGATATCGGTGCTTACTTGACGCATGCCTTCAACGAGAGAGGCAAGGCGGTCGAGCGCATCATTGACCTGCTCTGACAACCTATCAATGTCGTCTCCGTTGCCAACCAGAGGAATACGGACATTGAGCTTGCCAGAGCCAACGTTCCGCATGGTCGATGTGATGGTTTCCATGCGCCGTTGTACGCGTGTCGCTAAAAGAATGCCGCCTATGGTTGCAAGTGCAAGAACCATCACGCTTGCCCATGCAAAACTTATAAAAACAATCCTTAGATACTCGTCGTTCTCTTCAAACGTGATCCCAACGATCAAAGGCTGCTTATCGACCTGACCAGAAAAGACGCGATATCTTTCATTACTCTGTAAGCCTAGCTTCGTACTGTCAATTGTTGACCAACCAGGCGAAACATCTGCGTTTTCAATGTTCCCCGCCAGTCGCGCTCCATCTTTTGAGCGCAAAAGGAAAATCCGATCGTGCCGGGAAGTGGATTGCACATGGCTGGTTACGGTATCTGACAAATCAGTCACATCGCCATCACCGTAAGAGGCAGTGAGCACGGTATACGTATCCTGGATTGTCTGATCGAGACGATCGGCCAATTCGTGTTTGAGCAGTTGATACGTGACAACCCCCGCGACAAGAAATGACGCGATAAAAAGGGCGGCGAAAATGACAGCCAACCGGAACGGCGTACTTTTCAGCAGATCAATGCGGCGCATGTAAGCTATAGCCAGTGTTTCGGATCGTGTGCAACAGTGGATATGCAAAGGGTTTGTCGATCTTCGCTCTGAGACGACTGATATGTGTTTCGACAACGCTTGTTTTGGGGTCAAAGTGAAAATCCCAAACGCGCTCCAGCAGCATTGTACGTGTCAATATGCGCCCTTCATTGCGAACCAGAACTTCAAGCAATCTGAATTCGCGGGGTTGCAGGTCAATCGTGATGCCGTCCCGACGTACGATCCTGCGCACAAGGTCAACCTCCAGTTCTGCTACTGATATCGTGTTGATTTCGCGTTGAAATGGCGGTCGCCGATGGAGTGCATTGACGCGCGCAGCCAGTTCGGAAAAGGCAAAAGGTTTGGCGAGATAATCGTCTCCGCCTGCTTCTAAACCCTCAACACGGTCATCCAGTCCTCCAATCGAGGTGAGAAAAAGAGCAGGAGTTTTGACGCCGGCTGCACGCAATGCCTTGATGATTGACAGGCCGTCCAGCCCGGGTAGCATTCTGTCTATTATGAGGATGTCGTATTCTTCGCCCGCCGCGTGGGATAGCGCATTTCTACCGTCAGCGATAACTTCAGCAACATGCCCGGCTTCGCTAAAGCCCTTGGCAATGTAGTCCGATGTCTGCCGGTCATCTTCAATGATCAGGATGCGCATGTTCTTTCCGTTCTCACCAAACACAGACTGCGTTCATCATAGTCCAAATGCACACGATGTCATTGTCCGGATCTAAGTAACGGTCGAGGCCTACTGGGAGTTACATGCATCGTTTCACACTCACCTTTCCGCGATCTTACAGTTTGGTAATAAACGAACGCTTCTTACCGCTTACCAAAGCGTAAGGGGACGGCTAAGCCCCGGTAAGAATAGACATTTAGTCTCCTTGGCAGCGAACCAAGTTGCTGAAGGAGAACGCGGTGAACCGATATCTTGCAAAATACCCTTCTCTGTTTATTGGCGCAGTGCTGCTTGCTRCCCTGGTGCTATCGTTTTTAACAGTCCCATCCTGAATG
>NZ_JBFRDN010000065.1:0-6591 GCF_052113785.1 Phyllobacterium sp. TAF24 | reverse complement strand
CATCTGCAGGGCAGATGGGGTGAGGCTGTCATGGCAAAGCAGGCCGTTTGGCACAACGTGTCGCCCTCCGGGCTGTCGGCACAATAATCGGCATCGCCTTGGGACGGCCGCTCAGTTACCCGCGCGGTCACAACAGGAATGTTCTGCGCGCGTGCCTGTTGCACCAGTTCCTGCACATGCCTGCCACCGGGAAAGGCCAGCAGTGCGTCGGGGCGGCTGTCTTCCAGCATGAACCGGTTGCGTTTTGCGTCGGCCTGCTTGCCCAGCAGGGACCAGTTGGCCGGATAGCGAACGATATGAATATCGTTCTGCCGGGCCCAGTCCTCGGCGGCCGAACCAAGTGCGGGCAAACCGCCATGGATCAGAACCGTCACCGGATATTCCAAATGGATACGATTGAGTTCGCTGAGGATGACGGCAGCATCGTCAAAATGCCGCCCGCCTGAGATCAAAAGGCGCATGATTGTGCTCCTTGCCTGTTGTGTATTGAAAACCAGCTACCAGCGCGCGCGGCGCAAAATGCGGATAGCTGCATGATTGCAGGACGACGACCATTGGATCAAACGCCAGCTGTGCTTGCGGCTGAGCAGCCCTCGGCGATAGAGCCGGGCTGCCACCCAGAATAACCCCTGCCCGATAATTGCCAGCAACCAGCAGACCCAGCGCAGAACCTGATCCTTCAGCCGCGAACGGCGTGGTTCCGGGCGACGGGATGCGGGACGGGACCGGCGTTTTGGCAGGCCGTCCCATGGGCCTCGGGGTGTTGTTCCGGCGTGAAAATGCCGGATGGAAATGTTTGTGACCATATCAGATCTCCTCTGACGTCAATTGTCCGAGCCGCGCATTCAGCGGCACCAGAAATGGGAGGATGCGGGCGGCGCGGGCCGCCCGCTGGTTGAAGCTTAGAACCACTGGCCAAAACGGCGGATATAGACAGTCTTCATCGTCTGGGCGACGACGCAGTAGCTGAATAGTGTTGCCACCAGCCATGGGAAGTAACTCCATGGCAAAGGCTGCAATCCGACCAGCGTGCCAAGCGGTGAGAAGGGAACATAAATTCCAAGCCCCATGACGAGTGTCGACATCAGGAGAACCGGCAGGGCAGCCGTGCTCTGGATGAAGGGGACCTTCTGCGTGCGCAACATGTGTACAACCAGCGTCTGTGACAGCAGACCCTCGATGAACCAGCCCGACTGGAACAGCGACTGATGTTCAGGTGCATTTGCGGCAAAGACAAACCACATCAGGGCAAAGGTGGTCATATCGAAGATCGAGGAGGTTGGTCCGATCCAGAGCATGAAGCGGCCGATATTTTTGGCATCCCACTTGCGCGGCTTGCTCAAAAACTCCTTGTCCATCTTGTCCCATGGCAAGGCCAGTTGCGAGATGTCGTACATCAGGTTCTGGATGAGGAGATGGATCGCCAGCATTGGCAGGAACGGGATGAACGCACTGGCCACAAGCACCGAGAACACATTGCCGAAATTCGAGCTGGCCGTCATGTTCAGATATTTCATGATGTTGCCGAAGGTCTCCCGGCCCTTGATGACCCCCTCTTCGAGAACCATCAGGCTCTTTTCCAGAAGGATGATATCCGCCGATTCCTTGGCAATATCCGCGCCGCTATCGACCGAAATGCCCACATCCGCATCGCGCAAAGCAGGCGCATCATTGATGCCGTCACCGAGAAAGCCGACCGTGTGACCATTGGCCTGCAAGGCTTTGAGCACCCGCGATTTCTGCAGCGGTGTCAGCTTGGCAAAGACGACCCGCTCTTCCACGAGAAGGCGCAGGGCATTGTCATCAAGCTTTTCAATTTCGCGGCCAAGCACAGGCACACCAGCCTCAAGCCCGACCTCGCGGCAGATCTTGACGCTGACCACCTCATTGTCACCGGTCAAAAGTTTGACCGCGACCCCATGTTCGGCAAGCGCAGCAATGGCTGGACCTGCGGTTTCTTTCGGTGGATCGAGAAAGGTCAGGAAACCTTCAACAATCAGCTCGCTCTCATCGCCAATGCCATATTGAGCCTTGGTATCCCCGGCAGGAATTTCCCGTGTGGCCACAACCAGAACGCGAAAGCCATCTTCGTTATAGGAACGGGCGATAGCAGTCAGTGCCTTCCGGCTTGCCTCATCCAGCACACGCACATCCTTGCCGTCGCGCATCTGCGTTGCGATGGTCAGCATTTCTTCCACTGCGCCTTTGCAGACGAGCAGGTGCTCACCGGCGACACCCTCGACCACCACGGACAGGCGGCGGCGAATGAAATCAAACGGCAATTCATCAACCTTGCGATAGAAGGCGGCTGACCGCATGGCATCGGAACTGGCATCGGTAAAGCGCAGGACAGCCTGATCCATCAGGTTTTTCACACCGCTCTGGTGGTGGCTGTTGAGCCATGCCAGACGCAGGACATTCTCGTCACGCTTGCCATGGATATCGACATGATGCTCCAGAATAATCCTGTCCTGAGTCAATGTTCCCGTCTTGTCCGTGCACAGAATGTCCATGGCACCAAAGTTCTGGATGGCGTTCAAATGCTTGACCACGACCTTGCGCCGGGCCATGGCAACAGCACCCTTGGCAAGGTTGGACGAGACGATCATCGGCAGCATTTCCGGTGTCAGACCGACGGCAACCGCAAGTGCGAACAACAGGGCTTCCACCCAGTCACCCTTAGCAAAACCGTTGATGAGGAAAACAACCGGCACCATCACCATCATGAACCGGATGAGCAGCCAACTGACGCTGTTAATACCCCGGTCAAATGCGGTCTGTGCACGCGAGCCAACGATGGATTTGGCAAGCGAGCCGAAATAGGTGCGCGACCCGGTTGCCACCACGACGGCGGTGGCGGTGCCGCTGACAACATTGGTGCCCATGAAACAGATATTGGGTACATCAAGCATGTCAGCCTGATCCGAAGCAACGCCCAGTGCTGACTTCTCGGCAATGGCACCCAGCGTGTCGTATTTTTCGACGGGAATGGCCTCGCCGGTCAAAACGGCCTGACTGACATAGAGATCACGGGATTCGATAAGCCGCACATCAGCCGGGATCATGTCACCGGCGGACAGGCGCACGACATCTCCAGCCACGAGTTCGCGCATCGGGATTTCAAACACCTCACCTTCCATCGTCACACGATGGCGCCGCAGGACGGTTGCCGTGGTCCGCACCATGGCTTTCAGCGATTCAGCAGCCTTGCCGGAACGGTATTCCTGCACAAAGCGCATGACGCCACTGGCCAGCACCATGACCATGATGATGATGACTTTGGTTGGATCGGGAGCATCGCCGCTCTGCATTGGCAACCAGCAATCGGTGAAGGCGCTGATGGCTGCCAGCACAATCAGCACCATGATGAAAGGATTGTTGAAGGCGGTCAGAAGCTGGATCAGCGCATGCGGGCGGCGATCATGGGCGACCTCGTTTGCACCATCTTTGGTCAGACGCTCCGCTGCATCGCGGATTGTCAGACCGTCGCGGTGGCTTCTGACATTGGCAAGGGTGCTATCGATATCGTTCTGCGCTTCCCGCACAGCGCGCATCGAAAGCTTGCGGCTATCTTTCTTCTCCGCATTCAATGCGGAATTCTTGAGAATAACGTTCATTTTCTGGTCTCCTGCCGCGACATGCGACAGCGACACCAGCTCCGGATCACCTGAATTTCAGGCGCAGAGAACCGTGCCGAGCCGTCACATTCACGGTCGGTTTTGTTACATTCGATTGTTGGGATAGCCCGCTGCGCTTGCCTGTCATCGGCAGCGCAGCGGGCCTACTAGGATAATCGTCCATGAGATACTCCTTCATTGACGCCAGCGGCGCGCGCTTGGCGTGTGAGGAAAAAACGCGATCAGATCATGCGACCGGAATGATATACAGCCAGAACCATCCCCAGCTTCTCAACTTGGGACAGAGTTTCTGCGGGTGGCTCATTGTCGGCATGCCAATGCATTTCAAGCCGGCCATTGACCGGATTGACGCGCCAATCTGCGTGCAGATTGGCAAAAAGGGGCTGTTTTTCAGCAATAGCGGTAACAATGTTCCGCTGTAAGCCGAGACGCCCGCGTGTGCGGGTGGCGAAGGCGCGAACGCCTGGAAGAGTTGCGAACGTGATGTTCATGGCTCACCTCATTGACCGGAAGCGATCCGGCCTGGGTGAGCGACGGTGGAGCCTTAAGCCCTAACGTTGCTCATCCGGTGTACCGGATCGAGTCCTGCTCGTTAGTTGTTTCAAGCGCCCGCGCCACCGTATCAACGGCAGTCAGGGCGCAGCTAGATTTGCTGTCCATCGTCTTCTTTGTGATTTTGAAAAATGACTCGGGTAACCCGAGCAAAACCCCGATACGCCTGCCTTAGCGGAGTGTCAACCACAAAGGTGATCCGTCCGATCAATTGTACGGGAAGTTGATTTACCACGCCTCGGTTGTATCTACTTGCTGGAGAGATTGTCGCTTTCGCGGTAAACCAGACAGATGAAGTTAGCTTATGGGACTTCCCCGTGCTAATCCCTCCCAAACACTGTTCCTCAAGCCGAAACGGCTTTTGTCTTCATCCTCGCGTGCCAAAATGATCAAACGTTTTTTCGCCTATTACGCACCCTATAAGGGGCTCTTCGCGCTGGACTTTTCCTGCGCTGTCTTTTCGGGTCTGCTGGAACTTGGTTTTCCGATGGCTGTGCGTGCCTTCATCGATGTGCTGCTGCCGAGTGAAAACTGGACCTACATTCTGCTGGCCGCGATGGGACTTTTGGCCGTTTATCTACTCAACACCGGTATTACCGCCGTTGTTGTCTATTGGGGCCACAAGCTTGGCATCAACATCGAAACCGAGATGCGCCGCAAGAGCTTTGACCATCTGCAAAAGCTTTCCTTCCGCTTCTATGACAATAACAAAACCGGGCACCTCGTTGCCCGCGTGACCAAGGATCTGGAAGAGATCGGCGAAGTAGCCCATCACGGACCGGAAGATCTGTTCATCGCTGTAATGACCTTCATCGGCGCTTTCCTGCTTATGTTCTACGTCAATCCGCATCTGGCATTTCTGACCTTGGCGATTGTGCCCTTTGTGGCATGGGTTGCCAGCCGTTATGGCGGGCGGATGACGCGCAACTGGCAGAACCTTTACCGCCGCGTCGGTGATTTCAATGTCCGCATCGAAGAGAATGTCGGCGGTATGCGTGTTGTCCAGGCTTTTGCCAATGAGGATCACGAGCGCGATCTTTTTGCCCATGACAATGCGCGCTACCGGGAAACCAAGCTCAGCGCCTACCGCATCATGGCGGCAAGCACCTCGCTGAACTATATGAGCATGCGCCTGATCCAGCTGATCGTCATGATCGCGGGCAGCTACTTCGTCATTACGGGAAGTCTTTCCAGTGGTGGCTTTGTCAGTTTCCTCCTGCTGGTGACTGTGTTCGTTCGCCCCATCGAAAAGATCAACTCCGTCATCGAGACCTATCCGAAGGGCATTGCCGGTTTCAAGCGCTATACCGAACTGCTGGATACCGAGCCGGATATTGCGGACCGGCCAAATGCAACCGATGTGAGCGGGCTTCAGGGCAATATTCGCTATGAGAAAGTGAGTTTTGGCTATACCTCGGACCGAACTGCCTTGAGCAATATCGATCTGGAAATCAAGGCTGGTGAGACGGTCGCTTTCGTTGGCTCTTCCGGTGCAGGAAAGACGACATTGTGCTCATTGCTTCCACGCTTTTACGAGGTGGTATCAGGTGCCATCACCATTGACGGCGTTGATATCCGTGACATGACCCTTGCCTCGTTGCGCAGCCAGATCGGCGTTGTCCAGCAAGATGTTTTTCTGTTCGGCGGTTCTATCCGCGAGAACATCGCCTATGGCCGACTTGATGCTTCAGACGAAGACATCATTCTGGCTGCACGGCGTGCCCGTCTGGATGAAATGATTGCAGGCCTGCCTGCGGGGTTTGAAACCATCGTGGGCGAGCGCGGCGTCAAACTCTCGGGCGGTCAGAAACAGCGGCTGGCCATCGCCCGCATGTTCCTGAAGAACCCGCCCATCCTCATACTTGATGAGGCAACCTCAGCGTTGGATACGCAGACCGAACGGGAAATTCAGGCATCGCTTGCCGAACTTGCCGAAGGCCGCACAACACTGGTCATCGCCCACCGGCTGGCAACCATCCGCAATGCGGATCGTATCGTTGTGGTTGATGACGCCCAAATCCTTGAACAGGGCAGCCATACCGAACTGCTGGCAACTGGCGGCGCATATAAGCGGCTCTATCAGGTGCAGTTTGGTGACGCCGGTGCTGAAATCATCCTTGACCGGTTTAGCAAAAAATCCTGATCCTGATTGTATGGCGCTGTGAGCTTTACAGCGCCGGTCAGAAAAGTATGCTCCTGTGACAGAGCAATTTTGTTTATCCGGGGACACCCCAGTTAAATGAAATTTGCCTGAGAGCTTTGGGAGGAGCGATTGATGATCAGGGAAAGCTACGTTCACGGTGCCAGCAATCAGCCGTTGATTGGCGAGACGATCGGACGGCACTTTGACCACATTGCCGGGCGGTTTCCGGATCGCCCCGCGCTCGTGGTGCGGCATCCG
>NZ_JBFRDN010000064.1:0-7079 GCF_052113785.1 Phyllobacterium sp. TAF24 | reverse complement strand
CCCTAACCGTGGGTCCTCGGGTCAAGCCCGAGGATGACGGGGAGGAGTGGGTTGCGGGTGAGCTAAGTTCTGCACCTTTTGTAATACCACACCATCGCGCCACCACCCATCAGGCATATAGCGCCCATTAATACCCGTATCCCATGCAAATCTCTTGAAATCATCGCTTGGGAGCAGTAGTTGCAGGGGATCATGATCGATCATTCCGCAAACTTGCCCTTCAAAGTGGCAGCACTTTATCGTTTTGCCCGTCTGGAGCACTATCAGTCGCTGCAGGAACCGTTGGCGCAGCTGTGCTGTGGCGCGGGGATCAAGGGCACGCTGCTGCTGGCCGCTGAAGGTATCAACGGTACGGTGGCGGGATCGCATGATGCCATCGACAAGCTTGTGGCGTTTCTGGAGGCTGAGCCTGCCATTGCGGGCATGGAACTGAAATATTCCTATGCGAGCGAAATGCCTTTCAAGCGCATGAAGGTGCGGCTGAAAAAGGAAATCGTCACCATGGGTGTCGAGGATATAGACCCGCTGAAAAGCGTTGGGACCTATGTTCCGGCGCAGGACTGGAACGCGCTGATTGCCGACCCGGACACCATCGTCATCGATACCCGCAATGATTACGAAACGGCCATCGGTACATTTGCCAATGCGGTTGATCCACAGACAAAAACGTTTCGCGAGTTTCCGCAATGGGTGGAAAATCACCGGGAAGAGCTGGAAGGCAAGAAGATCGCCATGTTCTGCACCGGCGGTATCCGCTGCGAAAAGGCGACAGCTTACGTCAAGGGCCTTGGCTTTGATGATGTGTTTCATCTGAAGGGCGGTATTTTGAAATATCTCGAAGAGGTTCCCGCCGAGGAAAGCCGCTGGGAAGGCGAGTGTTTCGTCTTTGACGAGCGCGTATCGGTTGGCCATGGTCTCATTGAAGGCGAGGCGGAGCTTTGCCACGCCTGCCGCAATCCGATTGCCCCCGAGGACAAAATGTCCACCCTGTTCGAGGAAGGCGTCTCCTGCCCGAAATGCTATCATGAGCGGACGGCTGAAGACCGCGCTCGCTTTGCGGAACGGCAAAAACAGGTGAAACTCGCCAAAATGCGCGGCGAAAAGCACCATATCGGTTCCTGATCACAAAAAATCCATTTGTCATTGCAATGCCACGGTGCCGACCCTAACTAGGTCGGAACGCATTCGTGCAGCCATGAGGAGATTTGCATGTTCGACCCGAAGAAGATTCTTGATGATTTTCTGGGAAGCAGTGTTCCCGGAACTGGAACCTCCGTTCGAGATACGGCCGGCAAGGCTACACAAATGGCCAAGGATAATCCGCTGGCCGCAGGCGCTCTGGCAGCCGTGCTTTTGGGCACCGGCACAGGGCGTGACATCGCAGGCGGTGCGCTGAAACTTGGTGGTCTCGCCGCTGTCGCTGGGCTCGCCTACAAGGCCTATCAGAATTACCAGTCAGGCAATGCACCAGCTACCCCCGCTGAAACAGCAAAGGCGGGCGAGCCGGAACTGCTGCCTCCGCCCGATGATTCAAGTTTCCACCCGGCAACAGCGCCGCAGGGCGAGCATGAGTTTGCTCTCGTGCTGGTGCGGGCCATGATTGCCGCTGCCCGTGCTGACGGGCAGGTGGATGATGCGGAACGTGCACGGATCGCCGAAAAACTGTCGCTGTCGGGTCTGAACAGCGACACGCAGGAATTCCTCACGCAGGAACTCAATGCGCCTGTCGATATTGATGCGCTGGTTGCCGCGGCGGTCACCGACGCGCAAAAGGTTGAGCTTTATACGGCGTCGCGCCTTGCCATTGAAGCAAAGACCCGCGCCGAGCGCGGCTATCTTGATCTTCTGGCTGGGCGTCTCAAATTGCCCGATAGTCTTATCGATCACATCGAGGCGACAATCGCCAATGTGAAAACGCCAACACCGCAGGCGTAATCACAAATCGAAACCAAAAACACCCGCTGTCACCGGCGGGTGTTTTGTCTCTCGACAAGACAAACAAGTCCAGTCTAGTTTGGCGCGTTCTGACTCGGGGCCGAGGGTTCATTCAGGACATTCTGGCAGTGTCGATGGCTGCCGCTGCGTCAAGGGTTTTGGGAGCGTCCGGGTCGCGCGCGCTTTGTTCGGACCCACCATCATGTCTGTATAATGCAACTGGATTCATGGCCGGTGTGAGACCGTCATGGATTCCTGACAGGGGTGGACCTCATGAAAAAATTTCTCATTCTGGGCTTTATGGTTCTGGCGGCGATGGCGGGTGTCAATGGCGCCATTGCTGCCGAAAAAGTAACGGTTTTTGCGGCTGCGAGCATGAAGGAAGTGATCGACACTGCCGCTGCCAAGTTCGAGGCCAAGACGGGCACGAAAGTGACATCTTCATTCGCTGCATCGTCGGCGCTGGCCAAGCAGATCGAGCAGGGCGCTCCGGCCAATCTCTTCATCTCGGCTGATCTTGACTGGATGGATTATCTCGAACAGCGCAACCTGATCGACAAGCCATCGCGCAAGGTCATTGCGGGCAACGCGCTTGTCATCCTGACCAAGAAGGACAAGGGCGACGCGGCTGAAATCTTGAAAGCCGGGCGTTTTGCCATGGGTGATCCCACAAACGTTCCCGCTGGAAAGTACGGCAAGGCAGCGCTGGAAACGCTGAAAATCTGGGATGAAGTCAGCAAGAATGCTGTGTTCACCGAGAATGTGCGTGCTGCGCTGGAATTTGTCAGCCGCGGCGAAGCCAATGCATCCATTGTCTATGCCTCGGATCACACCGCTGCGCCGGATCTGGTTGAGGCCTATCGTTTCGCCGATTCAACCCACAAGCCGATCCTCTATCCGGCTGCACTTGTTGGCAAGGAACCATCGGCTGAAGGCAAGGCCTTCCTTGATTTCCTCGCCAGCGATGAGGGCCAGGAAATCATCAAGTCGAAGGGCTTTGTTGGCGCAGGCAAGGCGGGCTGATAGTGCTGGGTGAGGCAGAATGGGCCATTGTTCTTCTGTCGCTGAGGGTCGCGCTGGTCGCGATCCTCGTCGCCCTGCCATTTGCTTTCATCATTGCGTGGATTCTGGCGCGTTATTCCTTTTGGGGTAAGAGCCTCTTGCAGGCTGTTATCACCATGCCGCTGGTTATCCCGCCTGTGGTGACGGGCTATCTGCTTTTGGTGTGGTTTGGCGCACGCGGCACCATTGGCGGTTTTCTCAATGATATTTTCGGGCTGACCTTCGCGTTTCGCTGGACTGGCGCTGCGCTGGCTGCCGGTGTCATGGCCTTTCCGCTGCTCGTGCGGCCAATGCGTCTTTCCATTGAAAGCCTTGATCGCGGTCTTGAAGAGGCTGCGCGCTCGCTTGGGGCAGGGCGCATTGTCGTCTTCTTCACGGTGACGCTGCCGCTTCTGTTGCCGGGTATATTGGCCGGTGCCGTACTCGGCTTTGCCAAAGCGCTGGGTGAGTTTGGCGCAACGATTACCTTTGTGTCGAATATTCCCGGTGAAACGCAGACCATGTCGCTTGCGATCTATTCCCTGCTGCAAAGCCCGAATGGTGATATCGCCGCCCTGCGGCTGATCCTCGTTTCGGTGGTGATCTCCATTGTTGCTGTTGTTGCCTCGGAATGGTTGCAGCGGCGCTTGAGCGGAGGGCGGTCATGAGCGATACGCTGTTCGTTTCGGTCAGTGGGCAGGTCGGATCGTTTCCGGTCGCTGCCGAGTTTACCGCAGGCGGCGGTGTTACCGCGCTGTTTGGTGAGTCAGGCGCGGGCAAGACAACGCTTCTGAAAATGATTGCCGGTGTGACACGTCCCAAACAGGGCCGGATCACCATCCGGGATCACGTGCTGTTCGACAGCGCCAGCGGGATCAACCTGCCGCCGGAACAGCGGCGTATCGGCTATGTCTTTCAGGATGCGCGGCTGTTTCCGCATCTTTCAGTCAGGACCAATTTGACCTATGCGCGCTGGGCCGGACGGCGCAGCGAGGGATTGCCCTATGACAGGGTGGTGGCGCTGCTTGGGCTTGAGCATTTGCAGCAACGCTCGCCGACAACGCTTTCAGGTGGTGAACGTCAGCGCGTTGCCATTGGGCGGGCACTGCTCTCCAATCCGTCACTGCTTCTCATGGACGAGCCGCTCTCATCGCTTGATCATAACAGGCGGCAGGAAATCCTGCCCTTCCTTGAAACCCTGCGCGATGAAACAGGTCTGCCGATCCTCTATGTCAGCCATGAGATTGACGAGGTGGCGCGGCTGGCAGACGAGATCGTGCTGCTACAGGCCGGCCGCGTGACCGCAAGCGGGCCTGCCGAAGCCATCTTCTCGCGGCTTGGAAGTCATGACGATGCGGGAGCGCTTGTTTCGGGCACCGTCACAGCAAGCGATGACGCCTTCGGGCTGACCTCCATCGATATTGGTGGCCATCCATTTCAGATTGCCAAGCTCGGCTTTGCCGACGGGACAAAACTGCGGCTGCGCATAAGAGCGCGCGACGTCTCTATCGCCCGCACACTGCCGGACGCGATCAGTGTGCGCAATATCCTGCCCGCGCGTATTGTTTCCATTACTACCAATGATGGCCCGGACTGTGATCTCACGCTCGATATTGGCGGCCAAACGATCAGCGCGCGGCTGACGCGCAAATCCGCCAGCGAGCTTGCTCTCAAGCAGGGCGACACTGTTTTCGCTCTGGTGAAAGCCGCTTCCGTCGATCGCGGTGTGTTGCGCGGCTAAAATTACTTCGTGAGGAACCGCTCGATCCGCTCAATGGCGCGCACAATGTTTTCCTCGGAATTGGCATAGGAAAGGCGGATATAGCCCTCGCCGAGAATGCCGAAATCCGGCCCACCGATCAGCGCCACACCCGCTTCATCAAGCAACGCGGCTGCGAGCTGCTTGGCGGGCCAACCGGTGACCTTGATGTTGGGGAAGGCGTAGAATGCGCCCTTCGGTGTGGCGCAACTGATGCCCGGCAGGCTGTTCAGACCATCAACAACAATCCTGCGACGGCTGTCGAAAGCACGGCACATTTTTTCCACATCATCCTGCGGGCCATCAATGGCGGCGATCCCGGCATATTGGCTGGGTGCATTGACACAGGACCAGCAATTGACCGCGAGCTTGCGCACCTTGTCATAAAGACTATCCGGCCAGATCGACCAACCCATGCGCCAGCCGGTCATGGCCCATGCCTTCGACCAGCCATTAAGAACAATCAGCCGGTCACGAATGGAGGGGAAGGTCAGCAGCGAGCAATGTTCCTCGCCATCATAGGTCATGACGTCATAAATCTCATCGGACATGATGGCGACGTGTGGGTGGGCTTCGAGGCCCTTTACCAGCTTTTCAATCTCGGATTTCGGCGTAACGCCGCCGGTCGGATTAGCCGGAGAATTGAGGATCAACAAGCGTGTTTTGGGCGTGATGAGCGCCAGCGTTTCTTCGGCGGAGAAGGCAAAGCTGTTCTCTTCGCGGATAGGCACGGGAACCGGCGTTGCGCCGGTGAATTCAATCATCGAGCGATAGATGGGAAAGCCGGGGTCGGGATAGAGAATTTCTGCGCCGGGTTCGCCAAAAATCATGATGGCGGCAAACATCGTGACCTTACCGCCGGGAACGATGATGACATTGTCAGGGGAGACTTCGACGCCTGTCGTGGTCAGTGTGCGGCGGGCGACTGCCTCACGCGTCGCGAGCAGTCCGGTTGCTGGCGTATAGCCATGGTGCCCATCTTTCAGTGCTTTGATGGCCGCTTCGACGATATGATCGGGTGTTCTGAAATCCGGTTGGCCGATCCCAAGATTGATGATGTCTTTGCCTTGGGAGGCGAGAGCCGTTGCACGGGCGAGAACAGCAAAGGCATTTTCTTCACCGATACGGTCGAAACCGGAGATGGTACGCAGCATTATCTTGTCCTACATACAATTTATGACTTCAGCTTTGTGCTGCTCTGACTGTATGGAGTCAAATACTCATATGCAAAACAGGCCGCTATCATGACCGATCTCAAAGACTGGACACCGTGCCCATCTCCTGCCCGTGAACCCATCGAGGGGCAGTATGTCACGCTTGAGCCGCTGGATGCTGCCAAACATGGCGACGGGCTCTACGAGGCGTCGAGTGTCGAGGATGCGGGAGACCGGTTTCGCTATCTTTTTGAAACCGCAGCGGGCGACCGCCCGGCATTCGATGCGTGGCTGGAAAAAGTATCGGCCAGCAAGGACCCGCTGTTTTTTGCGGTCATCGACAAGAAATCAGGCAAGGTTGCGGGCCGTCAGACCCTGATGCGGATTGATCCGACGTTCGGTGTCATCGAAATCGGCAATATCTATTGGGGGCCGCTGATCTCACGCAAACCGGCTGCCACCGAAGCACAATATCTCTTCGCATCCTATATCTTTGATACGCTCGGCTATCGCCGCTACGAATGGAAATGCAACAACGCCAACGAGCCATCCAAGCGGGCGGCGGAGCGTTTCGGTTTTACCTTCGAAGGCATTTTCCGCCAGCATATGGTGCAGAAGGGTCAGAACCGCGATACGGCGTGGTTCTCGATTATCGACAGCGAATGGCCAGCGCTGAAAGCCGCCTATCAGGCGTGGCTGTCGCCTGATAATTTCGATGCGGACGGACAGCAGATCAAGCGGCTGGAGGATTTCCGCGCAAGGTAGTGCTTGCGTTCGGGTGCAACGGAGCTACAAAGGCTGCGACTGTTGCCAGAAGAAAGACCCATGCCCGTGAGTGATCCCAAAACCCGCAATGCTGCCATCGCCGCAGCCTGTATCATGCTTGGTTTCGGTTTTGCCGCGTTCTACATGCCCACCATGATGCTGGCGCTGGGCGCCCATTCTCCTGCGCTGGCTGGTGTTTTCGGTGCGCTGTTTGTGTTTGGTTTTTTTGTTGTTTTCTGGCTGAGAGCGAGAAGGCAACGGCGTAAGGATTAGCTGGTTTGTGGTTGGTGGGTAGTCAGTAGTGTGTGGTTCGTGGTTCGACAAGCTCACCATGAGGGGCTTGGGTGGATGCAACGCTAATCGCCAATGTTGCAGAATATAGCACCCCTTCAACCTACCTCTCTCCGTCATCCTCGGGCTTGACC
>NZ_JBFRDN010000063.1:0-8904 GCF_052113785.1 Phyllobacterium sp. TAF24 | reverse complement strand
TTTGCGATTAGCGTTGCATCCACACTCTCCCTCATGGTGAGCTTGTCGAACCACGAACCACGAACCACGCTCACACACCACCCACACGCCATCGCGCCACCCAATACTTATCCAACAGACCCGAACCCCCCCGATAATTCCCTTGTAACTAATCACAAGGGATCGCCATGTTTTCAGAACAGAACATCAGAGATATCAGCAGCGAAGCCGAACGGGCGGGCATCGAACCGGCAGCACTTCTTGCCGTCGCACAGGTTGAGAGCGGCGGTGTCTGCTTCTACAAGGTTGATGGCTGCGATGAACCGCCCATTCGCTTTGAGGGGCATTATTTCGACCAACGCCTGTCGGGCAATCAGCGGCGGAACGCTCGCGACAAGGGCCTTGCAAACCCCGTGGCGGGTGCGGTTCGCAATCCGGTATCGCAAGCGGCGCGCTGGCAGTTGCTGGGTGGAGCCGTCGCAATCAACCGGCAGGCCGCCTATGAATCCGTATCATGGGGGATCGGGCAGGTGATGGGCGCCCATTGGAAATGGCTTGGTTATGACAGTGTCGACGCCCTCGTGGATGCGGCACGCGGATCGCTGAAAGGGCAACTTCGCCTGATGATCCGCTTCATCGACAAGAGTGGCCTCACCCCTGTTTTGGCGCGGCACGACTGGAAGGCATTTGCACGCGCCTATAATGGTCCAAACTTCACACAGAACCGCTATGATACCAAATTGTCGCTCGCCTGGCGCCGATATGCTGCGGTTGAATCTCTCGATAGGGCAGCAAGCGGTAGACAAAGCGGCTTCGTATGACTAAATCGATTGAACCCATAAACAGCGGAGAGTTTGACATGGCCCAGAAGACCGATTTGCTATTACCCGTTCTGAAAGGCCAGCCGGTTATTCCTGTTATTCTCGTCCATAACGTTGCCGACGCCGTACCTCTGGCGCGCGCGCTTGCAGCCGGTGGACTTCCAGCCATCGAAATCACCCTGCGCACAGCGGCAGCGCTTGAAGCTATCCGCGCGGTTGCCAATGAAGTGCCTGAAGCCATTGTCGGTGCCGGTACTATTCTCAATGCGCGCCAGTATGAAGAGGCGAGTGCCGCCGGATCGCGTTTTATCGTCAGCCCCGGCGCGACGCCGCAGTTGCTGAAGGCCGCGGCTGCGGGCAAGGTTCCCCTGCTTCCCGGTGCTATTACCCCGGCAGAAATCATGAGCCTGCGCGAAGAGGGCTACACGATGCTCAAATTCTTCCCCGCCGAACAGGCTGGCGGCGCTTCGTTCCTCAAATCCCTGTCGTCGCCGTTTGCTGGCATTCAATTCTGCCCGACTGGCGGTATCGGCGCTGGCAATGCCAAAACCTATCTTGACCTGCCCAACGTTGTTTGTGTTGGCGGCTCATGGGTTGCCCCTGACAATCTGGTTCAGGCCGGAAAATGGGACGAGATTACCGCGCTTGCCGCTGAGGCTGCAAAACTGGCGAGGTAAGACTGATATCTCTCATCGGTATCGCTGGGTGATATATCCGGCATTCGTGGCTCTGCCGGGGTTCACCCCCCTCTGTCCTGTCGGACATCTCCCCCACAAGGGGGGAGATCAGCTGTACTCCTGCCTTTGCACAACTTGAAACGTTTCCTGTTGTGGGAAAGCGTTCATGCCAATGTGATCTCCCCCCTTGTGGGGGAGATGTCCGACAGGACAGAGGGGGGTGAGCACCGCCGATGCATGGTTCGTGGTTCGACAAGGTCACCATGAGGGAGAGTGAGGATGTAACGCTAATCGCCAGCATTGCAGGTCATTAAGGTCGCAGAACTCGCTCTCTTCATCACCCCTCACCCTCATGGTGAGCTTGTCGAACCACGACCCCCCCACCACCCACTCCCACACACGCAACAACCACCCATCAAACAAAAAGGGCGGCACCAACGGGCCGCCCATTTTGTTTAAACTCTAAACAGCAATCAGTTCGTGGAAGTGAACTTTGCAATCGACAGGAACGTAACAGCCTTGCCCGTGAACTTGTTGGCATCGGATACCGGCAGAGCCTGCTGGAAACCTGCGGTGTAAACGGTTGTAGGAGCGGCACGCATTGCCTCGTTGCGCAAAACAGCCGGTTCAACATTCGGCGACGTCTCGGCGACCTGCTGGTTCGACAATGCACGATCCGACACATCCGAGGAAACCTGAATGGCCTTGGCACCCTGATTCTGCGCTGCCTGACGACGCGGCTTCGATGTCTTGCTGGTGGTGATCACGCCGCTATCAAGCATGGCGACGGGATCGGCAGAACCACCGGCATCCAGCATCGTGCGGCGCAGCGAAGGCTGAGGCTCGTTGGAAGCCACTTGTGTATTCTGTGTCGGCGCAGGCTTGTTGCGAACAACGCGGCCACCCGTGGTCGCAGGCAATGTCGGCATGGCTTGCGCCGTTGCAACGGTCGGAGCTTTGCCACGGGTCTTATCAGACTGCTTGATAATCGCTTCCAGATCGTCATTGGGAACCGGAATGACATCATGCTCGGTTGCAGCCGCGACCTCGGGTGCAGACGCACCCTGGGGTGCAGCAGCAACCTGTGCAGTCGGCATGGCCGGACGCGGGTTCGGCACAACTGATGCGACCATCATGTCACTGTGCTTTGGACCGGTCTGCGGCTTGTCAAAGGGAACAGGAACCAGCGCATTGACCATTTCCGGTTGAGCCGGTGCCTGCTCATTGGCTGGCGTGTTCACATTGGCCGCGATCATGTCACGAATAGCGCTTGCACTGTCGGTGGGACGCGGTGTCGGCAAAGCAGCCACAACAGTCGACGGTTCTTCGGCCAGTGCATTAAGTGTTGCCGGAGCAGCAGGTTCGGGTGTCGGCGCATAATCAGGACGGCGCAGCGGAACAGGAACATTAAAGGCCAGAGCAGCATTGTCCTCCGGACCCGCAACAAGCGGTGCATCAGGACGGGGTGCTTCAACCGGTGCTGGCGCATTGCGTGTCGGCAAAGCCGGTGCGATAGGGGTCGATGCGGGCTGCGCACCAGCGACACCCGGCAAGGACGAACCACCCTCGTCATCATCCGATGCGGCGGCTGGTGCAGCACGGGCTACACTGCGCGATGGGGTTGGAGCCGAAGCCACGGCAACCCCGGCTTCGCCGGAATCCTCCTCGTCGTCGGCACCACCGCCGCCAAAGAGCATACCAAAGAGCGTCTTGCTGCGACCGCCGGATCTGGAGGAATTGCTGGCAACCTGAACGGAGCCACCGCTACGCTTGCGGGATTCATAGGCAGCAACAGCCTGCTCATAACCGGGCAATGGCTTACCATCAGCAGGAATATGCATTGTCTTGCCATCGGGGAACACGGCCAGCAGTTCGCGGCGGCTCATGCGCGGCCACATGCGGACATTGCCGACATCGGTGTGGACGAAAGGCGAGCCAGATGTCGGGTAGTAGCCCACACCGCCTGCCTGGAATTTCAGCGCGGTAACGCGCAGGGTCGAGAGCTTTACACCGGGAAGATACCAATCCATCGCCTTGCCGAGCATGTGCTGGCTTGTCTTGGCAACGCCGCGGCTGCGCGAGCGCAGCATCGAATTGGTTGCAGGAGAGCGATAGGCCGAAACCACATGAATATAGTCTGATCCGCCAACCGTCTGATAAACCTGCCAGACCAGATCGAACAGGCGGGGGTCCATGTTCGTTGGTTCATTGCGACGCCAGTCGCGCAGGAATCGATTGAGCTTGTTCAGGCCGTCCTGCTGATAACGTCCATTCTTCTTGAACGTGATTTCAGCGCGCTCTTTCGTGTGGATGAAATAGAGTTTGAGAGTCCGGGTCTCAGCGGAAGCCTGCGCCGATGCAAACAGCATCGAGCCGAAGACCATGAGGAACACAAACCAGCTGGCGCGTACAAAAGAAACTGCCGTTGATTTGCCGTTCTGTGCATGATTCATGTTTGACAATGTCGTCCCAACCTTGACCGTTTTTCCAGTCCCCGAATATCTGGATTATCCGATTTAATGGTTAATGGTCACTTATTGAAGAACAAATACGTTGAGAGCATGGCAAAAACCGAAGCGCAAAGAGCTGATTTAAGACATGGTCAACGGATGGTTAACAGCACAATTAAGACGTTTTGGTGATAGAATCCACCCTTCATAGGTCTTAACCATGCACGTTTTGTAACCAAAGAATACGCTACTGGAACAAACACAGAGGAACTTTTAAGCTTTAGCTTATCGAAACTATCCTCCATGATTCGCGTTTGAACAAGCTGCAGACACGCAAAAAACGGTGCTTAAATGAATATCCACAGCCGCCATTATCCATACGCCGCCGCCGGAAAGTCGGGCGCAGCAACCGCGAAAGCCGAACAGACCGCGTTGGGCGCCCTGCCCGAATGGAACCTTGCTGATCTTTATCCCTCCGCTGATAGCAGCGAGCTGAAAGCAGATCTGAAAAAGGCCGATGAGCTTGCGGTGCAGTTTGCCAATCGCTGGAAAGGCAATCTGGCTGACGAAGCGGCAAAGCCAAAAGGTGGCAACTTTGCTGAAGCCATTAAGGAATTCGAGGCGCTGGATGAACTCATCAGCAAGATCGTCTCCTATGCCGGGCTGGTTTATGCGGGCGATACATCCGATCCAAAACGCGCCAAGCTCTATGGCGACATTCAGGAAAAGATGACCAACGCCAGTGCCCATCTCATCTTTTTCAGCCTTGAACTCAACCGCATTGATGATGCGGTGATTGAAAAGGCGATGGATGATAACCCTGCCATCGGCCATTACCGCCCGTGGCTGGTGGACCTGCGCAAGGACAAGCCGTACCAGCTCGAAGACAAGATCGAACAGCTTTTCCATGAAAAGTCGATCACCGGCCGCGGCGCATGGAACCGCCTGTTCGATGAAACCATGACGGCGCTGCGCTTTGAGGTTGACGGCGAGGACCTCGCGCTCGAGCCGACACTCAATATGCTGCAGGATGCCGATGGGACTGTGCGCAAGAAAGCCTCCGATGCGCTGGCAAAGACCTTCAAGGAAAATCTGCGCACCTTCACGCTGATCACCAACACCCTGTCCAAGGACAAGGAAATTTCCGATCGCTGGCGCGGTTTTCGGGATATTGCCGACAGCCGCCACCTCGCCAACCGTGTCGAACGGGAAGTGGTGGACGCACTGGCGGAAGCCGTACAGGCCGCCTATCCACGTCTATCGCACCGCTATTACGCGCTGAAAGCCAAATGGCTCGGCCTTGATTATCTCAACAATTGGGACCGCAACGCTCCGCTGCCGGAAACACCGCAGGCGGTGATCCCGTGGACGGAAGCCAAGGAAACAGTGCTATCGGCCTATCGCGGTTTTGCCCCTGAAATGGCTGATATTGCTCGCGATTTCTTCGACAAGAACTGGATCGATGCGCCGACCCGCCCCGGGAAATCACCGGGTGCCTTTGCCCACCCGACGGTGCCTTCTGTCCACCCTTACGTGCTGCTCAACTATATGGGCAAGCCGCGCGATGTGATGACGCTTGCCCATGAACTTGGCCACGGCGTGCATCAGGTGCTTGCTGGCGATCAGGGTGCGCTGATGGCGTCGACACCGCTGACGCTGGCCGAAACGGCTTCGGTTTTCGGCGAAATGCTGACCTTCCGCTCGCTGCTGGAAAAGACGAAGGACACGCGCGAACGCAAGGCCATGCTGGCACAAAAGGCCGAGGACATGATCAATACGGTCGTGCGCCAGATCGCCTTCTATCTGTTCGAGCGCCGGGTGCACACGGAACGCGCCCATGGCGAACTCACCTCCGACCGTATCGGTGAAATCTGGCTGGATGTACAGAAGGAGAGCCTTGGACCGGCGATCAAGTTCGGCCCCGGCTATGAGACCTTCTGGACCTATATTCCGCACTTCATCCATTCGCCATTCTACGTCTATGCCTATGCTTTCGGCGATTGCCTCGTCAATTCACTCTATGCTGTTTATCAGAATGCCGAGGCGGGCTTTCAGGAGAAATATTTCGATATGCTGAAGGCTGGCGGCACAAAGCACCWTTCGGAACTGCTGGCACCATTCGGCCTCGACGCCACGGACCCGGCTTTCTGGCAAAAGGGTCTTTCGGTCATTGAAGGCATTATTGACGAGCTGGAGGCGATGGACTCGTAAGAATGCATGTTCCCGCCCACACGCCCTATGATGGTTCGGCGCAACCCTTCACCATAGGCTTGCATCAGCTTGACCTGAAGGACTGGATCGAGATTGACGGTAATCTCGTCCCCTACCTTGCGGAAAAACGCCGTCTGTTCGGGCTGCATGGGGAGAAAATATTTGTCGAAGAACCGGGGACAGGGGAAGCGCAGAAGGAAGTGCTCGACCTTTTGAGCGATCATCTCGTCGAACACTATCCCGCGCATTATGTGAGGAATGGTGAGAATATCGGCATTATGGGCTGGGATGAAATGATCCCGCTTGGTCAAGCCGGTTCGCCATTTCTGCATCGCGCCGCCAAACTTGTGCAGGAAGATCTTGTCCTGATGCGCAAGGACGATGCGCGCGGCTGGCATCTGGCAGCAGCTTCACTTTCTTTCCCGTCATCATGGACGCTTCTGGAAAAATTCGGCCGGTCCATGGAGGATATTCATGCGCCGGTGCCGGATTTTGGTACGGGCACGCGCAATGCCGGACTTATCAGCCGCATGTTCGACAATCTTCGGCCCGATCGTTCGGTCTATCGCATGAACTGGTCGCTGCAACCGGATGGCAATCTCTACCACCCGCTTTCCAGCCACCAGAAGGGCGCACGCTATACGGACGAGGATATCGTCGCGCAGAGCTTTGTCCGCGTCGAGCGCCAGACCTTGCGCAAGTTGCCCGCATCTGGCGACATTCTCTTCACCATTCGCATTCATCTCGATCCGGTTGCCACATTGAAAAAACATCCGGAATGCCGCGCTGTCGCCGAAGCATTTGCTGCGCAACTTCTGTCTCTTAATGAGGCACAAGCCCAATATAAAGGCATTATTGCCATTCGGGACCGGTTGATCGACGCACTAAACGCACTTTAATGCGCTTCAATTAACAGTAGTTGCAGTTTTACCCGTTCCGGGTGAACGGTTGTTTGCTCTTTGTCATCACAATGCTCTATGGTTTCTTTGAAGCGGTGAAATAACCGCTGCCCTCATTGATGGAGATTAAAAAATTAGGAGTAGCAAAAAAATGGCGAAGGCGAATTGGCCTGTACATGGAGAAATTACTGGTCCGATTGTGATGATCGGTTTCGGGTCCATCGGACGGGGTACCCTGCCCCTCATAGAGCGCCACTTCAAATTCGATAAGTCCCGCGTGGTCGTCATCGACCCGAGTGATGCCAACAAGAAACTGCTCGACGAGCGTGGCATCCGCTTCATTCAGGAAGCCGTTACCAAGGAAAATTACAAGACGCTGTTGAAGCCGCTGCTGACCGCAGGCGGTGGCCAGGGTTTTTGCGTCAATCTGTCCGTCGACACGTCGTCAGTCGATATTATGCGCCTTTGCCGTAAGGTTGGCTCGCTCTATATCGACACGGTTATCGAGCCATGGGCCGGTTTTTATTACGCAGGCGGCGACAATGCCAAGCGGACCAATTATGCCCTGCGCGAAACGCTGCTGGCAGAAAAGCGCCGCAAGCCCGGGGGTACGACAGCCGTATCGTGCAGTGGCGCCAATCCCGGCATGGTGTCGTGGTTTGTCAAACAGGCCATGGTCAATCTTGCCAAGGACATGGGCATCGAACACGCCGAACCAGCGCGCGATGATCGCGATGGCTGGGCGCGCCTGATGCGCAAGACCGGCATCAAGGGCATCCATATTGCCGAGCGCGACACGCAGCGCGCCAGCGGTCCAAAGCCCTTTGGTGTGTTCTGGAACACATGGTCGGTTGATGGCTTTATCTCCGAAGGTTTGCAGCCCGCAGAACTTGGCTGGGGAACCCACGAGAAGTGGCTGCCCAAAAATGCCCGCAAGCAGAAGAAGGGCAACAAGGCGGCAATCTTCCTCGAACAGCCCGGCGCCGATACCCGTATCCGCACCTGGTGCCCCACCGAGGGACCGCAGTTCGGCCTGCTTGTCACCCACAATGAAGCAATCTCGATTGCGGATTTCTTCACGGTCTTCGACAAGAAGGGCAAGGCTGCCTATCGCCCGACCTGCCACTACGCCTATCATCCGTCCAATGTGGCAACGCTGTCGCTCGATGAGATGTTCGGTGCCGCGGGCCAACCGCAGCCGATCCATCACGTTCTGGAAGAATCCGAGATCGTTGATGGCGCGGATGAGCTTGGCGTGTTGCTCTATGGCCACGACAGGAATGCCTACTGGTATGGCTCACAGCTGACCATCGAGGAAGCGCGCAAGATGGCACCTTACCAGAATGCGACGGGTCTGCAGGTCAGTTCTGCCGTTCTCTCGGGCATGGTCTGGGCGCTGGAAAATCCGGAAGCCGGTATCGTTGAAACCGACGAAATCGATTTCCGCCGCTGCCTTGAAATCCAAAAACCCTATCTCGGCCCACTCAAGGGCCATTATACGGACTGGACACCACTGGAAAATCGCCCCGGTTTCTTCAAGGAAGATATCGACACCAGCGACCCCTGGCAGTTCCGCAACATTCTCGTGCATTGAGAAAAACGGCAACCTTCGGGTTGCCGTTTTTGTTTCCGGTGCTGTCCGTGGTTTGCCATTCGACAGGCTCAGGAAGCTCACCATAAAGGAGATGGATGCAACGCTAATCGCAAAGGTCGCAGAACTTGRCTYCMCAGCAACCCACCYTACCGCAACYCACCCCGCCCAACCTACCCCACCGTCATCCTCGGGCTTGACCCGAGGACCCACGGCTAAGGCGAATAAACGAAACCGATACTCAGCAGTTATCAACATGGGTCCTCGGGTCAAGCC
>NZ_JBFRDN010000062.1:0-10061 GCF_052113785.1 Phyllobacterium sp. TAF24 | reverse complement strand
TGCGAAAACTCATCGTCATCATCAACGCCATCATCAAAACCGACACACCATGGAGATTAGAACACCAAATCTGATCAACACCCAAACACAGTTGCTCACCATGAGGGAGAGTGAGGAGGCAACGATAATCGCCAACTTTACAGATCACAAAGGATGCAGAACCTGACTCCCTTGCATCACCCCTCTCCCTCATGGTGAGCTTGTCGAACCACGCACCACGGGCATCAACCTGTCACATCAATCAGAACTACTGTGATTTGGCCCGCCCAGCCAGAAAATCCGGCAGATCGGCAATCGAACCCAGTATGACATCGCTTAACGAAGCAAGATCATCAAGCGTGCTGTTGCCGGAGAGCACACCCACGGCAAGCCCTGCACCGGCAGCATGGGCCATTTCCAGATCGTGCCCATTGTCTCCAACCATGGCGATGGCACTGGCCGGAAACCCCGTCTTTGCTGCAAACAGCTCCAGCTGGTCAGCATGGGGTTTTGCTCGCGCCACGGAATCATAACCAATGATGACCGAAAAGAGAGAGGTCAGCCCCAAGGCTTCGGCGGTTGCGCGTGCGCCGGCCTCGGAATCATTCGTGGCGATGCCAAGGACAAAACCCTGCGCGGCCAACCGTTCCAGCGTCTCACGCAATCCGTCAATGCCTACAGCGCGGCGCGAGCCCTCACGCACCGCATATTCGTCATAGGCACGAATGCGCTCGCGCTTTTCTTCCAGCGTCAATTCCGGGTGCCAGAGATCGACAATGTCGTTGATCGTTCCGGCAGCCACAACAGAGCCACCACGGAAACGCTCCATCTCCCAGTCATAGCCACCAGCTTCAACAAGGGCGCGCGCACGACCCTCGTCCCCGCCCGCCGCCTTGTGGGCAAGTTCCAT
Source organism: Phyllobacterium sp. TAF24 (assembly GCF_052113785.1). Lineage (NCBI taxonomy): Bacteria > Pseudomonadati > Pseudomonadota > Alphaproteobacteria > Hyphomicrobiales > Phyllobacteriaceae > Phyllobacterium > Phyllobacterium sp. TAF24. The sequence continues at coordinate 9,172 of NZ_JBFRDN010000062.1, read as the reverse complement.
AGTGATGCCGAACCATGTGCGATTGAAATCAACCAGCGTGCCGTCCTTGTCGAACAGGATGGCGCGGATTTCCGAAGGTTGAGCGCGGGCCATCAGGCTTCCAGTGACCCGGGCCGCGCCTGTTCGGAACGCTTGGCGCCCAGCAGCTTGAGGAGATCATCGCCCCGGCGTGTGTACCTATGGCTGCGGCGCGTGAGGATGCGGCCTGCCTGCGGTGCTATCAGCGTGATATCGCCCGAAGGATCGCCCGGAACTGTGACAATCGTGACCAGTTTCGCACCCGCCTCGACTTCATCGCCGATATCAACATGAAACAGGATCATACCACCCTGCGGCGCGCGGATCATTTCAACGTTCTCGAGTGGCGTGACCGGTCCCTTGAAATCGACAATCAGCTTGACGGCAGGATCAGTGACCACACCGCGATGCACGAGGAAACGGTAAAGGCCTTCCGCATCGGCTTTGCCGGTAGCGATATCGACATCGCTCAACCCGCGAAACTCAACAGTTGTAACAGCACGACGTTTTACGTCGCGCTTGGCTTCCGGCAGTTGCAGAACCGGATGGGCGCATGCTTCTTCAAAGGCGGCATCGGCAGTGCTGTTCCATGACAGAATAGCTGTTGAGCCCAGCGCCGCAGCGAGATCATACATCTCGGGCAGGAAAGCCTGATGGATATAGAGATAATTCTCGCTCTCATCATCGCAATGCAGGTCGAGCACGATTTCATGGGGTAGCGCCAGACGCAGCAATTGTGCCTTCAACCGTTCCGCCAGAGATTTCGGGCCATCAATGGGAACAAGCCTTGAAGTATCGAATGTATCGAGCAGCGGGAATGAACGATTGAAATTGACGCTGGAAAAGAAATCAAACCGGCCTAGATGCTGATGCGACTGCCACTGCGCCGATCCAACCGGATTGGCCTGCGGAACGACAGTAATATTACCGGATATCCGACCTTCCTTCTCAGCTTTTTCCAGCATGGGAATAAGAAAATGCAAGGCAGCCTGGCCGGGCAGTTCGGAGCCATGGAGGGAGGATTGCAGATAGGCGCTGACCGCCTTTTCATCCTTGCCCGCAAAACGCAGCACGCGCAGTTCAATATGATTGCCCGGCACATCGCCAGCCAGCTGAATAGTCTCGGTTTTCATCAATGCTTTCCCGGTTCCTCAAATCCGGCCCTGGAGCAAAGGCCGGAAACCCATTCTGTTTGTTATTGGGCCATTATAGCCTATTTGGCGCGGCGTTTTCTCAAGTGCGCGACAAGACCTTGCGTGGATGCGTCCTTGTCCTTTGGCTTGACCTCGCCGGAGACGATCGGGAGAAGTTCCGTCGCCAGTTCCTTGCCCAACTCAACACCCCATTGGTCAAAAGCATTGATGCCGAAAAGCTGCGCCTCGACAAACACCCGGTGTTCGTAGAGTGCAATCAGGCGGCCAAGCGCAAAAGGATCGAGCTTGTCGTAGACGATGGTGATTGATGGACGATTGCCGGTGAAAACGCGGTGCGGTGCAATCCGTTTCACTTCGGACTTCGGCAGATTTTTCGCAGCAAGCTGCGCCTTGGCCTCGTCAAGCGTGCGGCCTTTCATCAAGGCTTCCGACTGGGCAAGGCAATTGGCAAGCAGCATCTCGTGCTGATTGTCCAGATGCGGTTCATGCCCCTTCGCCGCGACAATAAACTCCAGCGGGATCGTGTCTGTGCCCTGATGCAGAAGCTGGAAGAAAGCATGCTGGCCATTGGTGCCGGGCTCGCCCCAGACGACAGGACCAGTTGGCCCGGAGACAGGCTTGCCATCAACGGTGACGCCCTTGCCATTCGATTCCATATCGAGTTGTTGCAAGTAAGCGGGCAGACGGGCCAGACGCTGATCGTAGGGAATAACGGCACGGCTGGTATAGCCGGAGATGGCACGATGCCAGTAGCCCACCAGACCGAGCATCATGGGCAGATTCTTGTGAAGCGCAGCTTTACGGAAATGTTCGTCCATTGAATGGGCGCCATCGAGAAAACGGCCGAAATTTTCGGGCCCGATAGCAATCATCAGAGGCAGACCAATAGCCGACCAGATGGAATAGCGACCGCCAACCCAGTCCCAGAAACCAAAGATCCGGTCTTCTGGAATACCAAAGGCGTCGACCTTGTCGAGTGCGGTCGAAACCGCTGCAAAATGCTGGCCAACGGCCTTCTCGCCCAGCGCATCGGCGATCCATTTGCGCGCTGCCTTGGCATTGGTCATGGTTTCAATGGTGGTAAATGTCTTCGAGGCGACGATGATCAGCGTTGTCGCCGGGTCAAGGTCTTTCAGTGTATCAGCGATATGCGCGCCATCAACATTGGAGACGAAGTGCGTCTTCGGGCCATCATGATAGGGTGACAGCGCAAGCGTTGCCATGGCCGGCCCAAGATCGGAACCGCCAATACCAATATTGATCACGTCAGTAATCGGCTTGTTCTTGGAACCTTTGATCGCTCCCGAGCGCAGACCATCCGCATAGGCACCCATGCGCTTGAGCACATCATTGACGCCGGGCATAACATCCACACCATCAACCTTGATAGGCTTGTTGGAGCGGTTGCGCAGCGCTGTGTGCAGAACGGCCCGGCCTTCCGTATTGTTGATTGGTTCGCCGGCAAACATTGCATCACGGCGGGCTTCGACATTGGCAACTTTTGCCAGATCGGCAAGAAGCGACAATGTCTTGTCATTGACGAGACATTTCGACCAGTCAAGAAGAAGATCATCAAGATGAAGCGAATAGCGGTCGAAGCGTTTGGGATCTTCTGCAAAGGTTGCGCGCATGTTTTTAGGTGCGCCGCTTTTGAAATGTGCTTTCAATGCCTGAACGGAACCACGCAGGTCGTTCGCTTTCACCTTCGCCATATCTCTCTCCTGAAGTCACGCCTTGAACCTGTCGGGCAGGAACCTGCCACCGGAATCATTTTGTTTCAATCGGTCAAAAGCAGAATCTCTTCCGATTTAACGTCAGGCCGATTTAACATCAGGAGTGTGCGCCGCAAATCCGGGCGGAACTGCGGCGCAAAAGTCTATCAGCCCTTGATAGCTGTCAGAACTTCATCATACGCCTTGCAGGCGTCTTTCAGATCGGTCTGGCCCTGATACTTGGTCGCCAGTTCCTGCATCTTGGTAACAATTCCCTGTGCCTTGGATGGGTCCTTGGTAACGACCTGCTGTACGGCAGCGGTGATTTCACCGGCCTTTTTGGTCAGCTCTTCCTGGGTGCAGGTAGGGGCTTTCGAGCAACCAACGAGAGCGACAGCCAGCAGCGAAATGCCGGCGACCATTTTCAATTTCATTTGCAGTCTCCCTTGATGAGATGAGTGAAGTAGAGAAGTGAAACACTTCTCCAATATTGCCCTGTGATGCGTCATCCCTACGGAATCACAAAGTCTTAACCCTGTTATTACACTGCCTCTGTTCGGTCTAGAGCCATCATCGCCAGTATCATGATGTTTTGTGACAGGATTTAATACATTGGCAAAAATATTGGCCTTTATAAATTGTGGACAGGCTGAGTCGTCTATTTTAGCCTTCTCTTTGCAAAGAGGATTTGAAATATGGACATAACAGGCGAAGAGCGCATCGCTGCACCACGCGATGCAGTCTGGAGAGCATTGAATAATCCAGACATCCTGAAAGCCTGTATTCCCGGCTGCGAGAGGCTTGAATGGATTTCAGATACAGAACTTGAAGCGACAGTCGTCGTGAAACTCAGCCTCATAAAGGCGCGATTCAGCGGCAGGATTGAACTCAGCAATCTCAATCCCCCGCACTCATACACCATCACCGCCGAGGGCAAGGGCGGCATTGCCGGATTTGCCAAAGGCGCAGCGGATGTCAATCTGATCGAAGAAGGCAACGAGACTGTGCTTGTCTATAAGGTTCATGCCGATGTGAGTGGCAGAATTGCCCAAATCGGCGGCCGACTGGTATCGTCCTGGGCCACAAAACTTGCCGCCCGGTTTTTCGAAAGCCTTGGTCAGATTGCCGCCAGCACCTGAGACCTTCCAGAAATCGACCGGCCTGTCGTATTTTCCATAAGCCATGGCGGAATGACGTTTGGGTCTGATGCAACGAAGCCGGATATCCTGCCCGCAGATAAAGATTGCATTCAGGCTGGAATTCATGCGCGCGTTTGACTTCATCATTGTTGGTTCAGGCTCAGCCGGATCGGTTGTTGCCGAGCGCCTGTCCGCTAGCGGCCGTCATTCTGTGCTTGTGCTGGAAGCAGGCGGTTCGGACCGGCGGTTTTTCGTGCAGATGCCGCTTGGTTATGGCAAAACCTTTTATGACAAATCCGTCAACTGGATGTACCGCGCCGAATCCGATCCTGGTCTTGGTGGCAATGCCGATTACTGGCCGCGCGGCAAGGTACTCGGCGGATCAAGCTCGATCAACGCCATGGTCTATGTGCGTGGTGCAAGGGAAGATTTCGACGAATGGCGCGAGCGTGGTAATCCCGGCTGGGGCCATGATGACCTGCTCCCCATATTCCGGGCGCTGGAAGATCATGACGGACCAGCGAAAAGCCTTGGCCACGGCGGCCCCGTTCATGTCACCGACTGCTCGGGCCTGTTTCATCCGCTTGCCAACCAAATTCTGAAAGCCGCACAGGAGGCGGGCCTGCCCTATAATGCTGATTTTAATGGCGCTACACAGGAAGGCACAGGACCGTTTCAGCTGACCACCAAGAACGGGCGGCGCATGTCCGCCGCGCGGGCTTTCCTGCGCCCGGCGATGAAGCGCGCCAATGTGACTGTATTCACAGGCGCAATGGTGCAGCGTGTCACCTTCAAGGACAAGCGCGCCACCGGCGTCGAGTTTATTCGCAATGGCCAAACCGAGACAGTCACTGCCGGGCGCGAAGTCATTCTGTGCGGCGGTTCCGTCAACTCACCACAGCTGCTTGAACTATCAGGCATTGGCGATGCAACGCGATTGCAGCAACTCGGCATCCCCGTCGTACAAGCCAATAGTCAGGTCGGAGAAAACCTGCAGGATCATCTAGGCATCAATTACACCTACCGCGCCAATGTCGCCTCACTTAATCAGGTGCTGCGGCCATGGTGGGGAAAAATGCTGGTCGGCATCGAATATCTGTTGCTGCGAACAGGGCCGCTATCGATCAGCATGAATCAGGGCGGGGGCTTTTTCCGCACCGATCCATCCCGCTCACGCCCAAACATGCAGCTTTATTTTCAGGCGTTCTCAACAGTGCGCCCCAAGGAGGGCGAGCGGCCAATCCTGACACCTGATCCGTGGCCGGGCTTTTCCATTGGCCTGTCCAATTGCCGTCCGACCAGCGTCGGCTCCATCCATATTCGCTCTGATAACCCGCTTGAAGCACCGAGGATCGCGCCGAATGCTTTTTCAACCGAGCATGATGTGGCCGAGATGCTCGATGCGGTTAAATTCCTGCGAAAGATTGCAGGCACACCAACCCTGTCAAAACTGATCGTCGAGGAATTGCTGCCTGGCCCGGATTGCCGGAGCGACGAGGACCTCATTACCGATTTCCGCAAACGCAGCGGTACGGTCTATCATCCCGTTTCCACCTGCCGCATGGGACCTGACCCCACTCAGTCGGTGGTCGATCCGCGCTTGCGCGTTCACGGCGTCGAGCGCCTGCGCGTTATCGATTGTTCGATTTTTCCCAACATCATATCCGGCAACACCAATGCCGCAGCGATGATGGTGGGTGCCAAGGGCGCAAGCCTTGTTCTGGAAGAACTTGCATAAATCTCATTTCGTTCAATAGCCCGATTCAATCCTTCCTTCGCGAGCGCCAGAGGATGGAACACATCTTTTTTGCATTTTCTTGACCGTTTGATAAAAAATTTGACCTTTTGTAAAAATCTGGCATTCTTTCCCTCAACAGGCGCCGGACATACCGGCCCACCACCAAATTGCGGGTGCTCCCAAAGGGAACGGGACGCCGCAATTTCAGAAATGGAGAGGCGATTTCATGGGATCGATTGATTCTGGAATCCGTGATGTGAGGGCCGGACGGCTTGAGTCTGAGGCCTACACCGATGTTTTTTCCGATCTGCATCCGGCATTGACGCGGCATGAGGCCTTCGTTGAGTCCGACCGCTGCTACTTCTGCTACGATGCGCCCTGCATGAATGCCTGTCCCACGGGCATCGACATTCCGCTGTTCATTCGCCAGATTGCCGCCGACAATCCCACCGGTTCGGCAAAGACCATTCTCGCAGAAAACATTCTGGGCGGCATGTGCGCCCGTGTCTGCCCGACAGAAACCCTGTGCGAACAGGCCTGCGTGCGCGAAACGGCTGAAGGCAAGCCGGTCAAGATCGGGCTCCTGCAACGCTATGCCACCGATCATCTGATGGAAAAAGGCCAGCACCCATTCAAACGGGCTGAACCGACAGGCAAAAGCGTCGCCGTTGTCGGTGCTGGTCCCGCCGGATTGTCCGCCGCGCACCGCCTTGCCAAGCACGGGCACAATGTCACGATCTTCGAGGCGCGGCCCAAGGCTGGCGGTCTCAATGAATATGGTATCGCCGCCTATAAGAGCGTCGATAACTTCGCCCAGCAGGAACTCGATTTCATTCTGGAAATCGGCGGAATCACCATCGAGAATGATAAGGCGCTTGGCCGCGATATCAGTATCGACGCGCTGAAAGCGGGTTTTGATGCGGTGTTCCTCGGCATGGGCTTGCCGGGTGTCAATGAACTTGGCCTTGAAGGGGAAGACGCCGCGGGCTGCATCGATGCGGTTGATTACATCTCCGTGCTGCGCCAGAGCGAAGACCTATCGCAAATATCCGTCGGGCGCGACGTTGTCGTCATTGGTGGTGGCATGACCGCCATCGACGTAGCCGTCCAGACGAAACTGCTTGGTGCGGAGAATGTCATCATCGCCTACCGGCGCGGGCCGGAAAGCATGAATGCCAGCCCCTATGAACAGGAACTGGCGCTGAAAACCGGCGTCATCATCCGTCATTGGTTGCAGCCGCGCGCGCTTACCCGCAACGCGGCAGGCGAAGTCTGCGGTATCACGCTTGACTATACGGCCATGGTCGATGGCAGGCTTGCCGGGACAGGCGAGAGCATCACGCTTGCCAGTGACCAGATTTTCAAAGCCATCGGACAGACGCCAGCGGAGAGTATTCTAGCTGAATCCGGCTTGGCATTGGCGAAGGGACGCATCAGCGTCGATGATGATCGCCGTACATCCGTTCCCGGCATATGGGCGGGCGGTGACTGCATTGCCGGTGGCCAGGATTTGACTGTGGCAGCGGTTCAGGATGGCAAGCTTGCCGCTGAATCGATCCATCGCTCCTTGATGCAGCAACCGGAGAAAGTCAGCGGGTTTGTTGAAGCCGTCATGGCCGAGAATCCGGATGGCACGTCAGCCGCGGCCCAGCATCCCACCCATTCAAACCACATTGCTGGTTGAAGGAGATATCGACATGGCTGATCTTTCATCGAATTTCCTCGGCATCAAATCCCCTAACCCCTTCTGGCTGGCTTCTGCACCRCCAACGGATAAGGCCTACAATGTCGAGCGCGCCTTCAAGGCGGGCTGGGGCGGTGTAGTCTGGAAGACATTGGGGGAAGAGGGCCCACCTGTCGTCAACGTCAACGGTCCACGCTATGGCGCAATCCACGGCCCTGACCGGCGGTTGCTTGGCCTGAACAATATCGAGCTTATCACCGACCGTCCGCTGGAAGTGAACTTGCGGGAAATGACCGAGGTGAAGAAGAAGTGGCCCGACCGGGCGCTGATTGCCTCTATCATGGTGCCCTGCGAGGAGAATGCCTGGAAAGCCATTCTGCCCTTGGTTGAGGCTACCGGTGCTGACGGTATCGAGCTTAACTTCGGCTGCCCGCACGGCATGTCCGAGCGCGGCATGGGTGCCGCTGTCGGTCAGGTACCTGAATATATCGAAATGGTTGTCCGCTGGTGCAAGCAGTATACGCGTATGCCTGTCATCACCAAGCTGACGCCGAATATCGCCGATATTCGCAAGCCAGCACGGGCGGCAAAAGCTGGCGGTACGGACGCCGTGTCACTGATCAACACCATCAACTCCATTGTATCGGTTGATCTTGATACATTTGCACCTAATCCGTCGATTGATGGCCGCGGTTCACATGGCGGTTATTGCGGCCCGGCGGTCAAGCCAATCGCGCTGAACATGGTGGCGGAAATTGCGCGTGATGCGGAAACCCGCGGCCTGCCGATTTCGGGCATTGGCGGCATCACCACATGGCGCGATGCGGCTGAATTTATCGCGCTTGGTTGCGGCAATGTACAGGTCTGCACCGCCGCCATGACCTACGGCTTCAAGGTCGTGCAGGAGATGATCGACGGATTGTCCGATTGGATGGATTCGCGCGGGTTCAGCTCCATCGAAGACTTCCGCGGTTTGGCCGTGCCGAATGTTTCGGACTGGCAATATCTCAACCTCAACTACATCACCAAGGCGCAGATCGATCAGGACCTCTGCATCAAATGCGGTCGTTGCTACATCGCCTGTGAGGACACATCACATCAGGCCATCACAGCGATGGTTGATGGTGCGCGGCATTTCGAGGTGATCGATGAAGAATGTGTTGGCTGCAATCTCTGCGTCAATGTCTGCCCGGTTGATAACTGCATCACCATGGTGCCGATGACGTCGGGCATTGATCCGCGCACCAAGACACCGATCCAGCCTGACTATGCCAACTGGACGACACACCCGAACAATCCGATGGCCAAGGCGGCTGCAGAGTAGCAAACTTAAGACCCGCCCTCCAAGGCGGGTTTTTGTGAGTTGTTTGGTTCGTGGTGCGTGGTTCGACAAGCTCACCATGAGGGAGAGTGTGGATGCAACGCTAATCGCAAACGTTGCAGAATAAAGCTCCCCTCACCCTGAGCCCGTCGAAGGGCCTCATGGTGAGCAACTGTGTTTGGGTGTTGATCAGATTTGGTGTTCTAATCTCCATGGTGTGTCGGTTTTGATGATGGCGTTGATGATGACGATGAGTTTTCGCATGATGGCCACAATTGCAACCTTGAAGGGTTTTCCAGCGGCTCTGAGTTTCTGGTAGAAGCGTGCCAGTGGCTGGCTCTTGGCCCTTATGATGGAAAGGCACGCCATGTAGAGGATGCGCCTGATATGAGGGCGGCCCGCCTGA
>NZ_JBFRDN010000061.1:0-10345 GCF_052113785.1 Phyllobacterium sp. TAF24 | reverse complement strand
TGGCAAGGCCTTCATCGACACGCGCTGATGACAATGATTGCATATGCCTTTCTGCAACATCAGCGCCTGCACAAGGCAACGCGGGAAAAAAAGGCAGCGACATGGCCCGCCTAAACCGACACTACCAGCCATTCGGCGCGCAGTCATAGCCGCGCTCTCAAACCATCATCCACTACAACGATGTCCACACTGCCGTGTCAGGTTCCAAATGAACCCAAAATCAATTCTGCCAAAGTAGTGCTAGTCTGCAACGTCGTGGTCATTCTAGCCAGCATGGCTGTATCAACACGGTCAGTTTTGGCCAATTTGCCTGTTGCCTCAGCAAATCGGCGCGCTTGTTTCGGATTCACTTTTGAAAGCGGCAAGCCTTCTTTCGCCAAAGCTTGTTTGAAGGCGCGATGATAGGGCCCGGTGGACTCGTACGTAATGCGCACTACGGACCGATAACCCACTCACTTGATGAGGGCCCAGAAGCCGTTTGTGTGTTGGTGAACTGCCTTGATCGATTGTCGGGAGGAGAAAATGCGTCCAAATGGTCTTTCGAAATATCAACGCCGATGATAAACTCGATCATCATCTCCGCACACCTCTGCTTGTTGTTCGGGCCCAAAGTCCCACGTATCCGTTCAGGTCGAAAGGAAATGGCAGAGGCGATCAAACTCCCCAACAGCCCTCAGGGCCACCGTATGTACGATCCGACTCTGCGCCCGCCGCCACTTGTGTCATAAGCACCGCGGCGGCCTCATCTTCCTGAATGAGACAGGGAAATCATAAGACAACCGAATAAATATCTCCAGTAATTCCGCCACTATCATTCCATGACGCTCCAAACAAATGAAACGAGAGCGTATAAACCAAAGAGAATGATAACGATCCCGGAAACGCGCGCAACCCAGCGGGCAAAACCTTCCGGCAGCCGCTGCCTTGCCAGAGCCACTCCGCCACTCAGCGCAAGCCACCACGATAGAGAGCCGACGAAGACACCAACAACGACAATAGCAGCGTTTGTGAATCCCGGCACTTCTGCAAGCCCGAGGCCAGCGAAAATCGCGGCAAAAGCAAGGATGGTCATAGGGTTGGTAATGGTCAGAAAGAACGTCGCTGCAATCGTGCCGAATAGGTCTCGCGCGCTAACCTGCGCGGCCTGTTTTTCTGGTCTGGGTGCAAGACCTTTCCAGCCGAGCCAAAGCATGAACAGACCGCCTACAAGTTTTAACGGCGCGTCAACTATAGAGAGAGTGGCGGCAAAGGCTGCAAAGCCGATTGCTGCTAGACTCGCGTAAACCGCGTCAGCTAATGCCGTTCCTAGGCCACCGGAAACTCCGGCCCAGAAACCGCGTTCAAGGGTTCGGTTGATGCACAAGGCTCCGATCGGCCCAAGAGGAGCTGCAACCGCAAGGCCTAATATCATACTTTTGCCGAAGAGAAGGATATCCATCAGGTAGTTCCTTCCGGCGGTGCATAGGGGCCGCTCACGACCGATGAAAGTACGATTATTGTCTCACTACGGACCAGAAAGCCTTGCCCCTTCATATGGGCCAGAAACAACTCAACCTCAGCCAGCGAGGCGACATGCACTTTGACAAGGTAAGACCATGGTCCGGTGACATGGTGGCATTCGGCAATCGTCGGGTGAGCCATCGCATTAGCACGGAATGCATCTTCATTTGCGTCCTGTGGCAACGCCATCCAGACAAATGCGAGAACTGGCAATCCAAGTGCTGCCGGATCTGCATCTACTGTGAATTTGCGGATAGCTCCGCTCGCGTTTAGCCGCCTGATCCGTTCATTGACTGCCGAGATTGATAGCCCCACTATCGAGCCAATATCACCGAGGGCACGCCGAGAATTTTCGCTCAGAAGGGTTGTAATTTTGCGGTCAATATCATCCATAGCAGCAATATATGCGGTATATCATTATAAAACAACATAAATTTCTCTTATTGGGTGAGAATAAGAATGATGGACTTGTGGCCTCCATTAACCATTTCAGAGACGTGTTTCCCCTCGTCCGAAGTGACTTCCAACTTGTTTAACAGCCGTGGATTGAAAGGCATAGAATGCAAGATATCAAACGGTTCTGTTGAAAACTTTCATCAGTAGTGGCCGTGTCATTCACTTGGTCCAAGCTTGAATCAAGGAATTGAGATGTCTAAGGGCCGCCACTTCGACAGATCCGTTATCCTATTATACGTGCTATGGTATCTGGCCTACAATCGCAGCCTTCGAGACCTGAAGGAAATGTGATGGAACGCGGTATTGATGTGGATCACTCAATGGTTCATCGCGGGGTCATTTACGGGTCCAAGCCAACGGAGGGACTAAAACTGCCACGGGAATAGAGCATAACATTTTGATCTTTATGATATTTTTTGCATTCTTGAACTCCCGCATTTTAGCCGTTTTTACCCAAGTATTTGGGAGATGTAAGAGCGATTATCACCGAATCATTTCAAGCGGTTGACCAAAATTCCGTGACGGTTTTAGTCCCTTCGTTGGCTTCAACTCTTTGTGGGGTCCTTGCTTTGACCATTGCCATCGAAATGATCTGGATTAAGCCCTTGCAGATGCTTATGGCGTTATGCCAATTGATGATCGGTGAAGCGTTGATTGACAACGCGATGCACTGATCACTTGTGACGTTAGCCGACATCTACGACGTGCCACCCTCCGTCCACCACGAACGCCGACCCGGTGACATACTTTGCCTCATCCGAAGCAAGGTAGAGCGCCAGATTAGCCACATCTGAAGGTTCGCCGCGCATCCCGAAGGGTACATCTGACATTAGGCCCCGTTCGGCATCGTCCAAAGGCAAATTGTGAGCTTGGGCGAGGTCGGCAATGATACGATCGGTCATTGGCGATCTGATGGAGCCGGGATGCACCGAATTGCAGCGTACGTGATTGCCGTCCTTGGCTCCGGCCATAGCCACGCTGCGGGTGAGTTGCTCAACGCCAGCCTTACTTACGCCATAAGGCGTCGCAACGGAAGTTGCCATGAACGAGACAATGGAAGACAAAAGCACCACAGATCCGGTGCCTTGCTTCAGCATTTTGGGCACGATCGCTTTGCAACCCCAGCATGTGCCGGTCAAATTGATTGCGATCACTCGGTTCCATTCCTCAACTGACGTATCCAGGCATGCTTCTTTTACGTTGCCAATAACACCAGCACAGTGCACCAGAATATCAATCCGGCCATATTTGGCCAGCACTGCGTCGGCGAGCTCCTGCCAAGCCTCCAGGCTAGTTATGTCGTGGTGGCGATAAACTCCTCCGGTCTCTTTTGCTAGAACTTCGCCTGCAGCATCGGCTACATCTGTGATTATCAGCGTTGCGCCTTCACGCGCCAGTGTTCGGGCGCATTCTGCTCCAATACCTCCAGATCCACCCGTAACAATGGCCACCTTGTTGTTTACACGCATCTATCGTTCCCTTGTCATCGTGACCCAATTCTCGAATTGTGTGAGATAAGACTCGAGAAATGATCTGGTTTGATCATCGGTTACATTGAAGTCATCATCAAAAAGGCCGGGCCGGAATTGTAAATAAACTTCCGGTTGTCCAAGTACGGAAAGGCCCAAAATCGGCATGATGCTGTGTAGATGGCTCTGAGCAACCGCTGTTCCAATTGCGCCTGGCGAGGTACCCACGATTGAAGCCGCCTTGCCCGCCCAGCTATTTTGACCCCAAGGCCGCGATCCCCAATCAATGGCGTTCTTAAGCAAGCCGGGGATTGAACGGTTAAGTTCCGGCGTTACAAACAACACAGCATCACTTGATTCGATTGCCAATTTGAATGTCGTGACGCATTCCGGTGCCTCTGGCCAAAGATCGTCATTGTAATATGGCAAGCTATTGAGATCGGCATAGTAGAACTTGAGGCGCGAGCCGGCCAGTTTTTCAAGCGCCTTTGCGAGAACCATATTTATCGAGGTCTCTCGGAGGCTTCCGACAAGTACAGCAATTTTTAGCATTAGTGTTTCTCTCCGTCCTGAAACAAGTACATGTCCAAATCCGTGGTAACCGAACTCAATTGTGGGAGCGGTCTTGTGGCGAAAGCCAGAGCCTCGCAGCTATGCCGAGCAGTAAGAGGGCGATAATTTCAAGCACCACTTGTATCGGTAACCCGAGTACATAAAGGCGAGGGTCATCGAAGCTTGGATCAAAAAAGGCAGTTCCAGGATAGAGAATTGCTGTTGCTTGGGTGATCCAATAGAGACTGGCAAGCGTGATGGCCGCGGTGGCATTCGTTCGTGGTTCGCCGCTACGACGCCATGTGAACCACAGACAAAACAAGCAGGCAGCGATGGCAAAGGCGAGAGTCTGCCCATTGTGGAACTTGGCGTGTGGGGGCCACGCTGGGTTGAAAACGTGCGAGGTGCTCCAGTCTGCTACGTGGGAGGACACAGCGGTAAAACCTGCAACGAAAGAGACGATTATTCTGCCAGCAAGGGTTCGTGCGGGTCGAAATGTCTGGGATGTGTTCATGGCGATATTCACTCCGGCAGGCGCCCGCCTGAAGCATAGGCGTGTGAGATGGTGAGTAGTGTTGCAACTGTGCGGAATTCGTCCTCGTCGCGCGGGCCGTAAATCATCGCAATGTTGGGTGGAAAGCCAAAATACCCTGCAGCGGGGTGTTTCTCTCCCCAGTTTGCAGCAAAGACCTTTTCCAGCACCTGTCGAGGCAGGTTCATATGCAGGCTGGCATCCCAGATAGCGTGTATGTGAGCGAACTCCCCGGGTGTCATGAAAGCATCTGCCGCGCCTTTTATGGCAATCTCGGGTTGCAGAAGAAACGCAGTGCTTTCGGGAATCGACACACCGCTCCTGCCAAGGCTTACCCCCTTCAATTGGGCGCCAACCGCAATCAGACGCTCGCGCATATCAGGCGGCGCAATTTGGTTCAGTTGCATATGAGGGGTGAAAGGGTTGGTTTTCGGGCGCGGGCCATCACGCCCAGGTAAACTTAACTTGTCACAAACTGGACACATCGGAATTGCTCCTTGATGCAAATGGAAACAATCAGTTTATTGCTTCAATGCCTCAGATATAGCTTGGGCCAAGTCGTTTGATTATTCACCAGATCGGGATGATATTGAACACTGCTGGTGTTTAATCTATTCTCGTGAGATGGATCGTTTTTCTAGCCTGCGTGTTTTCGTACGAACCGTCGATCTTGGAGGATTGGCAAGGGCGGCACGGGAGCTGAGATTGTCACCAGCCATGGTTGGAAAACACATTGCTTCACTCGAAACCCAATTCAGTGTGAGGTTGCTGCATCGAACAACGCGGCGTATTACGCTGACGGAAGTGGGGCTGGGCGTTTACAACAGTGCTATATTGATACTGGGCGAGTTTGACGAAATGACACGTGCAGCCGAAACCTATCAATCCTACCCGACTGGTCATTTGCGCATTACCGCGCCGGTGGCTCTGGCCGACACTATGGGGGGTATCCTTGCCAATTTCTTGGCCATCTATTCCAACGTTACCATGGACATTATCTGCGACGACCGGGTGCTCGATATGAGCGAACAGAAGCTTGATCTGGCAATTCGGGTCGGACGGCTCCCGGATTCAAGCCTGATTGCACGAAAGCTCGCACCTGCAGGAGCAGTCGTCTGCGCCTCGCCAGCCTACCTTAGCGCTCGGGGTATTCCGACATCGATTGATGACCTTAATAATCACGACTGTATCGCTTATGAATATCAATGGGCTGGAGGAGGTTGGGCCTTTGCCAATGCTAACGGCATAGGCGAGCGTGTCGTCAAGCTCTCGAGCGTCCGCTACAGGTCTAACAATGCCCAAGTGCAACGTGCCTTGGTTCTTTCCGGCAAGGGCCTTGCACAGATGCCTGCGTTCGTGGTGGAGAAAGACATCAAGGCCGGCAGGTTGATCGCGGTGCTGACGTCTCTTCCTCAACTCGAACGTTGGGTGCATGCGGTTTACCAACCAGGCGGCCGGCTCCCATTGTCGGTTCGGGCCCTTGTGGATTTCCTCATTGCGCATTTTAGGAACTGGTAGCTTGCGTGGAGATGGAATACACCGCTGCACGTTCTGAGCACCCGCAAGGACATAACAGGTGTCAAAATGTTGCTTTTCGTGGGTGGTCTGTCCCTTTGAAAGTTCTCTAATTGCATTGGTGAAGCATCTATTTCTGCTATGCAGGCACGCGGGGTTCTCTCCGCGGTGGATCTCTTGGATCGCCGCATGTTGGCGTCAAATGGTGGATCAGCTGAAGTATTCCTCGCAGTTGCTGACTTGGTCCTCATGAGAGCACTGCATTTAAAAAGGACGGCCTAATCCTCGCCACACGTTCCGGCGGGGACGCATCCGTGAGTTCAGTCGAAAAACCTTCTCAGTATCATGCGGCTGACTGGCTCCAACGGAATGGGTGTTGGTCTTCCACATTGCATGGAGGATAACGGCCATCTTTCGTGCGACCGCTGTGCGTGCCTTTTTGAAGCCGGAAGTGTTTAGAATGGGATATTCGGCTGGCGTCCCATCTAAACACCTAGCGCAGGGGGACGCAGCAAGTCATTATGTGTACTTTGAATGGACCCGAAACATAGTTTCTAGCATAGCTGTGCATAGGGCCGCTACCATCGTTCCAACAACTGTCAGAACTATGCGAGTAATCGCTGCATAAACAGGCTCTTGGGTTGTTAGTGCACCAACTATTAGAGAAAGTGCAACCGATAGACTGAATTGATAAACCATCGGAGCATGGCATCCGCTCATCATTTTATGAGCAAAGTAAAATGTCATCAAGAATGTTAGTCCGATAAGGACTAAATAATGCTCATCAATAGTGATGACAAGCAATACAACACCAGCAGCACAAGCTCCAATGATCGTGGCTCCGATCCTCTCCCAAGCCTCTGCGAATAAGCGTTGGCGAGTTGGAAAACATAAAACGAATATTGCCGCGATGACCATCATCATATTGGACATATCGATGAAACTGTATAGCCAGAAACTCAATACGAGAAGGATACTCGACCTAATCAATGCTGCGCGAACATGATCGCCTGGAGAAGGAGAGTACTCGTCTTTCATAATCACCTGTGTCACAGGTGGAATGAAAAAATAAAGCGCCGGGATAACAATCACAGCTAGAATTCCGGCCTCTAAAAAACTATCGCCCAATGATTCTAATGCCGAAACAGAATTCATTCCCATGATAGATGCCAATCCTACGGCAACTAAGATAAGCATCCCAATCGGGTTGCCTGTATTCTGAATGAGGTAAAAAGCCGTAAAATAGAAGCCGGCAACTGCGAGAAGAAAAACGGCAGGCCAATGCATTAGTGCGGCTAGAATTCCGCTTATCAGCCAAACCGTTAATACAAGTACTAGTGGGCCACCGATAGCCTTCTTGATATCAAAGGCTTTTCGCAGTCCCGCTATCAGGCCGATAGGTAATGCCACAAACAATGGAGGCATAGTTGGCATCACATAGGGTACAGCTCCGACGCATATTGCTGCCATCACGGCCATCCGAAGTGGAAAATACGGGTCATCTTCTACCAATGGGCGTGGAGCGATGTACATGCCTCGCCTTAATAAAGATAAGACAGAAGAGATTGAATGCGATGTAATCCCATCGCAATCCACACAAAGAGGCTGTTCTCTCCCCCTGCATAGACAACGATAGTAGCTTTCCCTCCCATTTTGACCGCGCGCGGCCAAGCGGTCAGGTCCCCATCCAATTCGATACGAACCGGCATCCGACGTGCAGGCTCGAACCAACGCGTTTCGGTCTGATTTTGTAATAGGCCACGTGATGTCACCCGACCGGTGTCAATTCCCCAGCCAACGCTGTGAACTGTCCCCGTAAATATATGCCCAGGCACCGCATCAAATAAAAGACCAGCTTTAGTACCAGGCTCAATATTGGCAAGCTGATTTTCACGCATTTCAGCAATAATCCACGCTCCGCGAGCATCTATAAATGTAAGTGCCGCAGTACCGCTATTCACAAACTGGCCGACTGCCAAACCTAAATTCGTAATAACGCCACGAGTTGGCGCAACAACCTTCGTATATATTAGATCGAGTTGGGCGCGCTCCAGCTTCAATTGCGCGCTCTTTATCCGAGGATTATTCTTCCCGCTATCTCCAAGTTCAGCCTCGGCGCTGGTAAGGTCAGCTTCAGCGGAGTCAACTTGTGCTTGAGCAACCTTGAGCTCTGCGAGTGATGCATCCGCTTGAGATTTCGGTGTAATCCCGCGTTGACTAAGATTTTGCAAACGCGCATTGGACGTTTTGGCATTTTCAAGATTAGCCCGAGCCTGCGTTACTTTAGCCTGCGATGCAATAAGCGAGGCTGAATTCGAATTGATCGTCTGCGTTGCTTGTTCAAGTTCAACTTCAGCTTGCTCCACTGCAATCTCGAATGGTCGTGGATCAAGTTCGAATAACAATTCATCTTCGTCAACAACCTGATTGTCATTTGCATATACCGCTATCACCTGCCCGGAAACTCGTGGTGATAACTGCGTTACATAGCCACTAACAGTCCCTTTACCGGTATAGGGGGCAAGTCTATCGGAAATGGCATACCAAGCCACAAATATTCCCACCAACCCAAATACCGCAATATATGTTCCACGCCGCGCAACTTTAGAAAACGAGGGTTCTACTATAGAGGATGGTTCCTCCAAATCATTTCTAACTGTAATATCGTTCACTCAGTAATCACCTTCAGGAGAAAAATGTCTCAATTTGATAGGAATTCATAGTCTCTCGATACTAAATGCAATCAAGATCGTTGGTGTACTGACAGATTGTCTTTCTCCTCGAGTCGCTCCATCTATGCCTGATACGATCTCATTTCACAAATTGCCGAAGTTCGGTTTCAAGTCAGCATCCTCAATTAAGAAGCCATATTTTGAGAGTCAGACCAACATTCACCGCATGCCCTCTTAATAGGGGGGGGCATCCCATACTACCGCCAAATGGTGGTATTTTTCTGATCCGGCATTGATAGCCAAACAATAATGTCGGCGGAGTGGCAGGAAGTGCGATAACGAATTGTTTAGCAAAAGAACTTCGAACAACCATCACTTGATAGTAGACCATTTCTAATACTTGCCCGAGCATTCAAGCGGTGCAGGAATTCCCAAAATGAAGGTGTCTAACTTGATAAAAACCAAACTAAACCGATTGGAAATCAGCAGCATTTTACGATCGATTAAGCGCGATGCGACGATTTGTTCCTCGCTGACACCGTACGAGTTGAGTCGATTTATTGCTGCCTTGCAATATTACTTCGGAGTTGACTTCACGATTG
Organism: Phyllobacterium sp. TAF24; assembly: GCF_052113785.1. Classification (NCBI taxonomy): domain Bacteria; kingdom Pseudomonadati; phylum Pseudomonadota; class Alphaproteobacteria; order Hyphomicrobiales; family Phyllobacteriaceae; genus Phyllobacterium; species Phyllobacterium sp. TAF24. The sequence continues at coordinate 1,047 of NZ_JBFRDN010000061.1, read as the reverse complement.
AATGTGCTGGCGATTTTGATCGATTTGTCCTTCACGGACTTGAAAATTCAAGAGCATTACAACCTTTCCGATCATCGAAATCTGTCCGAAGGACGAAATTGCGTGTCCTCCCACGTTACAGATAGATTATGTTATCACTTTGCGACGGGCCCCAAGCACTGGAGCAGGCTAGCTGATGCCGCTAAACAAGCCCGCAAGAAATGTCGCAGTTCACGTGGCGGCGCGCACATCTAACTTAAACCAAAAAGCCCCCAGCAAATCCAGTGCCGTTTAGTTTGTCAATCGAAGAGGCGCCCAAAGAGAGAACCATGCTTGCCACGACGGCCATCACCATGCCCGCTGCTATGCCGACCGTCGCGATATCCGTGCGACGAGCGGGAGTCCGTGTTTGGGGAAGGTGCTGGTTGTGCTTGCGGAATAATCTGCTGGGTGCCGCGTGTTTCATAGCTGACTCTTCGCTCAATAATCTCATCCAGCTTGCCACGTTCGAGCCAAATGCCCCGGCACTGCGAGCAGAAATCGACTTCAACACCTTGGCGATCACCCATCAGGAGGTTGACCTTGCAGGTCGGGCAGAGAAGTCCCTGGCCTTTCACCGGACTACCAATATTCGGAACATTTGCCATTCTGGTCTCCATTATTGCTCACATGGACAGCAAATGCTGTTTGATAAAGTTTAATATCTCTAGTTACTAGAGGAGCAAGCGTGGCAACTTCACATTGTCGTGAGGTGTTGTTGGTGCAATTCGCATTCAGCTACGATTCCTAGTGTTGAAACGTACTAGCGCTACTTTGGCAGAATTGATTTTGGGTTCATTTGGAACCTGACACGGCAGTGTGGACATCGTTGTAGTGGATGATGGTTTGAGAGCGCGGCTATGACTGCGCGCCGAATGGCTGGTAGTGTCGGTTTAGGCGGGCCATGTCGCTGCCTTTTTTTCCCGCGTTGCCTTGTGCAGGCGCTGATGTTGCAGAAAGGCATATGCAATCATTGTCATCAGCGCGTGTCGATGAAGGCCTTGCCACGATCGGCCCACGATCGGCCTT
>NZ_JBFRDN010000060.1:0-10595 GCF_052113785.1 Phyllobacterium sp. TAF24 | reverse complement strand
CCTCTTAGCCGTGGGTCCTCGGGTCAAGCCCGAGGATGACGGAAGTGGTATGTTCCTCATGGTGAGCTTCCTGAGTTTGTCGAAGGGCTAACCACGCACTGAACTTGGTGGCATGGCATGAACGCGGCCCCAGGCGCGGCGCAATTGCCGTGCCGAGGCAAAGCCGGTGCGCTCAGCCACACTCTCCATATCAAGTCTGGAATGACCGAGAATTTCCCGTGCCAGCGCTATGCGCAGACCATTGAGATAATCAGGGATGCTCATCCCCGCATGTTCATTAAACAATCGCGACAGATGCCTCGGGCTGGTTGCGGCGATATCAGCCAAACTCTCCAGCGACCAGCGCTGCGCGGGGTCAGCGGCCAGCCTGTCCTGCACCCGGTGGATGGCCGGATGAATATGATTACGCCCATCGAGCCACGGCGACCATTGCGGATCGCTGCCGCTGCGCCTCAGATAAACCACCAGAAAGCGCGCAACGGCCACCGCGCAGGCAGGCCCGGCAATCTGGCTGACAAGGTGCAGCATCAGGTCGATTCCCGCGGTGATACCGGCGCTTGAATAGCGATTGCCATCCTCCACATAGAGCCGATTGTCCAACACCCGGGCCGTTGGCACCAGTTCGCGCAATTCATCGACGGAGCCAAAATGGCTGGTGCAGGCCCGACCATCAAACAGACCTGCGCGTCCCGCCAAGAGTGCGCCTGAACAGATCGATACCAGCTTCTCGCTTTCACCCACATGCGCCTTCAGCCAATCGATAATTTCCGTATCGCCCTGCCCCTGCGCCTCAGCTTCCAGACTGGCCGGAGTATCGAGCAATATAGTCGCATCACCTGCCAGAATAATCATGGCATCATCGGACACCTTGTCCGGTAGGGGTGCTATGCCGCTCATCGTCAATCCGATGGATGAGGTCACGTTTGCCAGCGGGCCGACATAGCGCACATCGAAATGCACATTACTCTGCTCAAGATTGGCTTTGCGCAGAACTTCAATCGGCCCGGCAATATCCAGCAGCAGCGCCCTTGCGGGCACCACCACCAGAACCTCGATATGCTTCGGCTCGTCAGCACTCATGCGGCTATCGCGCGCTCCACTCCATCAAGGGCTTCATCAACCGTCACGATGCGTGCAAAGCGCCCGGCCAATACCAGTTCCGTGCGCGCCCGGATTTCATCGGCACTAAAAGTGCGCCCCGCCGCACTGGTCATCGCAAAGGTCAGCGTTGCCTCGGAGACGAAATCAACCTCGTAGCCACTGTCAGATGCATGACGCGTCGTCGTCTCACAACACTGTTCCGTGCGGATACCTGATACCAGCAGCTTACGGATACGATTTTCCGTCAACCAGACGTCAAGCCCGCTGCCAACAAGTGCGCTGTGCCGGGCCTTGTTGAACACGACATCCGCGTCCAGAGAAACCGGTGCCAACGGCTTGATAAAACCTGAATCAAGCGCAAATGGACCATCGCCGTCGACGTGAAAAATCTGGATAACAGGCAGGCCCCTCGCCTTGGCACCATCAATCAACCGCTGGATATTGGCAATGAAAGGCTGTGCCTCAACTTCGTTCCAGTAACCGCGCTGGCGAAAGGATTCCTGCACGTCGATAACGATAAGAGCAGTATCTGCGGACATTTTTGTCATCTCCTGTGTGTTGATACACTGACAATAACGCTCGATTCAAGCGGATGATACGCATGAACAGGACGAGATGCGGACAAAAAAGGACATTTATATTTTCGCATGGCAAAACCGTTGCTGCGTGGTTCGACAAGCTCACCATGAGGGAGAGGGATGATGCAAGGGAGTCAAGTTCTGCAGAGCTATTCACCAGTGTTACAGAACTTGACTCCCTGCAACCCGCCTCTCTCCCTCATGGTGAGCTTGTCGAACCACGCAGCAACGGTTTTGCAACAAGACATCATCAACACGTCAACAAATCAGCACAGGAGCCTCATCACTGTCTTCACCACATAGACAATCCATCAAACAGCAGACAACTTCCCTCGAACCCTTTCCCGCTCCATATCTCAATCAACAAACACACCCATGAAGCATGGCCCTAAAACATGGCCGGAAAGGCACGACATGTCTGCCAATTCCTATCAGCATCGTATCCATTCAGCCGCAGAGCCGAACAGCCCGCTCTTCTTCGTCTTTCACGGCACCGGCGGCGATGAAAACCAGTTCTTTGATTTCGCTCAGCGGTTGATCCCGTCAGCCGGGATTGTTTCACCGCGCGGCGATGTTTCAGAACACGGCGCTTCGCGCTTCTTCCGGCGCACGGCAGAGGGCGTTTATGACATGGCTGATCTTGCCACCCGCACCCGCGCAATGGCGGATTTCGTCAAGTTGCATAAGGATACAGCCACTCCATCAAACACAATCGGCCTTGGCTATTCCAATGGTGCCAATATTCTGGCTTCGGTGATGCTGGAAGAACCTGAACTGTTCGATTCAGCCATCCTGATGCATCCGCTGATTCCGTGGACGCCAGCGCCGCAGCCAAAACTTGCCGGAAAGCGCGTGCTCATCACAGCGGGACAACGCGACCCGATCTGCCCGCCAGCCCAGACACAGGCTCTATCGGATTATCTCACCGCACAGGGAACCGATGTCCATATTGCCTGGCATCCGGGCGGTCATGAAATCCAGCAAAGCGAGATCGGCGCGATACAGGCGTTTCTGGCGCGCTAACAAGAACCGACTTTTGCGGGGCTCCATCGGAAGATGGAGCCTCTGTCTCACGTCACGGATCAGCGCAGATAGGAACAGATCAGGTGAACAAGTTCCTGTCTCAATTGCTGTGATTTCAGCATTCCCCTTCGCACGGCATTGTGAATCACTCCTTCCACTGCCGAGGATAACACCTGTGCCGCGACATCAATGGTTGCGCCGCTCTGGCGCGTGCCGAAGGCCGTGATAATCGCCTTGTAGCGATCCATATACTCAGCCTCAAAGAGGCCATGTATCGATCTTGCGCCCTCATATCGCGGCGCCTCATCAAGCAGCACCCGATGAAGCGCGGGCTGGATGCTGTGTACTGCGATCATGCCGTCAACGAGGTCTCCAGCAAGTTCTTTGAGGGATCGGTTGCCTTGCCCCGTTCCGCGCAGCACAGTCAGGACATCATCAAGGTGGCGACGACGGATGGCATCAATCAGCGAAAGCTTATCCGGAAAATACTGATACAGCGAACCGATGCTGACGCCTGCGATCTCTGCTACCTCATTGGTCGTAAACCCATCAAAGCCCCGATCGCCCAGAACGCGAGCGCCTGCCCGTATGATAACCTCGACGGTCGCACGCGAACGCGCCTGTCGTGGCTCTTTTCGCATCGCCGGAGGCTCTTTTTCCGCCTGACGCGGCGAAGGGGGAATGCGAGTAGACATGCGCACCTCGTTCTATGAAGATACGAGTATATTACTCACATTTTTCATGGGAACGGAAGGATATCACCATGAGCGCTTCAACATTGCTCCACACTCTTTTCCGCTATCAGGCTTGGGCCAATAACGATCTGCTGGATAAAATCGAGAGCATCGACCCTTTATTGCATCAGGAAGAGTTGCATACGGTTATACGGCTGATCAATCACTGCCATGTGGTGAACCGGATATTTGCAGCGCATCTCATCGGCACCAGGCATAACTACACTTCAGACAACACGGCTGATACGCCCCTGTTACCGGACTTGCGTGCGGCTGTAGCGGCATCGGATCGCTGGTATCTCCAATATCTGGAGACCGTGACGCCGGAACAACTGAGTGAATCTGTGCCCTTTACGTTTACCGATGGAGATCGCGGCTGCATGTCGCGTGAAGAAATGCTCGCGCACGTCGTGACCCATGGCGGCTATCATCGTGGTGAAGCAGGACGCCTTCTCTCTCAAATTTCCATCAGTCCGCCATGGGATACTCTTGCCGTGCATCTGCACCAAACCGAGCCTTCGCGGCGGTTGAAAACACCGAGGCTGGAGAATGCCCTCTCAGCCTCCTGAATGGTGTAAGTTTGAATGAAAACGGGTCCGCGTTTTTCAACGGGGACCCGATCAGTTTCACAAAGCCTCAATTCCGTTCAGGCGGAGAACCGCAGCGAGACCGGAATGATCCGCATGGCGCGCGATGAGCGGCGGCCCTTGGATGTCAAAAGGCCCTTTGCACCGTCGAGATATCCCGGCTTCAGCTCAAGCGCCAGAAAACGGCGACGCTCGACAGGGCCGGGCATGGCAAGACCTGCGGTCTTTGCGCCGGTAAAGCCAAAGCGCTCGTAATATTCAGGATCGCCAACCAGAATGATGGCACCGTGGCCAAGACGCGCGGCTTCCTTGATCGCATGGCGCATCAGCTCGGAGCCGATGCCGAGATCCTTTGAAGCCGGATCAACGGCGAGCGGTCCGAGCAGCAGCGCGCGCACGCCCTTGCCCGAGGCATCATGGCCGGCCTGAATGTCCCAGAGCCGTACGGTTCCAAGCAACGCGCCACCCGCGCCGCGTGCGGAAAAGGCAAGGCCTTCCGACGGCAGACGGCCGCGACGCAGCTTTTCCGACGACTTGCGGCGACGGCCCTCGCCCATGGCGCGATCAAGCAGGTCTTCGCGGGCTTTTTCGTCCTGCGGCACTTCGTTGACGATGGCATAGGCTCCGGCACCGGCGAAATAGAGTCCGTCGGGAACCAGGTTCTGTTCGATATTTTCTGCTGCACTCATTGTCTTAAACCAATCTGGTCATGTCGTGGGTCATCGCTGCCCGGAGTGATCCCGGGCAGACCTTCTCAACCGGGTTCAAAACCGGTTTAGATGACGTATGATCGGAGTGGTTCGAAGCCGTTGAAGGCAACTGCGGAATAGGTCGTGGTGTAGGCGCCTGTTCCCTCGATCAGAACCTCGTCGCCGATGGTCAGCGAAACGGGGAGCGGATAGGGGTTCTTTTCGTACATCACGTCAGCGGAGTCGCAGGTCGGGCCAGCCAGAACGCAAGGTTCGCTGCGATCGCCATCCCGAGGGGTGGTGATCTGGTAGCGAATGGCTTCGTCCATGGTTTCGGCGAGGCCACCGAACTTGCCAATGTCGAGATAGACCCAGCGAACATTGTCGTTGGCGGCCTTCTTCGAAACCAGCACAACCTCAGCCTTGATGACACCGGCATTGCCGACCATACCGCGGCCGGGTTCAATGATGGTCTCTGGCAGACGGTTGCCGAAATGCTTGCTCAGCGCCTGAAAAATAGCCTGTCCATAGGCCTGTGCGGTTGGCACATCCTTGAGGTAACGGGTCGGGAAACCACCGCCCATATTGACCATCTTCAGTGTGATGCCTTCCTTGGAAAGCGCATCGAAAACCTGCTTGGCATCGCCCAATGCGCGGTCCCATGCAGCCAGATCTGTCTGCTGCGAACCCACATGGAACGAAACGCCGTAGGAATCGAGGCCGAGCTTCTGGGCAACGCGCAGAACATCGACAGCCATGGCAGGCACGCAGCCGAACTTGCGCGACAGCGGCCATTCGGCGCCGGCACCGTCGGTCAGGACGCGGCAGAATACGCGGGCGCCGGGGGCTGCACGGGCAACCTTTTCGACTTCCTCAACGCAATCGACAGCGAACAGGCGAATGCCGAGTTCGAAAGCGCGCGCGATATCGCGTTCCTTCTTGATCGTGTTGCCGAAGGAAATACGGTCAGCCGATGCACCGGCATCAAGCGCCATCTCGACTTCCGCAACTGAAGCTGTGTCGAAGTTTGAACCGAGCGAAGCCAGAAGGCGCAAAATCTCCGGCGCAGGATTGGCTTTCACCGCATAGAAAATCTTCGAGTCCGGCAGGGCCATCTCGAAATTGTGGAAATTTTCGCGCACGACTTCAAGGTCGAGCACCATGCAAGGGCCGTTCGGGCGTCGGGTATTGATAAAATCGAGAATGCGCTGTGTAGCCATCTTGAGTCTCCAATCGTGACGGCACTTCCGGCCGTCTTAACAAGTTGCGATCGCAGGGGTTTCTCCCCCGTATGATCGCCAGGACAAAGTGCATGAATCCATCTCACGCGAAGCCAGCCTTTGGAGATGCTGGAAACACGGACGAGTTCATGCGGCGATGGATCTACGCTAAGCCAGCGTTGATCCGCTTTGTCTGCCTTGGTTTGGATGATCCCATCCGCACTACCGGCAATGAAGGTGTGCCTCTTCAGTAATTCCGGCTTATGGACAGCCGAAAGACACCAGAAAGGCCCGCACCGTCGTTGCTTCAAGATGTCCTCAGTCTGGCAGTAGGCCGTCAAACTGACTGGAGGGGTTAGTTCCAGGTACCATACCGTTTCCTCACCATAATGAGGATCGGCGGACACCCATGGGGCACGTGCGACTTTGGGCAAGGGCGATATAAGTCCAAACTTGTGTCCAATCAATGACAAATCTCGCATTTGCGAATTTTTTTTATTCATTGAACAAACGGACTCAAATCACATAGAATTATTGAACGATGAAGACGATTTCACCTCTGAATGCCCTGCTGGACCTGCCTTTTCAGGCCTTTCCCGCCGTGGAAGGCCCGCTGAGCGGATACACGCTCGCCGTCAAGGATATCTTCGATATTGCGGGCCTGCCGACGCAATGTGGCAATCCTGGGAAAAATCACGAATCAGCCGCAAGTATTACCGCGCCTTCCGTGCAGAAATTGCTGGATTCCGGTGCCAAATTCATCGGCAAGACACAGACGGATGAGCTGGCTTTTTCGCTGATGGGGCAGAACAGTCACTATCCCTTCCCTATCAATCCAAAGGCACCCGGCCGGGTGACCGGCGGATCGTCCTCGGGATCAGCTTCTGCCGTGGCGGGCGGCCTAGCCGACATCGCCATCGGATCGGACACTGGCGGCTCCATCCGCGCACCGGCAAGCTTCTGCGGGCTGATTGGCCTGCGCACCACCCATGGCCGCCTGTCGCTTGGCGGTGCCATGCCGCTCGCGCCGTCTCTCGACACTTTCGGCTGGTTCGCTCGCGATATGGCGCTCTATGAAAAAGTGGGCGCAGTCCTGCTCGGGCCAGATGAAACCGACTTCAAGCTCAACCGCCCATTGTTCATCCCGCTTTTGGAGCACTACCTGCTTGGCGAGGCTGAGGATGCGGCGTTCCGCGCCATGTACGGGCATGTCGCCGCGCATCTCGGCCATGCCAAGTCCGCCCGCCAGTCGACAGCCTCCATGGATGATCTTTATCTCTGCTTCCGGCAGATACAGGGGTTCGAGGCATGGCGCGCCCATGGCGCATGGATATCGGCAGCAGATCGCCATCTTGGCCCCGGCGTCAAAGAGCGGTTCGAATATGGCTCGACCATCGATGCGCAAACCTATGAAGCGCAGACCAAACGCCGCGATCTTTTCCGCAGCGAGCTTGCCGATGTGCTCAAAGGGGATGGCGTGATGGTTCTGCCAACGGTTCCCGGTGCCGGTCCCATGGTCAACTCGACATTTGACGAGTTGCAGGCTTACCGCGAACGCGCGCTGCGATTGCTTTGCCTCTCCGGCCTTTCCGGTTTTCCGCAAATCACCTTGCCGCTCGGCGAAGTGCACGGCGCGCCCTTCGGCATTTCCCTCATTGGACCCAAGGGCAGCGACAGCACCCTGATCCGCCTTGGCAGCGCCATTCTGTCATCAGCAGAAACAAGGAACTGACATGGACACACTCACCCGCATGCGCGCCTATATCGATGTGGTGGAAGCGGAAGGGTTTTCCGCCGCTGCGCGCAAGATCGGCCGGTCAAAGGCGCTGCTCTCCAAATATGTCCGTGAACTGGAAGATGAGCTTGGCGCGCTGTTGCTTAACCGCACCACGCGACAGTTTTCACTGACCGAGGCAGGGCACACCTATTACCAACGCGCCAGCGAAATCCTGCGCGAAGTGGAAAACCTGCAGGAAACGGTGCGCGAATCGAGCAGCGACGTCAAAGGCCGGATCAAGGTTTCTGCACCCCGCACCTTTGCGGATGCGGATATCGGCCAGTGCCTGATCGATTTCTGCATCGAGCAGCCGGATATCGTGCTTGACGTGCGCCTTGATGACCGCTTTGTCGATCTGGTGGAAGAAGGCTTTGACCTTGCCATCCGCATTACGCGTTTGCAGGATTCATCGCTGATCGCCAAACGCATTGCCCCTTTCGGCACCGTGCTCTGCGCCTCGCCCGATCTGATCGAGCGGGTCGGGCGGCCAACGCGTCCCGAGCAGTTGGCATCCCTGCCCTGCATCATCGACACCAACAACCGCTCGCGCAACAGCTGGCAGTTTTACAATGAGCACGGCCCGACGATCTCGGTGCAGGTTTCCGGACGCATGGAAATCAATAGCCCGCTTTCCACCCGCCGCGCTGTGCTTGCCGGTCTTGGCTTTGCCTCCATGCCGGATTTCATTGCCAAACCGGATATTGAAAGCGGCAGGCTGATCAGCGTCCTCGATGAATTCTCGCTGCGCGATGGCGGCATCTACGCGGTTTACCCGCACCGCCGCTATCTTCCGGCAAAAGTACGCGTGCTGGTTGACTATCTTGCAAAATGGTTCAAGGACAATCGTAGGGTATGAATATGTTATATCGTCCCAATTTCGACACGTTCGGAATGTCCTTTGCGCACATGATACGGGCGGAATAATGCACCAAAGATTCGCGATTTTCGTCGCAACACTCAGCTTCGGAATGATGGTCGCCACACCGGCGTATGTACATCCGCACGTCTTTGCCGAAGCGCGCCTCGACGTGACGATCAACCCCGATGGGACCGTGCAGAAACTCGGCCATGTCTGGCGTTTTGACGATCTCTTTTCCAGCACGGTCCTTGTCGAATTTGACAAGAATGGCGATCTGCAACTGGACCAGAAAGAACTCGCTGAACTGGCAAATACCATCAATTCATCGATTTCAGAATTCGACTATTTCCAGTCGGTGATGCTTGATAACAAGAAGGTGGTGATGGCCGCGCCGGAGCATCTGATTGCGGATTTCCAGAACAACCAGCTGCTGATCATCTTCGAGAGCAAACCGAAACAGCCGTTGAAACTTGGCAAGGTAACCAGTTTCGGCGTCTATGATCCGACATTCTACACAGCCATCGACTACGTTAACGATACGGATATCCACGTCACCGGCATGCCTGCAAACTGCAAGTCAAAGGTCGTGCGGCCCAATCCGGATGAAGCAATTGCCGCCAATCAGTCAACATTGACGGACTCCTTCTTTAATGACCCGACTGGGACTAATATGTCGAAAATCTTCGCCACCCGGCTGGAAATAGACTGCCCGGCAAAAGGATAAGATGATGCGGAAAACAACCCTTGTTTGTGCGCTGGTTCTTGCAGCTCTGTTTGGCGGTCACGCACTGGCGCAGACCTCGTCGCTGGGTATCGGCTCGAACGAAGTGGCCATGCAGCCCACCGGGCCTTTCGCTGAAATCATCCTCTGGATCAACCTGCAGCAGCGCAATTTCTATCTGGCCATGACCCATGCGCTGAAAGCCATGCGCGAAGATCCGTGGCAGGCTTCCGTTCTCGTCGGCCTCTCTTTCCTTTATGGTATCCTGCATGCGGTTGGCCCCGGCCACGGCAAGGCGGTCATTTCGTCCTATATGCTGGCCAATGAAACCACACTGAAGCGCGGCATTCTCCTGTCCTTTGCCTCGTCCATGCTTCAGGCACTTACCGCACTGTTCATCGTGGGTCTGGCTTGGCTCGTTCTGCGCGGCACCACCGTATCGATGAACGATGCGGCCCGTTATATGGAAATTGCCAGCTTTGTGCTGATTATCGCCTTCGGCCTGTCCCTGCTGTGGCGCAAGCTGCCGCTGATGTTTGGCCCGCGCGTCGCCCATCTGATGCCTGAGAAACACGATCATGGCTCTGTCCTGACCGATCACCATCATGACCATCATCACAGCCATGACGATGATTGCGGTTGCGGGCATGATCACCACGATCACGATCATGGGCATAGCCATGCAGCGCATGCACCGGTTGCCCATGTCCACAGCCACGCCAATCACGCACATGATCATCACGATCATAAACATGATCACGCTCACAATCATGCAGCCGGCGAAGTCTGCGCCACCTGCGGCCATTCCCATGCGCCTGATCCGGCAATGCTGGCGGGTGAGTTCAACTGGAAAACCGCATGGGCCGCCATTGTCGCCGTCGGCCTGCGCCCCTGCTCCGGCGCACTGATCGTTCTGACATTCTCATTGCTGAACGGGCTGATGCTCGGCGGCGTGCTTTCTGTCTTCGCCATGGCACTTGGCACATTCATTACAGTTGCCACGCTGGCAACACTGGCAGTTATGGCGAAGAATGTTGCGTTGAAGATTTCCGGCGGTGGAGCGCTTTCGAGCCGGGTGCAGAACACGATCGAAGTTGGTGGTGCACTGTTTATCGTACTGGTCGGTGTGTTGCTGCTGACGGCAGCACTGAGGTTTTAAGTGGTGAGTAGTCAGTAGTCAGTAGTAGTGCGTGGTTCGTGGTTCGTGGTTCGACAAGCTCACCATGAGGGGCTTGGGTGGATGCAACGCTAATTGCCAGGGTTGCAGAACTTGACTGTCGACAACCCACCCACCTCTCCGTCATCC
>NZ_JBFRDN010000059.1:0-13015 GCF_052113785.1 Phyllobacterium sp. TAF24 | reverse complement strand
ACAACCCACGGCGCTGTCTAAAGACCCGAGCGGGCAAACCATCCCCCCAAAACTCCCAAATATCAAACCAAAACCAGCTTCTCAAAACGCATTATAAACCGGCAGCACACCGTGTTAAGCCCAGAGGCACGACAATGGAGCCGCCGCAAGACGCTCTGCAAAGGGCACAACATCCGCGCTGTCATATAAAACGACGCCATAGGCAAATCTATCGCCGCAGGCGTCTGCGAGAATTCGCAGTCCATCGAAATCAGATGCCTTGACCGTAGCGCTTGCTTTCACCTCAATCCCGACAATCGTGCCATCATCGCGTTCGAGAACGATATCGACCTCATGCATTTTCTGGTCACGGAAGTGATAAGGCGTCAGGCGCAGTTGGGAGCCGGTCATCAGCTTTCGAACCTCAGAAAACACGAAACTTTCCAAGAGTGCGCCAAATATGCTGCGATCTTTTGTGACGCGATCGAAACTTAAGCCACGGCTGGCGGCAAGCAATCCAGAATCGACGAAATGCAATTTCGGTGTCTTGATGATTCGTTTCAGTGTGTTGGTGTACCAAGGCTGAAGTGTAAAGACGAGAAAGACCTGTTCCAACAGTCCGACATAACGCTGGCTGGTTTTGTAGTTGACGTCAATGCTGCCGGCAAACTGCGAATAATTGACCAACTGCCCTGAATGTTCTGCCAGCAGGCGAACGAATTTGGGCAGGTCAGTCAGTTTCTCGATCGCGGCGATATCGCGCAGATCCCTCGTCAGAACGGAGGTCAAATAGGAGCGCGCCCAATCCTGACGCCGACGTTCGGTATCGCGGACAATGGCTTCGGGAAAACCGCCCTGAAGCACCAGATCGACCAGATCATTTCCAACAATAGCCGTTTTGTCACCACGCAGTTTTCCTTCAAACAGTCGGTCCAGAAATGTGGGTTTTCGACCAAGGACCTCCGCGCGGGCCAAGGGCAGCATTTGAAGCGTTTCCATTCGGCCGGCCAGACTGTCCGCAACGCGGGGGAGTGTCAGGATATTGGCTGAGCCGGTCAGCAGAAAACGGCCGGGACGGTAATCCTCATCTACCGTTTTCTTGATTGCAAGCAGCAGATCGGGTGCGCGTTGGATTTCATCGATGATTGCCCGGTCCAATCCCCGGATGAAGCCCACCGGGTCAGACCTTGCAGCATCAAGCACTGTCTGATCATCAAGAGTAATATAGGTCCGTCCAACATCCTCCATCTTACGCACCAGTGTCGTCTTGCCCGCGCGACGGGGGCCGACAATCAAAACCACGGGCGTATCTGACAAGGCCTCTTCTGCTCGTTGCTCGACAAAACGCTTGTACATGCTGATCCCCGATTGGTGGCAATCAGGAATATATATGGTGTTAATTAGTAGTCAATATGGTGGTAATTAGGATCGATTGTGCGGATGTCGGCATTTTGAGGGTGAGGGCTCCGGATGGATTTTTTTGCGCCACACTTGGCATGTCACTACATGTGCCCTTCATCTTCAATGAGCTCTTTATTCATTTGTGCGATCTGATCAAAATCAGAATCTTCCAAACTTCTGATTGCGAATCCGGCGGCGTGTTGATTGGTATCATCAACCATCGTTTCGGAGTTGCACATTCTCTTCTCCTGCAATTTGATTACTGGCTGTCTTGCCAATTATATTTTTCTTAGAGCAGATGTCATTTCTACAGGAAACTCTACTTATGACTGATCAGGTGATCGAGATTCACGGCGTTCGCGTTTTTGTATTTGACGCTAAGGGCGACAAGCTTGCCGGGGAGCGGGATGCGAATGCATTTCTGAGTGCGGTTTGGGCACAGCAGGCAACCCTTGCGGTCATTCCGGTTGAACGATTGGGCGAAGATTTTCTTGATCTCAAAACACGTATCGCGGGGGAGGTCATCCAGAAGTTCGTCAACTATCAGGTTCGCCTGGCAATTCTCGGGGACATCTCCGCTTGGACCAATGAAAGCACGGCATTGCGAGACTTTGTCTATGAGACAAATCGTGGCCGAAGCCTTTGGTTCATCGGTGATTTGGCTGAGCTTGATCAACGGCTTTCAATTGCTGCGTGATTCCTTGCGAACAGGGCAAGAGTAAATCCCTTTCGGATTCTGTTTCCGTGTCTACAACTGCTTTTTTGAAAGAGCTGTTGTTTGCCTTGTAACCAGTTCGAAGCCCACATTGATGGCTGATGCGGGAGAATTGGCTGCATCGGCACTATGGTCGAGAACCTGCAGAAGCAATTCCCCAGTTTTCCGGCCAATCAATTCCGCATCAATGCGAATCGTTGTGATGGCGGGAACGCATTGCCGGGCGATATCGAAATCGCCAAAGCCCATCAGCGACAGATCGTCAGGTACTTTAATGCCGCGGCGGTGACATTCCATCAATGCGCCAACGGCAGAAATATCGGAAACGGCGAAAACGGCTTCCACATCAGGTGCGCGTTCGAGCAAAACACCAAGTGTAAGCGCGCCATGATCGTAGGAAACGGGCGCCAGGCCCTCGCGAATCACCAATTCATCGCCAAGGCCAGCTTCCCGCAACACGGAGGTGAAGCCCGCAAGGCGTGATTCGCCGCGCAAATCCTTGGCGTCGCTGTCCATTCTTGAACCGAGCGCGCCGATTCGCCGGTGCCCAAGGGCCAGAAGGTGCAGCGCCGCCGCCCGCCCGACCTCATAGTTGGAAAAACCAACCGCATGGTCAATCGGATGTTCAGGCGTATCCCAGATTTCGACGATTGGAATTCCGGCACGCAGCATCATTTCGTTTGCTGCCTTGGTGTGGGTCGTTCCGGCAACCACGATCGCGTCGGGGCGGCGAGCCAGCATGGCGCGGATGATTCGCTCTTCTTCCTCAAGCCGGTACATGGTGTAGCCGATAAGCAGTTGGTAATCGGCGGGCCGCATCGCCTCGGCAAGACCCTGAGCCGTATCGGCGAAATTGGAATTTGTCAGGGTAGGGAGAATTGCCGTGATAAAATTGGTGCGCCGGGATGAAAGGCTGCCTGCAACCCGGTCGGGTACGTAGCTCAACTGCTCGATGGCCTTCATCACCTTGTTTCGCGTTGATTCGGAAACAAGGTCGGGGTCCGCAAGCACGCGCGAGACAGTCATCTTCGACACGCCGGCGAGGCGGGAGACGTCGTGCATGGTGGCTTTTGGCGAGGATGGCGGCACGTATCGGTCCTGTCTGTTCCGAATCAGTTACTTCGGGGCGATCCTGTTGTAAACCACATGGTAAAAACGGCCATCGAACATACGCATCATTTCATCGGTGATAACACGCCCTTCCAAGCGGACGGGCGAGGCCAATGCTTCTTTGACGGCTTCCATCGTCGGGTAGTCGACTTCCTGTACCATGGCGATGTCAGGCGAATCGGGGTCCGAATCAATCATACGCATCACACGCACTGCCTGGGCATTCGGCATGCGCTTCCAAATGGGCAGCAATTGCTCCTCGACCATCCGGAAAAACGCCTCTTCCTGACCTGCGTGAATCTTGCCTTCAAAGATGGCCGAACGGGTGAACATCAATCCTCCTCCGGTGATAAGAGCGCGGCATTTTAGGGTTGCCACTTGTAATGTTATCGATAACATGCTTCATTGGAAACACAAGCAGCAAATTTCGTGGGCTGTTGCAGACTGGTTTGAATGCAGTGCTTCTTTGGCGATTTAATGCCAGTTTTGGTACCGCAATCGGACGGCAGCATTTCTAAAGCATGGCGCTGATGGGAGTGTTATCGAGAACAAATGAAATTGAATTCAGGTGGCGTGCTCGGGAGGTACTGCCGGAATCTTGATACAAGTGGAGGAGGCTATAATGGGTATTTCAAAATCATTGCGGGTGATGGTCGCTGCTGTCGGCGTTGCCGCTGCGGGTCTGTTTTCAGCTGTTGATGCCAATGCGGTCACACTGAATGACATCACGTCGCGCGGCACTGTGCGAATCGGCGTGCTGACAGGCGCGCCGCCCATGGGCATGGTGGACGAGAAGGGTAATCCAACCGGATATGACGTTGACGTCGCCAATCTGATTGCCGGTTACCTCGGTGTAAAGGCTGAACTGGTTCCGCTGACGCCGCCGTCGCGCATTCCGGCACTGCAAACAGGCAAGGTCGATTTCCTTGTCGCGACGCTTGCGCCAACGGGTGAACGCGCCAAAACAGTGATGTTTACCCAACCTTATAGTGCATTCAACATGGTGATTGTTTCGGGCAAGGACCAGAAATTCGGCGCGTTGTCAGAACTCGGCGGCAAGCGCGTCGCGGTCAATCGCGGCTCGTCACAGGAAGCCGCTTTGCGGAAGGTTGCCGTGCCGGGGCTTGAGCTTGTGGTTTACGAAGATGATTCGACCACGGCACAGGCATTGATTGCCGGGCAGGTCGATGCGGTTGCCTTGCCTTCCACTGTTGCGGATGCAGTCATAAAGCAACTGCCTGATGCGGGTTTGCAGGTCGGCTTCACGTTCTTCCGTCAGGGCAATTCCATGGCGACTACGCTGCAGGATTTCGAGATGCGTCAATGGCTCAACACGGCCATTTACCTCATGAAGAACTCCGGCGAACTTGATGCAATTTCCGTCAAGTGGACCGGTCAGCCAATGCCGCAGCTGCCATCCTTCTGATCCGCTGCTCAATCGATTCGCCGGGCAAAGTCTGCCCGGTGCAATCCCTCACGGAGGCCGGAGATGTCCTACACCTTCCAGTTTGGCGTGATCGCCCAATATCAGAATGAGATTCTTGCCGGCATATGGATGACGATCAAGCTGTCTGTTGCTTCGATCATCCTTGGTTGCGCCTGTGGTATCGTGCTGGCATCTGTTCGTTCGATGAAGCCGGGCATCGGCCGTATTCTTGTTGATGCCTATGTCGAGATCATTCGTAACACACCGTTTCTGGTGCAGCTTTTCATCGTCTATTTCGGTATGCCGGGGCTGGGAATTCGCGTCAGTGCGGTGACGGCGGCCTTGATCGGCATGACAATCAATCTGGCTGCCTATTCGACCGAAATCATTCGCGCCGGGATCGAATCGATTCACAAGTCGCAGATTGAAGCGGGCGAGGCGCTCGGTTTCACCCGGTTGCAGATTTACCGGCATGTCATCATCATGCCAGCGATTGCGAAAGTCTATCCGGCGCTGTGCAGCCAGTTCGTGCTGATGATGCTGGCTTCTTCGGTTTGCTCGGCCATTTCGACCAATGAACTTGCGGCATCGGCAGCCTTTGTCGAGTCGCAAAGCTTCCGTTCATTCGAAGTCTATATCGTCGTCACACTGATTTATCTGGCATTGGCGCTCGCCCTGCGCGGGGTGCTCGCCATGATCGGATTGTGGTTGTTTGGTCGCCGGGTGGCGCGGCGAACAGCTGTCGCTCTTCCGGAGGTGCAGACATGATTCTCCGTACTTTTGGTTTCAGCGAATTCGGCTTTCTTGTTTCCGCACTGCTATGGACTGTTGTCCTTACCATCATCGCGCTCAGCGGCGGCGGCATTGTCGGCTTCTTCATCGCACTCGCTCGTACCTCCACGCATAAGTGGCTGCGGATTGTTGCGGCGACCTATATCCAGATCATTCAGGGCATTCCGGTGCTGATGATCCTGTTCCTGTCCTATTACGGTCTAAGTCTTGCCGGTCTGCAATTACCACCTCTGGTGGCAGCGGGCGCTTCGATGACGATCTATGCATCGGGCTATCTCGCCGAAATCTGGCGTGGTTGCATCCAGTCGGTGCCCAAGCAGCAATGGGAGGCGTCAGAATCGCTGGCGATGACGCGGACGCAGCAATATCGTTATGTGATTCTGCCGCAGGCACTGCGCATCTCGTTGCCCTCGACCGTTGGCTTTGCCGTGCAGGTGGTCAAGAACACCTCGATCACCTCGATCATTGGTTTTGTTGAACTCGCCCGTGCGGGCCAACTCATCAACAACGCGACGTTCCAGCCATTCCGCGTTTTCATCGCGGTCGCGGCTCTTTACTTCGTCGTCTGTTATCCGCTGTCCCAGCTATCACGTTGGCTGGAAAGGAGACTCCATGCCAGAAGTCATCGTTGAAAATGTCCACAAAAGCTTCGGCATGGTCGAAGTCCTCAAAGGCGTCTCGCTGACCGTCGAGCGCGGCGAGGTCATCGCGCTGATTGGCCGGTCGGGTTCGGGCAAGAGCACGCTGCTCCGCTGCATCAACGGGCTGGAAAAAATCAATTCCGGCCGTATCGAGATTGCCGGCCATACGGTGAGCAGCGATCCCAAACAGTTGCGGGCGTTGCGGACGGATGTTGGCATTGTTTTCCAGAGCTATAATCTTTTCCCGCATCTGAGTGTCGGCGAGAACATCATGCTGGCGCCAAAGATCGTGAAGAATGTGGCCAAGGCGCAGACCCGCGAAACGGCGGAGCGGGTGCTGAAACTGGTTGGTCTATCGGAAAAATTCGATGCCTATCCAGACGAGCTTTCCGGCGGTCAACAGCAGCGCGTTGCCATTGCCCGTTCGCTCGCCATGCAGCCAAAGGTAATGCTCTTTGATGAAGTGACATCGGCGCTTGATCCTGAATTGACCGAAGAAGTGCTCAACGTCATGGAACAGCTTGCGCGTGACGGCATGACGATGATTCTTGTCACCCACGAAATGGCGTTTGCCCGGCGGGTCGCGACAAAGACCATCTTCATGCATCAGGGCAAGATCTGGGAAGAAGGCTTATCAAAGCAACTCTTCAGCGATCCGCAAACGCCAGAGCTGCGCCAGTTCGTCAAAGCCGATGTTAAGTGAAATAACCAATCAGGAATCTCGTGATCATGTCGATTGATATTCTGCAACTCTGTCCTGTCATGCCAGCCCTCGAAGCAGATTTGGCCAAGCGCTATAGCGTTCATCGTTGGTTCGAGATGAAAGATCAGCCGGGATTTCTCAAATCCCATGCGGACAAGATTCGCGGCGTGGTCACTGGCGGGCATATCGGGATTCCGATGGAACTTGCGGCCCAATTGCCAAAACTCGAAATCATTTCGATCAATGGTGTCGGCTATGACAAGATTGATCTGAACGAGGCGCGCAAGCGCGGCTATCGCGTCGCCAACACGCCTGATGTGCTGACGGCTGATGTTGCCGATCTGGCCCTTGGCTTGATCATCGCCCTGGCGCGCCAGCTTGTGCTTGCCGACAATCATGTGCGGGCTGGCAATTGGCCAAAGGGCGAACTTGGTCTGGGGCACCGGGTAACCGGAAGGCGCTATGGCATCTTCGGGCTTGGCCGTATTGGTCAGGCCATTGCCACGCGACTGCAAGCCTTTGACGGGAAAATCTCCTATTCTGGCCGCCGGAAGCTCGATGTTCCCTACACGTTTTATCCTGATATCAACGAGCTTGCAGCCAATTGCGATGTGCTTGTCATTGCGGCGGCGGCCTCGGCGGAGACAAAGCATGTGGTCAACACGGATGTGCTGAAGGCACTTGGCCCCAATGGCAGCCTGATCAATATCGCCCGTGGCTCTCTCGTGGATGAAGCGGCTTTGATTGCTGCGCTGCAGGGCGGATCGATTTCCGGTGCGGGCCTTGATGTGTTCGAGGACGAACCGCGCGTACCGGAAGCCCTGATAGGCATGAAGAATGTTGTTGTGTCGCCGCATATCGCAAGTGCGACCCACGAGACGCGCCGCGCCATGGCTGATCTCGTGCTGGCCAATCTGGAAGCGCAATTTTCTGGCAAGCCACTGCCTGCAGCGGTTGTTTAACTGACGTTCCGACACACGAGGAATAGAAAATGGCTGACGCATCCACAGTTGCTGTTATTGGTGCCGGGTTCATGGGCGCGGCAATTGCAACGCGGCTAATCGAGACCGGCCACGCGGTGACTGTGTTTGATGTTGATGCGCAAAAGGTTGCGGCGCTTTTGGCCAAAGGTGCAATTGCTGCAAGTTCGGCTGCGGATGCTACCGCCAAGAGCAATTTTGTTATTCTCAGTCTGAATCATGCCGATATTGTCCGCGCTGTGGTCTTCGGCTCGGACGGGGTGGCTGCTGCGGCCACAGCCGACAAATTGCTGATCGATATGTCGTCGATCGACCCGAAGGAAACCGCTGAGATGGCGGCAAAGCTTGCGGAGCAAACCGGGATGAAATGGCTGGATTGCCCGCTATCCGGCGGTGTTCCCGGTGCGCTTGCGGGGCGATTAACGGTTATGGCGGGCGGTGATGCTGCCGATTTCGAACGCGGACGGACCGTGATGCAGCACCTTTGCGCCAACTACACATTGATGGGACCAAGCGGCGCGGGGCAGACCACCAAGCTGATCAACCAGCTGTTTTGCGCCGTGGCGTTTCAGGCCGTTGCCGAGGCGGTCAAGCTTGCGGAAGCGGGCGGCGTTGATCCCGCCATCATCCCACAGGCGTTGGCAGGCGGGCGCGCCGACAACCGGATCATGCAGGAGTTTATGGCGAAATTTGCCGCCCGGGATTATACGCCGACCGGGCGCATCGATAACATGCTGAAGGATCTCGACTCTCTGCAGGCCTTTGCCTTGAAGACAAAGACGCCTTTGCCGATGACCGGACAGGTGGTCGAAATTCACCGGCTGCTCTGTGCAGCCGGATTGGGTCCACGCGATTCGGCCGAAATGATGCGGCTGCTGGATGGTTTTTCCGACGAGCGTTAGAGATCCTGTGCTTGCAGCCATTGCACGCTGGCATCAACAATCTGCTTGATTGGATGGGCGACGTCTTGCGTGAAAACCAGTGGCTCGCCCTTCGGTGATTCCAGCGTCGCCAGCTGGCTGTCCAGCATGGACAGCGGCATGAAGTGCCCGGTGCGCTTCCCCATATGGTCACGCAGAACCTCAAGGGTGCCATCGAGAAAGACAAAGGCGAGCGCTCCGCCAGCTTCCCGGCGCAACCGGTCACGATAGCTCTTTTTTAGCGCCGAACAGGAAACGATGACACCCTTCTCGGCTTTGGCAAGTTCCGCACCAATTTTGTCGAGCCATGGCCAGCGATCATCGTCGGTCAGCGGAATGCCCGCCGACATTTTCTTCACATTGCTTTCGGGATGCAGAACGTCGCCTTCAATGAAGGGCAGGGACAATGCGGCCGCTATTCCTTCGCCGATCGAAGATTTACCGGAGCCACTCACTCCCATGACGATGAGCCGGATCATACGGACGCCGTGATTCCGCCATCGACGTGGATGACCTGGCCATTGACGAAGGATGAGGCATCGCTGGCAAGGAATACGGCTGCTCCCACCAATTCTTCGACATTGCCCCAGCGACCCGCTGGCGTGCGCTTTTCCAGCCAGCCGGAGAATTCAGGATTATCGATAAGGGCCTGATTGAGCGGTGTCTTGAAATAGCCGGGTGCGATGGCGTTGATCTGCAAACCATATTTTGCCCAGTCCGTGCACATGCCGCGGGTGAGATTGCGGACAGCGCCCTTGGTTGCCGTATAGGGCGCGATGGACGGACGCGCCAGTTCGCTTTGCACCGATGCAATATTGATAATCTTGCCCCGTCCGCGTTTGATCATATGCTTTGCCACACTTTGCCCCGTATAGAAGACACTTGATATATTGGTCTGCAACAGCAGCTGCCACTTGTCCTCAGGGAAATCCTCGAGCGGGGCGCGAAACTGCATCCCGGCATTGTTAAAGAGAATATCGATAGCGCCAATCTCAGCTTCGATCTTGTCCACGCCGACTTTGACGCTGTCAATATTGGTCACGTCAAACGCGGCTGCGTGGGCTTTGTGACCGGCAGCTTTCAGCTCAGTGACCGCTGCATCCACCTTGGTTTCATCGCGGCCATTGATGATGATTTCCGCCCCATGTTCAGCCAGACCTTTTGCGAGGGCAAAGCCGATGCCCTGGCTTGATCCTGTGATGAGGGCACGTTTCCCCTCAAGGCTGAACAATGGATAGGCCATTCTTTCTTTCCTCCGGTTTTGCGGAAATTCGACTCGCGAAAGCTGTCGCTTCTTCTCCGCTTGACATAAATGTTATCGATAACATATGCAAGTATCAGTGTGTCAAAGCGCTTCGCCTACCCGCGACAATGTCGTCTGGGTGCGGGATGCGCAAGGGAGGAATGCATGAAGGCCGTCGTCATCCACGCCGCGAAAGATTTGCGTATCGAAGAACGTGATCCGGGTGCGCCTGAAGCCGGGCAGGTGGATATTGCCATTGAGGCAGGCGGCATATGCGGCTCGGATCTGCATTACTATAATCATGGCGGGTTCGGCACGATCCGGCTGCGCGAGCCGATGATTCTTGGCCACGAAATTGCCGGAACTATTCTGGCTTTGGGAGCCGGCGTGAGCGGGCTTGCCATCGGTGATCGTGTTGCCGTATCGCCCAGCCGGCCCTGCAATCATTGCGACTATTGTCTTAAAGGGCTGCAGAACCATTGTCTTAACATGCGCTTTTACGGCAGTGCGATGCCTATGCCGCATATTCAGGGCGCATTCCGCCAGCGGCTGATTGCCGAGGCATGGCAATGTCACAAGGTGGCAGACGGTGTCTCCATCAATGAAGCAGCATTTGCTGAGCCGTTCGCCGTGACCCTCCATGCAGTCAACCGAGCTGGGTCGTTGCTCGGCAAGCGGGTTCTTGTTACGGGCTGTGGTCCCATCGGTGCTTTGACCATTTTGGCTGCACGGGCGCACGGCGCACAGGAGATTGTTGCAACCGATGTCATGGATGCAGTTCTGGTGAAGGCGAGGGAAGTTGGCGCCGACCGAACCATCAATGTCGCCGAATATCCGGAACAACTTGCCGCCTATTCCGCCAACAAAGGCTCATTTGATGTAATGTTCGAAGCATCCGGCAATGAACGGGCGCTACGCGCCGGGCTGGAAGTCTTGCGGCCGCGCGGCATTCTCATGCAGCTTGGTCTTGGCGGTGACATCTCCATTCCGCAGAACATGATCGTTTCCAAGGAAATCGACCTGCGTGGTTCTTTCCGCTTCCATGAGGAGTTTGCGCTGGCCGTTGATCTCATCAGCCGGAAAGTGGTCGATGTGAAGCCGCTGCTGACGGGGATTTTCAAGCTCGATGAAGCGGTCAAGGCATTTGAGACGGCGGGGGATCGCAGCCGTTCGATGAAGGTGCAATTGGCCTTCGACTGACATTCGCGTCCGGAATGAGGCAAATGTTCCCAAATGTTCGTTGAAACCGCTTTTGCCTATGCTAAGGTCCGGCGACACTTCCCCTTTGATAGAGCGTTGATGCTTTCGAGCGTATCGCCGAGGGTTTGTTTGGAGCGAGAGTTTCGGGAGAAGGCCTGACAAGGGCCGCATCGTGACGGCGATCCTGTGCCGTCATCAGGAAGGACAGAAAGAATCATGACATTGCACCAGAATCTGATCGATGGCGCTTGGACCGGCGGCGACGCCATTGCCAACATCAATCCTTCCAATACCAATGATATCGTCGGTGAATATGCACGGGCAACGGCCGAAGACACGTTGAATGCCATAGCGGCGGCGAAGGGAGCTTTCCCGGCATGGTCACGCTCCGGCATTCTTGAGCGCCATGCGATCCTGCGCAAGACCGCCGACGAGATCACCGCCCGCAAGGATGAAATCGGTCGCCTGTTGTCACGCGAAGAAGGCAAGACATTGGCCGAAGGTATCGGCGAGACAGTGCGCGCTGCTCAAATCTTTGATTTCTTCGCCGGAGAAGTTCTGCGTCTGGCGGGTGAGGTCCTGCCGAGCGCGCGCCCGAATATCGGTGTTGAAATTACCCGTGAGCCAATTGGGGTTGTCGGCATTATCACCCCATGGAATTTTCCCATCGCCATTCCCGCCTGGAAGATTGCTCCAGCATTGGCCTATGGCAATACGGTCGTGTTCAAGCCAGCTGATCTGGTGCCGGGCTGCTCCTGGGCGATTGTCGACATATTGCACCGCGCCGGTCTGCCAAAAGGTGTGCTCAACCTTGTCATGGGCAAGGGGTCGGTGGTTGGTCAGACCATTCTCGATAGTGCTGATGTGAATGCCATCACCTTCACCGGTTCGGTTGGCACGGGCAAACGCGTTGCCGCTGCCTCCATTGAACATATGCGCAAGTTCCAGCTGGAGATGGGCGGCAAGAACCCATTCGTTGTGCTTGACGATGCGGATTTGAACGTCGCCGTCGAAGCAGCCGTTAACAGCGCCTTCTTCTCGACAGGTCAGCGCTGCACGGCGTCCTCGCGTATTATTGTCACTGAAGGCATTCACGACCGCTTCGTTGCTGCGGCGACCGAGCGTCTGAAGGGTGTCATCGTTGACGATGCGCTGAAGGCTGGAACCCATATCGGCCCGGTGGTTGATCAGAGCCAGCTGAAGCAGGATGAAGACTATATTGCCATTGGCCAGAGTGAAGGCGCGAAGCTGGCTTTTGGCGGCGAGCGGCTGACCCGTGATAATCCCGGCTTCTATCTGCAGCCAGCATTGTTCACCGAAGCCACCAACCAGATGCGGATTTCGCGCGAGGAGATATTTGGTCCCGTGGCCAGTGTCATCCGGGTCAAGGATTATGAAGAGGCATTGCATACGGCCAATGATACGCAGTTCGGCCTGTCATCGGGCATCGCCACGACAAGCCTCAAACATGCAACGCATTTCAAACGCAATGCCGAGGCTGGCATGGTGATGGTCAATCTGCCAACAGCCGGTGTGGATTTCCATGTGCCGTTCGGTGGGCGCAAGGGCTCAAGCTATGGTTCGCGCGAGCAGGGCAAATATGCTGCTGAATTCTATACGACCGTAAAGACGGCTTACACGCTGGCCTGAAGTCAGCTTTCTCGCTCTTTATGACGGATCTGTTTTTGACGGGCGGTGCGGTGCACCGCCCGTATTTATTGGGTTCTGGTTGTTTGTTGGTTTTGGTTATCCCCAGGGTTGGTTGTGCTGGCTTGAGAAAGTTTAGATTTGTGCGTTTTTTTGGGAAAGGCGTGTTGACAGTTTTGGTGGTGGGGGTCTATATACCGACACAACGAGGGCGGGGCGCCGCTGGCGGTTGCTGAATGCGCCCTAAAGGAAGCTCTC
>NZ_JBFRDN010000058.1:0-15439 GCF_052113785.1 Phyllobacterium sp. TAF24 | reverse complement strand
CCCTTGCAACTGTTCGGGTGTCATCGAATGACAGGGCCTTGCTCACCATCGGACTGCAATGTCCGCTTGTCGAAACGGCATCCTGTCAATCGGTCCACGTGCCGGGAAAGGGTACGTGGACCTCTTCACATTATACCATCTCTAACAGACAAGCTTGTCGAACCACGAACCACGCACACCACACACAATATTGATGCAGATCAGACTGACTCAACCCGATACATCACATCCGCGAAGAAATACTCTTCCAGATTATCCCCCGCCCCACCGCGATCCACCACGAGAAAGTCTGACGTGTCTTCCAGCGAAATCAGCGGGTGGTGCCAGACATTGCGGCTGTAATTGACGCCCTGATTCCCTCCCGCGAGAAACGCGACCGGAGCGCCGGGGCGGCCTGCATCATCCTTAGCCACGACAAGCAGGAATGGCCGGTTTTGCAGCKGATAGAATGCCTGACTGCCCAGCGGATGGCGTTCGAGCATCACGATATCGATGGGCGGCGCGAATGCCTGCCCGCGAAAAATATTGATGAGAACCCGCGCATCTTCGCCCGTTACATCCACGTTGGCGAGATCGTGAAAGCGCTGTGTGGTGCCATTGTTGATGAGGCGCATCTCCGCGCCATCCGTTTCGATGACATCGCCAAAGGGTTTGAATGCCGCACGGGTCAGCGGCTGCACGACAAGCGGAATAATGGTCATGCGGCATTATCCGGATGGTGATGTTCGTGCCAATGGCGCGCAATATCGATGCGCCGCGTCACCCACGCGCCCGCATGCCCCTGCACATAATCAAGAAACCGCTCCAGCGCTGCCGCGCGTCCCGGACGTCCGACAAGGCGGCAATGCAGGCCAATGGACATCATCTTTGCCGCGCCCTCCTGCCCTTCGCGATAGAGCACATCGAACGTGTCCTTGAGATAGGTGAAAAACTGATCGCCCGTGTTGAAGCCCTGTGGCGTGGCAAAACGCATATCATTGGCGTCGAGCGTATAGGGCACGATCAGGTGCGGCCCCTTTGGCCCCTTGACCCAATAGGGCAGCTCGTCCGCATAGCTATCGGCAGAATAGACGAACCCGCCCTCTTCCATGACGATCTTCAGCGTATTGTCCGAGGGCTTGCCCTGATAGATACCGAGCGGGCGCGAGCCGGTGATTTCCGTATGCAGGCGGACAGCCTCCAGAATATGCTGGCGTTCGATCTCCTCGGGGAAATCCTTGTATTCCAGCCAACGCAAGCCGTGGCTGGCGATTTCCCAATCGGCTTCCTTCATCGCAGCAACCGCTTCGGGGTTGCGCGCCATGGCCAGCGTCACACCGTAAACCGTGACTGGCAGGTTCCGGCGGGTAAAAATACGCCACAACCGCCAGAAACCGGCGCGCGAGCCATATTCATAAATGGATTCCATGTTGAGATTGCGCTGGCCGGGCCATGCCGCCGCGCCAACAATCTCCGAGAGCAGATTTTCCGATGCCGGATCATTGTCGAGAATGCAGCTCTCACCGCCCTCCTCGTAATTGATCACGAACTGCACGGCGATCCGGGCATTGCCGGGCCATTTTGGGTCGGGTGTATCGCGGCCAAAGCCGATGAGATCGCGGGGATAGTCTGACAAGGAMGGCCTCTCCACAATGTGGCAGGATATGGTGCAGCACCCCCCTCTGCCCTGTCGGGCATCTCCCCTACAAGGGGGGAGATCAGCCTTCAATGCCGTCTTTGCACAATCTGAAACTGTTCCTGTTGTGCAAAGGCGTTTATGCCAATGTGATCTCTCCCCTTGTGGGGGAGATGCCCGACAGGGCAGAGGGGGGTGCCAGACAATACAATAAAATCAGCGGCGCTTGAGCAGCGAGCCGACGGCCGGAACGATAGCGGCGGCCAGAGCAACCTTCAGGATATCGGCAACGATGAACGGGCCAACACCAAAGGCAAAAGCCTTTTCGAAGCCGAGCAGGTAGGCCAACCAGAGGAAGCCGAGGCTCAAGATGATGGCTTCACCGGCGAGCATGGCAAGGCCCATAACAACAGGGTTGCGGGCAAAACCCTTGTCAGCGGCACGGCCAACGACCCAGGCTGCGGCGAGATAGGAGATCAGATAACCACCTGTGGTGCTGACCATATAGGCGAGGCCAATGCCCTTTTCCGGCGTTCCCGTGAACACAGGCATGCCGAGCGCGCCCTCAAGGAGATAAAGCGCCATGGTGGCAACTGCGAGACGTGAGCCGAAAGCTGCGGAAATGGCGAAGACTGCAAAGGTCTGCATCGTCACATTGACGAAAACCATGTCGACCTTGGTCTTGGCCGCAAGGGTCATCAGCGCCGTGCCGACGAGGGCAAGCGAGACGTACCAGACGGCTTTGGCAAGCTGGCCTTCCGGCTGAAATGTTTCGGCAAGGGAACGGGTCTGGGCAGTTGTCATTTTCTATCCTCCGGATCGGCTTTCACCACGCGTTGAAAAGGGTATATTGGGGATGACGCCGCTTCGCAATACATCTGAAGTCCCATAAAGGCCTGCATAACCCCATGTCCCTCGTTTTCGACAGTTCTTTTGCGCCGCATTATGGCGAGGCGGTTGAGATTGCGCCTGATATCAAGCGCATCACGGTCAATAATCCCAGCCCCTTCACCTTTTATGGCACCAATAGCTATCTGATCGGCCGCAATACTCTGGCGCTGATTGATCCCGGTCCGATTGACGACGCGCATCATGCTACCTTGCTGCGGGCGATTGGCGGACGTCCCGTCAGCCATATTTTCGTCAGCCATACGCACCGGGATCATTCGCCGCTCGCTATGGTGTTGAAAGATGAACTCGGCGCAAAGCTGGTAGCCGAAGGGCCCCACCGCCCTGCCCGTCCTCTTTATACCGGCGAGGTCAATCTGCTCGATGCCAGCGGTGATTATGATTTTGTGCCTGACATCGTGGCTACGGATAATTCGGTCATTGAGGGTGATGGATGGGCCTTGCAAACCATTCATACACCCGGCCACACGGCAAACCATGTGGTTTTCGGGCTGGTGGGAACGGATATTCTGTTTTCTGCCGACCATGTGATGGCTTGGGCCACGTCAATTGTCGCGCCGCCCGATGGTTCGATGTCTGATTATATGGCTTCGCTCGACCGGCTGCTGGAGCGGCATGACCGGGTTTATCTGCCCGGCCATGGCGGCGCTGTGACCAAACCAAAAACGTTTGTGCGCGGCCTGAAAGCCCATCGCAAGATGCGCGAGCGCGCGGTTCTGGAGCGGATCAAACAGGGCGACCGCACCATTGCCGCCATGGTCAAGGTGATCTACCGGGAAACCGATCCGCGTCTGCACGGCGCTGCCGGGCTTTCGGTGCTCGCCCATCTTGAAGACCTTGTGGCGCGCGGCAAGGTGCACACGGAAGGCAACCCTTCCATCGATGGTGTCTACTGGGCGGGCTGAGTGGTGTCTTCTTCGGGTTGCGCGCTTTGGATCTGCGTGTCGAGCGCCGTCATGAACTGCATGATACGGTCGGCATTCTCACCGAGGTCGTGAATGCCGTAGCGTGAAACGGAGCGCATATCGACATAGGTGGTCTCGCCTTCATCGCTCAAACGGATCACCACATCGCTGGTGAAGCCGAGCAGCCAGGTTCGCGCCACGATTTCAACCAGAATTTCCTCATCATCGCCGGGCACACCCTTTTGTTCGGTGATGGTCCAGCCATCATCGGCAATAACCGACACCACGGCATCCAGAATGCGATCCGGCGACCCCTCATAACGGCGCCCCGTCACACCGGGATAGGCACTGGCCTGCAATGCGCGGCTGTGCGGATCATTAATCAGTGGGTTCATCTGATCCGTCCTCTGACCGGCAAGGGCAAACAAAACAGGCGGGTCGGTCAGATCGGTGGAAACATCATAAATCGCTGGCAAGGTCATTGCCTGATAGACTGTCGTGATGAAGGGGCCAAGCACGATGAGCGCGATCACTGCGCCCCAAAAAGCCGATGGCCCACCCCGATCACCACGCCGCCACAGGCTGGTGAAACCCTTGATGCTCAGAAGAAGTGCCAGAAGCGCCAACCCGGCAACAATGGCGAGCAGCCAGAGAAACTCCGGCGTCTCAATCCGCTCAAACCGGTGTCCGAGCGCCGACAGGACAAACAGGATTGCCGACAAAAACGCGATCCGCACCGACCATTTGGCGGAAATCGATTGGCGGCGTCGAATGTGGTGTCGCATGGAGTCCTGGCATTGCTGGTCAGTGGCTGGTGCAAACAGCTAATCGCAAATTCGCCATGAGACAAGCCTGTCGAGCCGGGTACAATTGATAAGCTGCAAGGTATGCGTGGTTCGTGGTTCGTGGTTCGTGGTTCGACAGGCTCACCATGAGGGAGAGTGTGGATGCAACGATAATCGTCAACGTTGCAGAACTTGGCTCCCTGCGCACTCCGCTCTCCCTTATGGTGAGCTTGTCGAACCCTCATGGTGAGCTTGTCGAACCACGAACCCATCGAACCATCTCAACCGTTTACACTTTATGAGTAGATCGGCTGTCACATAGCTGACATCATCACTCTTGTGATTCAGGGCAGGAAACAGAAGGCGGGTAACAAATCGCTTTTACAACCAAATGACGAGGCCGAACAAAATGCCTGAGGCTGGCAAAGCGGTTTCGCTTGAAGTTGTCGAAATTGAACTGGCGCTTGGCGCACAGGATATGGTTGCCGACGGGTTCGAAGGCGCATTGCAGAAGGCTGCGGCGCTGGTGAGCGGCGAAGTGCTTTTCAATATCCGGGCACCTGAGGACGGCGACCAGCAGCGCATTGCCGCCATTTCCGTATCCGACGGTGCTGTCGACCAGATCGTCTATGTCATGCTCGGCAATGACGGTACCAGCCTGACGGTTTCAGCCGAGGATGACGAAAACACGCTGCTCACCCGGCTTGGCAAGGATTATGCCGCCGTGATGAAGGGCCTGCGCCCGGAATAATCGCGCATTTTGCGTTTTCTTTTCAAGGTGCTTTGCTCTTTGCCTGCTCTGTGTCTAAGCTCGCGCCATCCCTCACAGATGGAGTTAAAAAATGGCGAGCAGCCGCCCCCTTTCGAATGTCCAGCAGCGCGATATCGATTCGATCCTGCATCCCTATACGCCCCTTCACAAGCTTCAGGAGCAGGGACCGCTGGTGATGGGCCACGGCAAGGGTGTCTATATCTATGACACGCAGGGCAAGGAATATATCGAGGGCATGTCGGGCCTGTGGTGCGCCGGTCTTGGCTTTGGCGACGAGGAAATGATCGAGGCGGCAACCGAGCAACTGCGTACCCTGCCCTATTATCACCTCTTCGGTGGCAAGGGCATGGAGCCCGCTATTGAGCTTGCCGAAAAGCTCAAGGAAATCGCGCCTGTTCCGATTTCCAAGGTTTTTTACACATCATCAGGTTCGGAAGCCAATGACACGCAGGTCAAGCTCGCCTGGTACTACAACAATGCGCTGGGCCGCCCGAACAAGAAAAAGATCATCTCACGCGTCAAAGCCTATCATGGTGTGACCATCATGGCCGCGTCACTGACCGGCCTGCCCTATAACCACAAGGGCTGGGATCTGCCGGTAGCTGGCATCCTGCACACGGATTGCCCGCATTATTACCGGTTCGGTCAGGAAGGCGAAAGCGAAGCGGAATTCGTCTCCCGCCTTGCCGATTCGCTGCGTGATATGATCGAGCGCGAAGGCCCTGATACGATTGCCGCGTTCATCGCCGAGCCGGTCATGGGTGCGGGCGGTGTGCTGGTGCCGCCATCCGGCTATTTCGCTGCCATCGAGCCGATCCTGCGCGAGCACGATATCATGATCATTTCCGATGAGGTCATCAACGGCTTTGGCCGTACCGGCCATTGGTGGGGCAGTCAGGCCGTGGGCATGACACCAACAACCATTTCGGCGGCCAAACAGCTGACCTCGGCCTATGCGCCGCTCGGTGCCGTGCTGGTTCCTGAAGATGTCTATCAGGCCTATGTGGATCACAGCGCCCAGATTGGCACATTCGGCCATGGCTTCACCTATGGCGGCCATCCGCTTGGTTGTGCGCTCGGTGTCAAAGCCATTGAGATCTACCAGCGCCGCAACATTGTCGATTATGTGCGCGGCCTGACGCCTACCTTCGAAGCACGGCTGAAAAAGGTCATCGACCATCCACTGGTCGGCGAAGTGCGCAATTCCGGCCTGATGGGCGCTGTCGAACTGGTGGCTGATAAAACAACCAAGCGTTCATTCGATCCGGCGCATGGCGTCGGTGCGCAGCTTGCGCGTTTCCTTGAAGGGCACGGCGCGGTACTGCGGGCCATCGGCGATTCCATCGCCTTCTGCCCGCCCATGATCATCACGGAAGCGGAACTCAACGAACTCTTCAACCGCTTCGAACTGGCTTTGGCCGATACGGAAGAGCACGTTTCGAAAAACAATCTGCGCGCGGTTTAAGGCAATGACTTAAAAAATTCGGGGCGGTTTTGACCGCCCCGAATTGTTCTTAGCGAGCCTTCAGAAAGTCACCGACTTCAAGGATCACGAATTCATTGTCGTCAGCTTTGTCGACAGCGCGCCCCGCGGAGAATGGCAAATTGTTGTCATTGCCAACGATGATGTGGGTAGCATCGACCACATCGACATTTTCGATGGTAACGAACGGCATATCATAAAAGCCTTCGCCGCCGCCCTGACGCTTCTTCTTGTCAGGATCAGCAATGTTCAGAAGGTCGATATAGCCAATCTTGCGCACGGCGGCGCCGACATTCTGATCGGTCATTTCGATCTTGTAGATGCGCTTAACCTTGGATGGCACGTCAAAGCAATCGGGCTTTGGTGTCTTTGGGTCAGCACAGGCCTTGGCTGCAGTGCCCGCGCCATTGTCGCGTTCGATCACCAGCGCTGTCGTATCGTCAATCATGTTGAAGTCGCCGATTGCCTCGCCGCCCTGTGCCAGCGGATAAAGCCAGCTGCGGCCGGTCCAGTTCTTTGACGCGATATCGAACTCGATGACGCGCAAGGCTGGCTGACCATCGACCTTTTCAACGACGCCATCATCGCCAAACAGCGGGCCTTCGAGCAGACCGTAAAGCTTCTTGCCGTCTTTCGATTGGGCCAGACCTTCAAAACCGCCGGAGCGTTTGAGATTGAAGGCAGGGTTTTTCAGCGTCGGGTTGGCTGGCAGCGTGATCGCAGGATTGTCAGGCGAGCGGACGGCGCGGTCACCAACCTTGGTCGCAATGACGTCGGTGACTTTACCATCACGCGTTACCTTGACGAGATAGGGACCAAATTCTTCACCGATCCAGAAACCATCGGCAACAGGCTGGATCGATTCAATATCGAGGTCACTACCGGTCAGATACCGGGTGTCGCTGCCTTCCATGACAATCGGGAACGGTACTTTCTTGTCCGGATCACGCAGGAAAATGGTTTCCTTGCGCTCGACAGTGCCTTTATCCCAGTCGAATGCCAGATGATGCAACATCAGCATGGCATCGGGGGAATTGAACTTGGTGCCGAAACCATTATCGGATAGCGACCAGTAGGTGCCATCGCCGACAGCCTTGATGCCGGAAAAGCCTTGCACTGCCTGACCATCGAATGGCAGGCTGAGGCCAGTCAACCGCACACCGTCCTTGCCCGGAACAGTGCCCAGACCTTCCGCACGCTTGCGGTCCGCCGTGGTGAATTTGCCTGCAGTCTTTAAATGTTCAGGGGCATTATCAGGCGCTTTGATAATCGTATTGGCGGGCAGAATGGCGTGAGAAACGAGTTTCGCCTTGAATTCCTGATCGGCAGCAAGGGCTGAGGCCGGAACGAGAACGGAAGCGCAGAGCAGAGCGGCAAGCATTGGTCGCATGGGATCACCAGAGGGTTCGAGTTCGTGGGTCGAGCCTGAAGGATTAGGTGCCGTGCATCTCTGCCGTTTGACTGTTGTGTGAAGTTTTGATGACGTCAGACTAAAGTTGAACGCAAAATCAGTGTGCGTGGTTCGACAAGCTCACCATGAGGGACATGGGTGATGCAACGCTAATCGCCAATATTGCAGATCACAAAGGGTGCAGAACTCGACTCCCTTTCACCATCCCTCTCCCTCATGGTGAGCCTGTCGAACCACGAACCACGCGCCAATACCACGGACCACCACCCCCCACAAATCACGCGCCATCACCCACCACCACAACACTGGTTTTGCAATCCATCTTGACTGTAATCTATCGCGAATCAAAAACGGGAGGCCAGCATTGACCGACGTTCTCATTCGCCAAGCCACCGCCACTGATCTGGCAGCGATTATCGCATTGCTGGCAGATGATCCGCTGGGCAAGCAGCGTGAGGTGATCTCCGATCCTATCAATGCTCGCTATCTCGCGGCCTTTGCAGCCATCGACAATGATCCAAACCAGTTGCTGATTGTTGCGGATGAAAATAACGATGTTGTCGGCTGTGCGCAGATCACTTTCATTCCCGGCCTGTCGCGCACCGGCATGTGGCGCGGGCAGATCGAAAGCGTGCGGATTGCCGAAACCCACCGGCGCGGTGGCCTTGGTCGGCACATGTTTGAATGGGCTATTGAAGCATGCCGGGCGCGCGGTTGCGGACTGGTGCAGTTGACCACCGACAAGACCCGGCCCGATGCGGCGCGGTTCTATGAAGCGCTGGGATTTGTTGCCAGCCACGAAGGCATGAAGCTTTCCCTATAGGGCGAACCTTGTCAGGACATGGTCAATGGCGGACCGATATAACGGGCACGCGGGCGGATCAGCTGGTTCATCGTTTGCTGTTCGAAAATATGGGCGATCCAGCCGACAGACCGGGCAATGGCAAAGAGTATGACCGGCGCTGACGGGGGCAAATCAAAAGTGTCGGTCATGGCAGCAAGGGCGAAATCGATGTTGGGGTACTCACCCGTCAACATCTGCGTCGTCTCGCCTATCTCCTGATAAACATCCCCCGGCTTGAACTGAGCCAGCAACGCCTTGGCGCGCAAATCACCATTGGGGTAGAGCGGATGCCCGAACGCGGGGATGGCCCTGCCCTGTGCCAGCAATTCCCTGATTGCAAAACCTGCACCACTGGTCTGCGCCGTCCGGGCCAGCGCCTGTACGCTGAGATAGGCTTCCCCATGCAAAGGTCCGGTCAGCGTGGCGAGACCGGCGAGCATGCTTGCCGCAAGCGGGGCTCCGGTGGAAGCAGCGACCCGCGCGGCAAAGGTCGATGCATTGAGTTCATGATCGGCAAGCAGAACCAGCGCCCGCCGGATGCAGTCCTCCGCCTGCGGTGCCTTCCAGACACGGGCGAGACGCGTGTGAACGTGGCTTGCATCAGCCCTGTCAGCGCCCAGCATAGCGGAAACGACTTCGCCGAAGATCGTGGTTGCTTCGACCACGAGTACAGCGCGGGAGCGGCCATAGGCAGGCAGATCCGTTCCAGCGCGGCGTGCAAGTGTGATCAGGGCGGCTTCGAGTGGTTGCTCTGGCGTCGGCACGGTCTCGGCAGGGGGAGCCAGCGAAATATGCTCTGCCTCCCACAGCAAGGCCGCGATCTGCTCCAGCATCGATGTTGCCGCCAGTTCCGCGGCATCCTTGCCCCGATACCATAAACGGCCATCAACAATGGTGGAGACGCTTGATGGCAGGACCGGATCGCCCCAGCCGATTGCCTCGGCCGCTACGTTGGCGACCGTGCGCCGACCTGCCTTGCGTCCGGCAAGGCGCTTTATGTCCTCACTCTTGTAAAGGCTGCGGCGGGGGTCCTGCGGATCGGGTTTGGCCTGAATCCGCCCTCGGCTGACATTGGCATAAAGGGTTTGCGGCTGAACCCCGAGAGCAGCCAATGCCTGTGATGCCGTCAACCAAGCCATGTGATCTCACATTGATTATTTACGTCAAGATTGACGTCAATCATAGCGCACACCATCTTGCCATGGAAACGAAAACTGGAGTTTGCCATGAAAAACGGTCTTGATGATGTTGTCGCCACGGAAACCATGTTGTCGGATGTTGACGGACTTGGAGGCATATTGATCATTCGCGGCCAATCGCTGGACGCGTTGGCCGGCGTCGTGACCTATGAGGAACTGCTGGCGCTGCTTTTGTCGGATGCCTTCGATGAAAAGCTTGATGCTGATGGTTTGCGCCAGCAGATTGGCCTCGCCCGGCAGGAGGTTTTCCGCACAGTGCCTGACGCTGCCACGCCTTTGCTGAAATTGCCCGTTACCGATGCTGTGCGCGCCCTGACCGCCCAGTTTGCCGACGGTGATGATCTTGCCACAGCCTTGCGCCTGATCGCGGCGCCTGCCGTGTTTACACCGGCGGTCATCAGGCTGAAAAATGGTCAAGCACCGGTTGCCCCTGATAGCTCGCTCACCCATGCCGCCGACATATTGCATATGCTGCACGGGCGCTCCGTATCACCACAGGAGGTCGCTGCTCTCGACACCTATCTGGTGACTGTCAGCGACCACGGCATGAACGCCTCGACCTTTGCCGCCCGCGTTGTTGCATCCACCCATGCGGGGCTGGTTTCCTCGGTGCTTGCCGCATTCGGTGCGCTCAAAGGTCCGCTGCATGGCGGCGCACCGGGCCCGGTTCTCGACATGCTGGATGCCATCGGCACGCCTGATAATGCCGAAAGCTGGCTGGAAAAGGCACTGGATGATGGCGAGCGGCTGATGGGTTTTGGCCACCGCATTTACCGGGTGCGCGACCCCAGGGCCGATGCATTGATGCAGGCACTGCGGCGGCTGGCCGGAACGGGCAATTACGGTGCGGGCCGCTTCAAGCTGGCTGAAAGCGTCGAGGCTGCGGCCTTACGTATTCTCGCGCGGCGCAAACCGGACCGGCCGCTCAAGACGAATGTCGAGTTTTATACGGCACTACTGCTGGAAACACTTGGCTTTCCCAGAGAAAGTTTCACCAGCGTCTTTGCCATGGGCCGGGTCGGGGGCTGGATTGCCCATGCCCGCGAGCAGACCCAGCATGGCCGGTTGATCCGCCCGCAATCGCTCTATGTTGGACCACGCCCGATCAAGGCGGCCTGACCTGTTTCCAAGCAAAATGATGGTGGGAACTGCCTGAGATGGCGACCCACCATCACATGTTCGTGTGAGCATAGCGAAAACCCAGTAAATGCTGGGAATTGCCCCGATAATGTCCCCTCCTGCAACGGTATTTTGGCACCCGCGAAAGCGGTTTTGGTGCTATTCTGTTCGTGGACTCAAGTGCACCATCTTTGGACATTCAAAAGGAGCAACTGGGATCATGACAAAGCTTCTCAATCGCGTATCTCTCGTACTCGCCGTAACACTTTTCACCACTCCCTATGCAACAGCCGAACCGCTCAATACCATGGACGACGTCGGCAAGGCGTTGCAGGCGTGCTGGACAGCACCGCAGGGCGCACAAAAATCAACCGTGACACTGCGCTTCAGCTTCAAGCGCGATGGCTCGCTGATCGGCCCGCCGACGACGGCTGCGATTGATTTTCCGGGCAAAGACGCAACGGCCCGCAAATCATTCATCGATGCGGCAATCTCCGCCGTCAAGGATTGTACACCGCTGACCTTCTCGTCGGATCTCGCCCAGGGTATAGGCGGACAGGTTTTTACCATGCAGTTCGCCTCTCCTGATGCCTGCGGCGGCGATTGCAACCGCGAAGCGAGCGTGCGGCCGAACTGATACTTGGCACAGACGCGAAAAAGGCGGCTGGATGAGCCGCCTTTCCCGATATTGGACGCCATGAGCGTATTCTACTGCCGATGAAGTTCCACACGGCGGTTCTTCGCCCGTCCATCCTCATTGTCGTTCGATGCAACCGGCGACTGCAAGCCTTCACCGCTTGCCTTGAGGCGGCTCTGCGAAACACCATAGGTCTTGACCAGATCCGCAACAACCGCGTCGGCCCGTGCCTTGGACAGCTGCATGTTGAAATCCGCACCACCGATATTGTCGGTGTAGCCGACCACGGAGAGCTTTTCGTCAGTCTTGTCCTTGAGGAACTTACCGATTTCATCAAGGCTCGGGCGTGATTCCGGCTTGATTGATGCCTTGTTGAAATCAAAGTGAATGCCGTAAAGCAGCACCTTGCCCGAGGTATCGAGCGCCTTGGTGATCTCCGACGCGGTTACCAGAACCATCTGGTTTTTCAGCTCGCCAACCTGAAGGCTGTCCAGACGCACATAGACCTGGCCTTTGACGGCGTCGAACTCAGGCACGTAGCCACCCTCGAATTCGATGACGTAAAGGGCGATATAGGTTTTGACGCCGTTTTCTTCCTTCACGGCAGCGACATAGCGTGCCTGGTCAGGGCTATAGCCAAACAGCTGACCGCCGGGACCCATTTCGCCGAAAACGCCCTCCAGATTATTAGTCTCTTCCCGCTTTGCCTGAAATAGTACTTTGTAACCGGCAGATTGCAGATCGTTCATATAGTTGCGGAACACTTCAGCAGACGAAGCTCCGGCAGGAACCGAATAGGCATTCTGCGTCAAGCGGCCTTCCAGCTCTTCCTTGCTGGAAAAATCAGACTTGGCCGAGTCATCTTCGTTCTTGACCCATTTTCCTGTCGGCAAAGTATATTCTGCAAAGTTCTTATGATCGCAAAGCTCAATCGATGAACCCTCGAAGCGCTTGATGCCCGGTAAATCCTTGCAACCCTCTTTGTCGGCGGCAAATGCATGGGATGAGATGGATAGCGCCATCAATGCGATAGCCGCGAAGACTCCACCTAAGAGTTTCGATGTCATGAATATCTCCAAAATACGTGGCGACACGGCACCACCGCCCAAAAGCTTGAGGTCGATCAATGCAATTGCTCTCCGGTTAAAGTCTCAACCGATGGCGCGTATCAAGCAAAAGTTGGAGGTAGTAGATACTGGCATATGACGGTATTTCCGAGCGAAAGCGGCCCGCCTTTGGGGCCGCCCGCACGGTGCTTTAAACACTAACCCTGGGGTGCAGGCTTTTCCACGTGTCCGCCGAATTCGCTGCGCATGGCCGAAAGCACCTTATTGGCAAAATCGGCATTGCCGCGTGAACTGAAGCGCTCCTGCAATGCAGCGCTAAGAACCGGGGTCGGAACCGCCTCGTCAATGGCTGCAATGGCGGTCCAGCGACCTTCGCCTGAATCCGAAACACGGCCCTGAAAATTCGACAGGGTTGGATCATCGTGCAAGGCGTCAGCAGTCAGATCGAGCAGCCACGAGCTGATCACGCTGCCCCGCCGCCAGACTTCGGCAATCTGCGGCAGATCAAAACTGTACTGATAATGTTCGGGGTGGAGCAGCGGCGTGGTTTCCGCGTCAACCTCGTGTTTGCGCAGGCCGATATCCGCATTGCGCAGGATATTGAGACCTTCCGCATAGGCCGCCATCAGCCCATATTCGATGCCGTTATGCACCATCTTGACGAAATGCCCGGCACCATTGGCGCCGCAGTGAAGATAGCCGAACTCCGACGTGCTTTTGCCGGTCGTAGCCACAACCGGAGCAGCGGGATCATTGCCACCCGGTGCCAGCGAGGCAAAAACCGGTGACAGATGTTCGACAATATCCTTTTCGCCGCCGATCATCAGGCAATAGCCGCGCTCAAGCCCGAAAATGCCGCCACTGGTGCCCACATCAACATAATGCAGGCCCTTCGTCTTCAACTCGCCTGCCCGGCGGATATCGTCATGATAATAGGAATTACCGCCATCAATGATGATGTCGTCCTTGTCGAGCAGCGGCACGAGCTTGGCAATCACGCTGTCAACAACGGCAGCGGGCAGCATCAGCCAGATGGCGCGCGGTTTGGCCAGCAGCGAGACAAACTCTTCAAGCACAATTGTTCCGGTGGCGCCCTGCTTTTGCAGATCCGCCATGCTTTCGGCGCGGGTATCGTGGACGACGAGAGCGTGGCCGCGCTTCATCAGGCGCTGCGCCATATTGGCGCCCATGCGCCCTAACCCAATCATGCCAAGCTGCATTTCATTCTCCTTGGAGTGTTTGCAATCCATCGCGGGAACCCGCAGGCTCCTCGTCATCCGCAAGTTAGGCAGAGCGGGCCGCAGACACAAGCAAGCGATGCGTCATAAGGGCGTGATTATGCAGCCTCGGCATTGGCCGACCAGGCGAAATCGTTGATAAGCATGAGAAAATCGCGATATTGCCAATAAATTCCTGTATAGGTTTGGCAAGATGAATTGATACCTCAGCCAGACGAAGGAGGACCGATGATATCCGGATGGATCAGACTAATCGTAGCTTGGGCAACCGTGGGTGCCTTTCTTGTCTTCGGATATGGCTGGATGGCCGATCTGAGCTCGGTGATGAAAGCTTCACTTCTGTTTGTCTGGTTGTTCGGTGTCATCATCTGGTCCGCCTTTGGCGTGGTGCATGAGGCAGAGGAACTGGCGGAATTGCTGGGCGAGCCGCTCGGGACACTGGTTCTGACACTCTCCATCGTCATCATCGAAGTGGTGCTGATCAGCGCTGTCATGTTGAGTTCCGATGCGCCGACGCTCGGGCGCGATACGATGTTTGCAGTGTTGATGATCGTTCTCAACGGCGTGGTCGGGCTTGGTTTGCTGATTGGCGGGCTGCGCCATGGCCAGCAGGGTTATAACCTGCAAGGTGCGGCTTCCTATCTCATCGTCATCATTCCGCTGACGGTCATTCCGCTAATCCTGCCGAACTTCACAACCTCGACCAGCAATGGCTCACTGACCGTGGTCCAATCGGTATTCTTCTCGATTTTCACCATTGCGCTTTATGTGATCTTCCTCGTCCTGCAGACCGGGCGGCATCGCAGCTTCTTCGTCTATCCCAAGGGTGATGAAGTGCTACCGGCAACGGCACCCGAAGTGGAAGCGCCACACGCAAAGCCTGCGGCGGGATCGATAGGGCGCCACACATTGCTGCTTATCCTGAACATTCTGCCAATTGTGCTGCTATCAAAGAGCCTTGCTTCACTGCTCGATCACGGCATTGAAAGCTTTGGCGCGCCAACGGCCCTAGGCGGTCTGCTGATTGCCGCGATCGTCTTCACACCGGAAGCCATTACGGCACTGCGCGCGGTTTCGAGCAACGAACTGCAACGCGCCGTCAATCTGTGCCTCGGCGCGGCAACCTCGACCGTCGGTCTCACGGTGCCTGCGGTGCTCGCCATCAGCCTGTTCACTGGACAAACGGCAATTCTCGGTCTGTCGTCCACCGAGATGACCCTGCTTGCGGTGACGCTGATCCTGAGCACGCTGACCTTTTCCGGTCTGCGCACAACGGTGCTTGAGGGCGCGGTGCATCTGATGATTTTCTTTGTTTATCTCGTGCTGATCTTCAGCCCTTGATCTGAGTTGCTGGTGAGCCTCCTGAGCCTGTCGAAGGGCGAACCACGCGTGAGGGGTTTTGCCAAGTTTCACCCCCCTCTGTCCTGTCGGACATCTCCCCCACAAGGGGGGAGA
>NZ_JBFRDN010000057.1:0-16925 GCF_052113785.1 Phyllobacterium sp. TAF24 | reverse complement strand
GTCATGATGAGGTTCCCTGGCTTGTCATACGGGGTCGGTGCCCCTTGCAACTGTTCGGGTGTCATCGAATGACAGGGCCTTGCTCACCATCGGACTGCAATGTCCGCTTGTCGAAACGGCATCCTGTCAATCGGTCCACGTGCCGGGAAAGGGTACGTGGACCTCTTCACATTATACCATCTCTAACAGACAAGCTTGTCGAACCACGAACCACGCTGATGCAAGCGTCCCTGCTTAAACCTTCACCGTCTGCTCAACCCTATCCACCGCCCCGAACAATTCCAGATAGCGCTTGATCTCGGCCTTGTCGCCGGTAGCTTTTTTCGGATTGTCGGAAAGCTTGACCGCCGGGCGGCCATTGGCTTCACTGACTTTGCAGACCAGCGAGATGGCATTGAGCTGATCATTAAAACGCGGGGCGCAATCTTCGAAATCATTGGTCAAATTGGTGCCCCAACCAAAACTCATGCGTACTTTACCCTTGAAGTGATGGTAGGTCTCCTCGATGGTCTCCACATCGAGCCCATCGGAGAACACCAGAAGCTTGCCGCGCGGGTCTTTGCCCTTTGAGCGCCACCAGGACAGGATTTTTTCGCCGCCCTCAATGGGTGGAGCGCTGTCAGGGCGGAACCCGGTCCAGTCGGCGACCCAGTCCGGTGCATCGCGCAGGAAGGCTGCTGTTCCAAAAGCATCAGGTAGGACGATCAGCAGATTGCCGCCATAATAGCGGTTCCAGTCCTGCAGCACCTTATAGGGTGATTTCAGCAATTCCTCTTTCGTGCGGCTGAGGGCTGCCAGAACCATCGGCAGTTCATGCGCATTGGTGCCAAGTGCTTCCAGATCGTTATCCATGGCCAAAAGCACATTGCTGGTGCCGGTAAAGGCATCACCGATCCCTTCCTTCAGCGCTTCGACGCACCAGCGCTGCCACAGGAATGAATGGCGCCGCCGCGTGCCGAAATCGGAAATCCGGATGTCGGGCAGGGAGCGCAGGCGCTCCACCTTGGTCCACATCTTGGCCTTGGCGCGAGCATAGAGCACATCAAGCTCGAAACGGCCCATTTTCTTCATCGCCGCCCGTGAGCGCAGCTCATTGATGATGGTGAGCGCCGGGATTTCCCACATGGTCGTGTACATCCACGGGCCATAGAAATTCAGTTCATACTGACCGTCGCGCTTGGTCAGCTCATATTCCGGCAGTTGGAAATTTGTCAGCCATTCAAGGAAATCGGGCTCAAAGATCTGTTTCTTGCCATAGAACGTATTACCGCCAAGCCAGATCATTTCCTTCTTGGAGAAACGGATGGTACGCGCATGGTCCAGCTGCTCGCGCAGCTCTTCCTCGTCAATCTCATCTCCCAGCCGGACACGGGTGGTCCGGTTGATCAGGGTAAACGTCGCATCGACTTTCGGATAAACGCCCCAGATCATCTGCAACATCAGCAATTTGTAGAAATCCGTATCCAGCAGGCTGCGGACAATGGGATCGAGTTTCCATGTGTGGTTGAACACGCGCCGTGCAATGTCGGTCTTGGTCGCCATTGAATGCTCTCCTTACGGAATTTCCGCCCGCCATGTTGCACGGCAGAAACCGGTCATCAAGCGGAACCGGTCATATCCGGCTAAATTCCGCAGTCAGATGATATGCGATCCTTGCATTAAATCTTTGTAACCTCACACTTTTGTCATTAACGGCGACATCAAAGCGCTTTATTCTTCGTTGTAATCAACCTTTCGCGCCGGGATGCGCTTTGGGATATAATCATAAATATGGTGGTGCTGGCTCTGCCTCATGCGGAACCGGTCTTTTTGGAGTGATGTATGAAAGTCTGGAAACAGCTTGTACTGGTTGTTGTGGTCCTCGCCATTGCTGGCGCTGGGTGGCTATACTTTTTTCCAGGTGCATCCAATCTCTTCAAAAAAGCGGGCGTTGACAAGGTTCTGACTGCAGACAAGCCCGCAACGTCAGGTGGACAGGGCCGAAGCGGACAGGCGGCGCCGATTGTGGTTGTGCGTGCCGCTGACGAAGCCAAGATCAATGACAAGCTGTCGGCCATTGGCACCGGCAAGGCAAAAAGCTCGGTTTCCGTCACACCATTTGCCGCTGGCCGCATGAACGAAATTCTGGTCACCTCAGGTACCAAGGTCGAGGCAGGGGATGTGATTGCCCGGCTCGACGCCGAGGCCGAAGCCATTGCCGCCGACAAGGCACGCACCATGTTGAAGGACGCGCAGACAAAACTGAAGCGCGCTGAAAACCTCAGCACCACCAATACGGTCTCCGCCGTGCAGGTGTCCGATGCTGGTCTGGCCGTGGATAATGCCGGGCTTGATGTGCGTGAAGCGGAACTGGCGCTGGACCGGCGTGACATCAAAGCGCCAATTGGTGGCATCGTCGGCATTCTGCCAGTGAGCGCGGGTAACTACATCACCACAACAACGCAGATCGCCACGATTGCCGATCGCAGCGATGTGCTTGTTGATTTCTGGGTGCCGGAACGTTTTGCTCCTGCGGTCAAGGTTGGGGCTGCCGTTACGGCCACCTCCGTTGCTCGGCCGGGTGAGACGTTCAACGGAACCATCAGTTCCATCGACAATCGTGTCGATCCTGATAGCCGTACCCTGCAGGTACAAGCCAAGATCACCAATCCGAATGATGCGCTGCGCGAAGGCATGGCCTTTCAGGTGACCATGGGCTTTGCCGGTGAAACCTATCCGACAGTTGATCCGCTGGCGATCCAGTGGGGCACGGATGGTGCCTATGTCTGGAAGATCGTGGATAATAAGGCGCAGCGTGTTTCCGTGCGCATCATGCAGCGCAATACAGCCTATGTTCTTGTGAATGCCGAGATCAAGCCAGGCGACCTTATCGTCGCCGAAGGCGTGCAGGCGGTCCGTCAGGGCGGTACTGTCCAGATCAAGGGTCAGCCCGCCAGCCAGACAGATTCCGGCTCAAAACCGCTGGCTTCTGTCGGCGAACAGGGCTGAGGTGCGACGTGAGCAATTCGCACGGACAATCCGACTCCAATTTCACCGCTCTTTTTATCCGTCGTCCTGTACTGGCGCTGGTCCTGAACGTATTGATCGTGGTGGCCGGGCTTGCTGCCTTTTACGGTGTTGATATCCGCGAACTGCCGGATGTTGATCGCCCTGTTGTAACGGTAACGACGACCTTTGAGGCAGCGGCTGCCGAAACCGTTGATCGTGAACTGACAGCGGCCATTGAGAGCGCCGTGTCGCGTGTATCAGGCGTCAAATCCATTTCTTCAAGCTCATCCTTCGGCACCAGTCGTGTAACGGTAGAGTTCAATGATGGAGTTGATCTCAACGTTGCCGCAGCTGATATGCGCGATGCCATCAGCCGCATCACCAACACGCTACC
This sequence comes from Phyllobacterium sp. TAF24, assembly GCF_052113785.1. Taxonomy (NCBI): domain Bacteria; kingdom Pseudomonadati; phylum Pseudomonadota; class Alphaproteobacteria; order Hyphomicrobiales; family Phyllobacteriaceae; genus Phyllobacterium; species Phyllobacterium sp. TAF24. The sequence continues at coordinate 13,543 of NZ_JBFRDN010000057.1, read as the reverse complement.
TGAGCAGGCGGACCCGCCGCAGATCGTCAAGGCCGATGCCAATGCAGATGCGGTGATGCGTCTTGCGGTAACATCGGACACTATGGCGGTCGAGGACATGACGGTGCTGGTCGAAGACCAGATCGAAGATGTGCTTGCATCGGTTCCCGGCGTTGCCGATGTGCAGGTCAATGGCAATCGCAGCAAGATTTTCCGGATTGATATTGATCAGGGCAAGCTCGCAAGTCTCGGTCTGACCGTCGCCAACGTGCGCACTGCGCTCGACACCATGGCTTTTGATACACCTGCCGGCCAGATCAACAGCAATGCGCAAAGCATTGTCGTTCGTGCCACGGCCCCGATTGTGACGCCTGAGGATTTCGAAAACATCATCATCAAGGACCGCACCAAGATCCGGGATATCGCGACCGTGACGCTTGGTCCCGATATTGGTACGTCGACACTACGCGCCAACGGCAAGACGGGCATTGGCCTTGGCATTATCCGGCAGGCGCAGTCCAATACACTCGATATATCCAAGGGCATTCGCGAAGCCGTTGCCCAGCTGCAAAAGACTTTGCCGCAGGGTGTCGATATCCGTGTGACCAGTGATGATGCGGAGTTCATCAACGGCGCCGTGCACGAAGTGGAAATCGCGCTTGGCGCTTCTGTTTTCATCATCATCCTGATCATTTACCTGTTCCTGTGGGACATCCGCGCGACGCTGATTCCTGCCGTCTCCATGCCGGTCGCGCTTATCGGAACCATCTCGGCCGTGTATCTGGCGGGCTTCTCCATCAACATTCTAACGCTGCTGGCGCTGGTATTGGCAACGGGTCTCGTGGTTGATGATGCTATCGTCGTGCTCGAAAACATTGTCCGGCGCCGTAATCAGGGTATGGGACCGCGCGCGGCAGCTGTGCTTGGAACACAGGAAGTGTTCTTTGCGGTTATCGCAACGACCGTGACGCTTGCCGCGGTGTTTGTGCCGCTCTCCTTCCTGCCGGGTCAAACGGGCGGTCTCTTCCGTGAGTTTGGTTTCGTTCTGGCAATCTGCGTGCTGCTTTCTGCCGTTGTTGCACTTACGCTTTGTCCGATGCTGGCATCGCGCCTGCTCTCGGCAAGTGAAGCGAAACATGAGGATATCAATCATTCTCCGGGCCTTGTCAGGCGTGTTGGCGGGTTTTTCCTCGAAGCCTACAGGCGCATGCTGCATGGCTGTCTGGCCGCTCCGTGGCTTGTCGTTCTGGCATCGCTTTTGTTTGCCGGTGCCGCCTTCGGTGCGTTTTCGCTGCTCAAGCAGGAACTGACGCCGACCGAAGACCGCGCCGCCGCTTTCCTGCGCATCACGGCACCACAAGGTGTCAGCCTCGAATATCTCAACGATCAGATGCGCCAGATCGAGACTTTGATCCAGCCGATGCGTGATTCCGGCGAAATCCAGAACACGTTCTCCATCGCCGGACAGAACGGCAACACCAATCGCGGCTTCATGGTCCTCAGCCTCGCCACATGGAAAGAGCGCCACCGCAGCCAGCAGGAAATTCTGACTGATGTTTCCAAGCGCGTGCGCAACATTCCGGGTATTCAGGTCTTTGCCGCCCAGCCCAATTCGCTCGGTATTCGCGGTGCGGGCAACGGCTTGCAGTTTGCCATTGTCGGCACCAACTATGCGGACCTCGGATCAACCGCAGCCAAGATCGTCTCGGCACTGGAAAAGGACCGGCGTTTTGACCGGCCGCGCCTGACCAATGAACCGACACAGCCGCAGCTTTCCGTTTCCATTGATCGCGAACGGGCTTCCGACCTTGGCATTGATATCACCGGTCTCGCCGAGGCCCTGCAATCGGTACTGGATGGCTACAAGATTGGTTCTGTCTATATCGAGGATCGCAGTTTCGACGTTAAGCTGGTCTCCACCACCAATCCGATCAATGATCCGACTGACCTTGAAAATGTATTCATGCGTACCAGCGATGGGCGTTTTGTGCCGATGTCGACCATCGCCAAACTGACGGAGGTGGCTGTGCCGCCCGCGCTGACGCGTGAGCAGCAGATGCGCTCCGTTGCCATCACGGCGGCCCTCAGCCCCGACTTCGCACTGGGTGATGCCTACAAGGTCGTGCAGGAAGTGGCCGCGCCCATGCTGCCGCCGGGTTACCGCATCATTCCTCTCGCTGAAGCTGCGACACTGGGTGAAAACTCCGCCAGCATGTTCGTCACCTTCGGTTTTGCTATCCTGATCATCCTGCTCGTGCTGGCCGCCCAGTTCGAAAGTTTCATCAGTGCCGTTATCGTCATGGCCACGGTTCCTCTCGGGCTCGCCTGTGCAGTCTTTGCCATGATCCTCACCGGCACCAGCATGAACGTTTATAGCCAGATCGGGCTGGTGCTGCTTGTCGGCATTATGGCCAAGAACGGCATTCTGATTGTTGAATTTGCCAATCATCTGCGCGATCAGGGCCGGAATGTGCGCCAAGCCATTGAGGAAGCGGCCAATATCCGTTTGCGCCCGGTTGTAATGACCATGCTCTGCGCCATTCTCGGCGGCGTTCCTCTGGTTCTTGCCAGTGGCGCCGGGGCCGAGGCGCGTATTGCCCTTGGCTGGGTCATTGTGGGTGGTCTGGGGCTTGCCACGGCCTCAACGCTGTTCCTGACGCCGGTTGCCTATCTCCTGCTTGCCGGGTTCTCCAAACCCAAGGCAGAAGAGGAAGCGCGGCTGGAGCGGGAATTGCTGGAAGTGGTTTCGCAACCGCCATTGCCTGCCGAATAGAACGGATCGTCTGGACAAGCAAAAGGCGGGGAGCAATCCCCGCCTTTTTCGTTTCTGCCCTTTGCCTTACTTTGCGGCGTCGGTGACCTTTGTTGTCCATGCGCCTTCCGGCTTCTTGGTGATGACGGGGTCTGAACCGCCGCCAAGCAATGTCTCGACAGTGCGCTCGGCTGCCGCCACATCGAGAACCCCGGTCGAGCCCTCCGTCAGCTTGTTGATCTCAGCCACCATGCGCTTCTGGTGCTTTTCTGTCTGGGCGCCGCTCGCATCATTCTCAAGCACGATATTGGCTGCTTCATCCGGATGCTGGYGGGCATAGTCCCAGCCCTTCATCGAGGCTTTGACGAAGCGGGCGAGCTTCTCGACCATCTTCGGATCATCAAGGCTCTTCTGTAAGACGTAGAGTCCGTCTTCCAGCGTGGCGACCTTCTCGTCCTCATATTTGAAGGTGACAAGTTGATCAGCCGGAATGCCCGCATCGATTACCTGCCAATATTCATTGTAGGTCATGGTGGAGATGCAGTCGGCCTGCTTCTGGATCAGCGGATCGACGTTGAAGCCCTGCTTGAGGACAGTCACGCCATTTGGCCCGCCATCGGTTTTGAGGCCAAGATGGTTCATCCACGACAGGAATGGATATTCATTGCCACCGAACCAGACGCCGAGGGTCTTGCCCTTGAAGTCTTCAGGCTTGGTGATGCCGGTTTCCTTGCGGCAGGTCAGCATCATGCCGGAACGCTTGAACGGCTGGGCGATATTGACAAGTGGCAGGCCCTTCTCGCGGGTTGCCAAAGCCGAAGGCATCCAGTCAACCACCACATCGGCGCCGCCACCGGCGATCACCTGCGGCGGGGCAACATCGGGGCCACCCGGCTTGATCTCGACGTCAAGATCAGCTTCCTTGTAGAAACCCTTGTCCTTGGCCACGTAATAGCCGGCGAACTGGCCTTGGGTTACCCATTTCAGCTGTAAGGTCAGCTTGTCGGCTGCCAGCGCAGAGCCCGCCATCAGCAGTGTCGCCAGACCCATTGAGAGTGCAATCGTTTTCTTCATGTTTCAGTTCTCCTCTTTTCTTGTTTTTAAGTTCTGTAGGAAGGATGCCAGAATGTAACGGCCCGCTCGATAAGGGTAATAAGCCCGTAAGACAGGGAACCCGCAAGCGCTGCCACGAAAATTTCCGCCCAGACCATATCGACATTCATGCGTCCGACTTCTGCCGAGATGCGAAAGCCCATGCCGACAATGGGAGAGCCAAAGAATTCCGCAACGATGGCGCCAATCAATGCCAGTGTCGAATTGATCTTCAGCGCGTTGAAGATGAATGGCATGGCGGCGGGCAGGCGCAGCTTGAACAGGGTCTGTGCGTAGCTTGAACCATAGGTCTGCATCAGGTCGCGTTCCATCGCGCCGGATGCGCCTAGTCCTGCCACCGTGTTCACCAGCATCGGGAAAAAGGTCATGATGACCACGACGGCGGCCTTGGATTCCCAGTAGGACCCGAACCACATCACCATGATGGGTGCTATGCCAACAACAGGAAGAGCGGCGACAAGATTGCCGATGGGCAGCAGGCCCTTGCGCAGGAATGGCACCCGGTCAACGAGGATAGCTGCAAGAAATCCACTGCCGCATCCAATGGCATAACCGGCGATGGCGGCTTTCAGATAAGTCTGCTGGAAATCCGCCCAGAGCGTCGGCACAGAGTTCGAGATGCGCCCGGCGATCATGGATGGCGGCGGCAACAGGATGCTTGGTACGCCGAAACCCCTGACAATGATCTCCCAGAGGATCAGCAGCCACGCGCCGAAGAGAACAGGCAAGGCGAGATTGACAACGCGCTGCGCGTCCGGTCGGGCTAATTTCAGGCCGGCGAGATTCTGCACGCTGAACCATGCCAGCAGCCAGGCTGATGCCACCATGCACCAATAGCCGATTGAAGGGCCTTCTGGTCCCATAGAGTGGAGCAGACCGATAAGACAGAAGGGAATGATATGGACGAGTATAAGCAGCGCAATCAGCGATGAGGCCGACACGCTGGTGAAAAGCGCCACCGCCGCCGCGACAAACAGGATAACCGGTGTCGAATAGGCAAGCGTATCCTGAACATCGCCACCCGACGATATTAGCAATCCGCCAATAGCAAGCAGGAAAGCTGAAATGGCCAGCGGCGAGCGGGAAATCCTCATGGGCGTACTCCCATGCGCCGATTGACGAGCGTGGCTACCAGCCCAATCAGGCTGACGAGAATGGCAGCCATCAGTGCCGCCGCAATCAAGGCGGCCCAGATTTGCACCGTCTGGCCGTAATAGGAGCCTGCCAGCAGCCGCGCGCCGATCCCTGCGACTGCTCCTGTCGGCAGTTCGCCGACGATGGCGCCAACAAGGCTGATGGCCACGGCAATCTTCATCGAGGTAAAGAGATAGGGCATGGAAGCGGGCCAGCGCAGTTTCCAGAACACCTGCGCTCTTGAAGCATTATAGGTGCGCATCAGGTCAAGATGCATAATCTCGGGTGAGCGCAGGCCTTTCACCATGCCGACAGCAACGGGAAAGAACGACAGGTATGTGGAGATCATCGCCTTGGGCAAAAGCCCGGTGATATTGACGGCATTCAGCACCACAATAATCATCGGCGCGATGGCAAGGATAGGCACCGTCTGCGAGGTGATGATCCATGGCATCAGGCTCTTGTCCAGCGTGCGCGAATGCACAATTGCAATGGCAAGCAGGATACCGAGCAGCGTTCCAAGCCCAAAACCCAGCAGGGTCGACGAGAGAGTTACGCCGACGTGGTAGACGAGGCTGCGCTTTGATGTCGGACTGATATCGAACACAGTCTTGCGGATTTCCTCGGCGACCTGATGCGGAGCAGGCAGGACCGGGCGCTCCTGCGCCATGGTATTGGCAATCAGCTGGCGGGTCGAAATCTCGGTATTGGCGCGCGCTGCCTGATCACGCTCGAATGGCGCGTTGAGAATGACGGCGAAGCCATACCAGAGCACGAGAATGGCGATGAGCACCGTTCCGACAGGTATCACGCTGTTGCGGATAAAGTTCATGGGTGCGGCCCTCCAACCGGGCGCTGCCATCGATAGAGAATATCCGGCAAATGTTCCTCATTATCGCCATCGGTGCGCCGAACCTCGCTAAATCCTTCCCTGAGATAGAAAGCTTGTGCGCCGTGATTTTCCACAAAGGTCCAGAGTTCTATCGGCCCGGTTGCTTCCTGTTTGGCGTGGTCCAGCAGCGCCTTGCCGATTCCATTGCCGCGATGGTTCCGGTGAACATAGAGCGCGTTGACGATATTGTCTGGTGAGAGGGCTACCATTCCGGCGATGGCACCATCATCGTCGGCGACAAAGACCTCGTACTTTGCAAAAACAATGTCCTGATAATATTCGGCGACGTCCTCTTCCGTATGTACCCGCGGCATCCATTCGGTTGTATCAATCCATGCATTGACGATTGCCGCACAGTCAGACATGTCACGCAATTTGGCAGCGCGTATCGTGGTCATCATCTGCCCCGGTTGATCATGATGCACCAGACCATGGCATTACCATAATGCGTGGTTCGACAAGCTCACCATGAGGGAGAGGGTTGGCTGCAATGATAGTCGCCAACGTTGCAGACCTTGACGCCCATTCATCACAACTCTCCCTCATGGTGAGCTTGTCGAACCACGCACCACGATAATGCCAACTGCCCATGTCATTCTCCATCATAGGAATGACCATGGCGCAGGCCCTCGCGAACCCGGTGTGCGATTTCAAGAAACGCCGGTGTCTCGCGAATATCGAGCGTGCGTTCAGTGCCGAGATTACAGTCAATAATCTCGTGAATTCGGCCCGGACGCGGGCTCATTACGACGATTTTCGTTGAGAGGAACACCGCTTCGGGAATGGAATGTGTAACGAAAATCACAGTCTTCTGCGTTTTCGCCCAGAGCTTCAACAACTGTTCATTGAGATGATCGCGGACGATTTCGTCGAGTGCACCGAAAGGTTCATCCATCAGCAGCATATCGGGGTCGAACGAAAGTGCCCGCGCGATGGAGGCGCGCTGCTGCATGCCGCCTGATAGTTGCCATGGGAACTTCTTTTCAAAACCGGAGAGATTGACCAGCTCAAGGTTTTTGGCGATGCGCTCCGCCCGCTCGGCTTTCGACATGCCCATCACTTCCAGCGGCAGGGAAACATTACCGCCAATGGTGCGCCATGGATAAAGCGCTGCAGCCTGAAATACATAACCATAGGCGCGTTTCTGGCGTGCTTCGGAAGGCGTCATACCATTGACGGAGATCGCGCCCGATGTTGGCTGCTCCAGATCGGCAATGACGCGCAACAGCGTTGTCTTGCCGCAGCCGCTTGGTCCGATGAAGGAAACGAATTCGCCGCCATTCACTGCAAGATTGATGTTGGACAGTGCGTTGACAGGCCCGTCATTGGTCTGGAAGACCAGCGACAGGTCTTTGACATCGATCACATTTTTGAGGGTTACTTGAGGCATTGCATTCATATCAACCCCATCAGACACCCGCCGGTATGTTCTTCGGATCGCGTTCCACCTTACGCGGTGCCGTGAGTTCCTTCCAAGTGGAAAGTGCGCGATTGGCTGGCGCATTGGCCTCGCGTTCGACAAAGCGTCCACTGCCCGTGGGAGCCAGCACTTCACCATCTTTGTAGGCAATCTGACCGCGTGACAGGGTGATGCGCGGCAGGCCGGTTACCTCGATGCCTTCGAACACATTGTAGTCGATGGCGGATTTCTGGGTTTTGGCTGAAATGACTTTTGATGCCTCAGGGTCCCAAATGACGATATCAGCATCCGAGCCTTGCAGGATTGCACCCTTGCGCGGGTAAATGTTGAGAATACGGGCAATGTTTGTGGATGTTACAGCCACAAACTCATTGGGCGTCAGGCGGCCGGTGCGAACACCTTTGGTCCACAGAACAGGCAGGCGGTCTTCAAGGCCGCCGGTGCCGTTCGGAATCTTGGTGAAGTCGCCAACTCCAAAGCGCTTCTGTTCTGTTGTGAAGGCGCAATGATCAGTTGCCACGACCTGCAGGCTGCCGGAGGCGAGGCCAGCCCACAATCCGTCCTGATGGCTTTTGTCGCGAAACGGCGGTGACATCACGCGCCGCGCCGCATAGTCCCAATCCTTGTTCTTGTATTCGCCTTCATCCAGCGTCAGATGCTGCACCAGCGGTTCGCCATAAACGCGCATGCCTTTCTGGCGTGCACGGCGGATCGCTTCATGCGCCTGCTCGCAGGACACATGCACGATATAGAGCGGCACGCCTGCCTGATCGGCAATCATGATGGCGCGGTTGGCGGCTTCACCCTCGATCTCAGGCGGTCGGGAATAGCCATGAGCCTCCGGCCCGTTATTGCCTTCGGCCAGAAGCTTCTGCTGGAGATGGGCGACCACATCGCCATTTTCCGCATGGACCAGTGGCATGGCACCGATTTCGGCACAGCGCATGAACGAGGCGAACATCTCGTCATCGTCCACCATCAGCGCGCCCTTATAGGCCATGAAGTGCTTGAACGTATTGATGCCGCGCTCAACCACCTTTGGCATCTCGTCAAAAATTTGTTTGTTCCAGCCTGTGATGGCCATGTGGAAGGAATAGTCGGTGCGCGCCTTGCCTGCCTTCTGGAACCAGTCCTGCAAGGCCGCAAGCAAGCCGTCGGCGCCGGGCAGGACGAAATCCACGACCATGGTCGTTCCACCGGCCAGCGCTGCGGCGGTGCCAGTATCGAAATCGTCTGAAGAATGCGTGCCCATGAAGGGCATTTCGAGATGGGTGTGCGGATCAATACCACCCGGCATCAGATAGCAGCCCGTCGCATCGATAATTTCATCGCCGGAAAGATCAGCGCCGATCTGGGCGATGATATCGCCGTCAATCAGCACATCCGCCTTGTATGTGCGGTCGGCGGCAATGATTGTCCCGCCTTTGATCACTTTCGTAGCCATGTGTTCGTTCCCCTTATTGGTCTTTTGTCGAACATGTTGCTCTGTATGAACGGTTATCCGGTCAGGTTTCAATCACCGCCGTTTCCAGAACAGCATGCAGAAGGACATCCGCACCGGCGGCCGCCCATTCCTTGGAAATTTCTTCATCTTCATTGTGGCTGAGTCCGCCGACGCAGGGGCACATGACCATGGCTGTCGGGGCAACCCGGTTGACCCAGCACGCATCATGCCCGGCACCGGAAATAATGTTGCGATGGCTATAGCCAAGCCGCTCGGCTGCATTGCGCACGGCGGTCACGCAGCCCTCATCGAAGGTAACCGGATCAAAATGCCCAGCTTCCTCGATTTCGATTTCCAGCCCCAGCTCCTTGGCGATCGTCGGCGCCTTTTCCTCAAGCTCGGCCTTCATCGCGTTCAATGTCTTGATATCTGGCGAGCGGAAATCGACGGTGAAAACCACCTTGCCGGGAATGACATTGCGCGAATTCGGATAAACGTCGCAATGGCCGATCGCTCCGACAGCACTTGGCTGATGGGCCATGGCAATGGTGTGGACGAGTTCAGTAATGCGCGCCATGCCAAGCCCGGCATTCCGGCGCATGGGCATCGGTGTAGAGCCCGTATGGCTGTCTTTGCCGGTCAGTGTGATCTGTAGCCACCACAATCCCTGTCCATGGGTGACAACACCAATATCCTTTCCTTCGATTTCAAGGATAGGTCCCTGTTCGATATGCAATTCGAACAGTGCATGCATCTTACGGGCGCCGACGCCCTCGTCGCCCTTCCAGCCGATGCGCTCCAACTCGTCGCCAAACTTTTTGCCCTTGGCATCTTCGCGCGCATAGGCCCATTCCTGCGTATGAATACCGGCAAAGACACCTGATGCCAGCATGGCCGGAGCAAAGCGTGTGCCTTCCTCATTGGTCCAGTTGACCACGACGATGGGATGCTTGGTTTTGATGTTGAGATCATTGAGCGTGCGGACCAGTTCCAGCCCCCCAAGCACACCGAGAACGCCGTCATATTTGCCGCCGGTCGGCTGGGTATCGAGATGGCTCCCGACATAAACGGGTAGGGCATCCGGGTCCGTGCCTTCGCGATGGAAGAACATATTGCCCATGGTGTCGACGCCCATGGTCAGGCCAGCCTTTTCGCACCAGCTCTGGAACAGACGCCTGCCTTCGGCATCCTCGTCGGTCAGGGTCTGGCGGTTATTGCCGCCACGCAGACCCGGCCCGATCTTTGCCATATCCATCAGGCTGTCCCAGAGACGGTCGCCGTTGATCCTTAGATTTCCAGTGAGCGCCATGTGACAGCCTTTCGATTATGCGAGGTTCTTGAGAACATCGGCCAATGTATCGAAGAGATGTTCGATCTGGCCCTTGGTGATGATCAGGGGTGGTGACAGCGCAATGATATCGCCTGTCGTGCGGATGAGAACGCCCTTCTCATAGGCGTCAAGGAATGCCTGGAAGGCGCGTTTTGTTGGCGCACCGGGAATAGGTTCCAGTTCAATCGCGCCGATCAGACCAAGGTTGCGGATATCGATGACGTGCGGCAAACCCTTCAAGGCATGCAGCGCATCTGCCCAGTAATCCGCAAGCTCCGCCGCACGGGTGAGCAAGCCCTCTTCCTCATAGGTGTCGAGTGTTGCCAGCGCCGCCGCACAGGCGACCGGGTGGCCGGAATAGGTATAGCCATGGAACAGCTCGATGGTGTTCTCAGGAGCAGTCATGAACGCATCGTAGATTTGCTTGGAAGCAAACACTGCGCCCATCGGGATCACGCCGCTGGTAATGCCTTTGGCCGTGGTGATGAGATCGGGAACCACGCCGAAATAGTCAACGGCAAAAGGCGTACCAAGACGGCCAAAACCGGTGATGACTTCATCGAAGATCAGCAGGATATCATTCTTGGTGCAGATATCGCGCAGGCGTTTCAGATAGCCTTTTGGCGGAATGAGGACACCGGTTGAACCAGCAACAGGCTCAACGATGACAGCGGCAATGTTCGAGGCGTCATGCAGAGCGATGATCTTTTCCAGATCATCGGCAAATTCCGCGCCATACTCAGGTTCGCCGCGGGTAAAGGCATTGCGCGCCAGATCATGCGTGTGACGGATATGATCGACCCCGCCAAGTGCGTTGCCAAATGCCTTGCGGTTGCCTGAAATGCCACCAACGGAAATGCCACCGAAGCCGACGCCATGATAGCCGCGCTCGCGGCCGATCAGTTTGGTCTTGGTGCCATTGCCTTTGGCCCGATGATAGGCGAGGGCAATCTTGAGTGCCGTATCGACCGATTCCGAACCTGAATTGGTGAAGAATACATGATCAATTGGCGAGGGCAGCATGGCGGCGAGGCGTGCGGCCAGTTCGAAGACTTTAGGATGGCCCATCTGGAAGGCGGGCGCATAGTCGAGTTCGGCAACCTGCTTCTGCACAGCTTCGACGATCTTCGGGCGCGAGTGACCGGCATTGCAGCACCACAGCCCAGCGGTTCCATCGAGGATTTCGCGGCCATCGGCGGACTTGAAATGCATGTCCTTGGCACTGACCAGAAGACGTGGATTTTGCTTGAATTGCCTGTTTGCCGAAAACGGCATCCAGAACGCCTCGAGATTGTTGGTGCCCAATCCCAATGCCGATTTCGACATGTGACGTACGCCTCCTGATTTGCGGACATTGCCGCTTGTTTTGTGTTCCCGAATGATTGAACCTGTGGTGCAATCAAAAACTTGACTAGTTGGTCAAAATGCAGGCTAGAAGAGCATAGGAAGCCGGTCAAGCGCTTTATGGGAAATAAGGGTGGTTCCGGGATGCGACGAAAAAGCCGTCATGTCCAGTACCAAGAAGGGGTGAGGAGCATGGCAAGGGCAACGAAGAAAAAGACCAGCGAAGCGCCGGAAAAGACAACGCGGATTCAGGAAATCAACCGCCGTCTCATCCTTGACGCCGCCCTTGATGTTTTTTCCACCTATGGTTTTCGCGGCACCACCATCGATCAGATCGCCGACAAGGCGGGGATGTCCAAGCCGAACCTGCTCTACTATTTTCCGCGCAAGCAGAATATCTATGTGACGCTGCTGGAGGAGACGCTGGAGGAATGGCTTGCACCGCTTGCAGAGATTGATCCCGAGGGCGATCCGATCGAGCAATTGCGCAAATACATCACGGTGAAAATCCGCATGTCGGAAAGCCACCCGGAGGCATCACGGCTTTTTGCCAATGAAGTGCTGCATGGCGCACCGGCTATCAGCGAATTTCTGAGCAAACATCTGAAGCCGCTGGTGGATGACAAGGCGGCGGTTATCCGCCGCTGGGTGGGCGAGGGCAAGCTTGCACCGGTTGATCCCTATCACCTTATTTTCATGATCTGGGCCACCACCCAGCACTATGCGGATTTCGACGTGCAGGTCCGCGCCATTATGGGCAATCAGGTTGGCCGTCCGGGTTTCCGCGAACAGACGGCGCAGGCGGTTTTAAGCATTATTTTGAATGGTATTCGCCCTAGGCTGTGATTGGTGATTTGCATTAACATTGTGCGCCCTTCGACAGGCTCAGGATGAGGCAGAGGAGTGGCTGCAAAGCTAATCGGAAACGTTGCAGAATATAGCTCCCTGCAACCCACCCATMTCCCTCATCCTGAGCCTGTCGAAGGGCGCACAATGTTAATGCAAATCACCAATCACATGATTTCACAGCAAATTGACAGACAGAAATTGTGCATTGCACTATTGTTACATCGCGCTGCAATATTGGTTATAGCGCCTGTCTTGTCAGCAAGGCCGCCCCTGATATCCGGAGATAACCCGTGAAAATATCCGATGTTCGTTCCGCCTATGCCATGCCGCTTACCAACCCGTCCTATCCGCCGGGACCCTACCGTTTCATCAATCGCGAATATGTGGTCATCACCTATCGCACCGATCCGGAAGCACTGAGGGCAGTCGTGCCGGAACCGCTTGAGATCACGGAACCGGTCGTCAAATTCGAGTTCATCCGCATGCCCGACTCCACTGGTTTTGGTGACTATACCGAGTCCGGTCAGGTCATCCCGGTCCGCTTCAACGGCAAGGATGGCGTCTATGTTCATTCCATGTATCTCGACGATGACGCCCCGATTGCGGGCGGGCGCGAAATCTGGGGCTTTCCGAAGAAACTGGCCAGCCCGAAAATCACCCATGAGGGCGAGACCATCCTTGGTACCCTGCACTATGGCAGTGTCCTCTGTGCCACCGGCACCATGGGCTACAAGCACAAAGCGGTCGATCATGATGCCGTGCTGAAATCGCTATTGCTGCCGAATTATCTCATCAAGATTATTCCGCATGTGGACGGCACGGCACGCATCTGCGAACTGGTTCAGTATCACCTGCAGGATATTGATCTGAAGGGCGCATGGACTGCCCCTGCCGCGCTGGAACTCCATGCGCATGTCATGGCTGATGTCTCGCGTCTGCCGGTTCTGGAAGTTCTGTCAGCTTCGCATTTCATTGCTGATCTGACATTGGGACTTGGGGAAGTGGTGCACGACTATATGACTGAATAGCCACTGTTGGTTGTGCAAATCGAGGTGTGTGGTTCGTGGTTCGACAAGCTTGTCTGTTAGAGATGGTATAATGTGAAGAGGTCCACGTACCCTTTCCCGGCACGTGGACCGATTGACAGGATGCCGTTTCGACAAGCGGACATTGCAGTCCGATGGTGAGCAAGGCCCTGTCATTCGATGACACCCGAACAGTTGCAAGGGGCACCGACCCCGTATGACAAGCCAGGGAACCTCATCATGACACAGTTTGATCGTTTT
>NZ_JBFRDN010000056.1:0-16978 GCF_052113785.1 Phyllobacterium sp. TAF24 | reverse complement strand
TCCTTGCTCACATCAATGCCGACAAAACGATCAAACTGTGTCATGATGAGGTTCCCTGGCTTGTCATACGGGGTCGGTGCCCCTTGCAACTGTTCGGGTGTCATCGAATGACAGGGCCTTGCTCACCATCGGACTGCAATGTCCGCTTGTCGAAACGGCATCCTGTCAATCGGTCCACGTGCCGGGAAAGGGTACGTGGACCTCTTCACATTATACCATCTCTAACAGACAAGCTTGTCGAACCACGGACCACGGACCACGGACCACACACCCCCAATCACAGTATGGCAGCTGTTAAATGGTTGCAGCCCCTTGGCAAAGGAGTTGCCTGCGGCTATAGAGCCGCCATCCAATTCCCCTAACGACAAGGTTTTATTCCATGGCGATTGAACGCACTTTCTCGATGATCAAGCCCGACGCGACCCGTCGCAACCTTACCGGTGCCATCACACAGAAGCTGGAAGAGGCTGGTCTTCGTGTTGTTGCTTCCAAGCGCGTCTGGATGAGCCGCCGCGAAGCTGAAGGCTTCTACGCTGTTCACAAGGATCGTCCTTTCTTCGGCGAACTCGTTGAATTCATGTCCTCCGCACCGACCATCGTGCAGGTTCTGGAAGGTGAAAACGCCATTGCTCGCAACCGCGAAGTCATGGGCGCTACCAACCCTGCCAATGCTGACGAAGGCACGATCCGCAAGACATTCGCTCTGTCGATCGGCGAAAACTCCGTTCACGGTTCCGATGCGCCTGAAACAGCAGCAGAAGAAATCGCTTACTGGTTCTCCGGAACCGAAGTCGTCGGCTGATTGCTTCGACACTAAAAAGAAAGCCGGGATTTGTCCCGGCTTTTTTGTTTTGTGCGGGATGGGATTAGTCCTGCCGCGCCAAACGGGCGATGGTTTTGCCCGCTGTGCCACGCAAGGTCAATTTGCCATCGACCACCAAAAAGGAGCGGGTCTGCTCAAGCACGGCAAAGAATTTGTTCTCCTGATTCATCAGGGCGGGCGGGCAAAGTTTTCGCGTTGCCGCGGCTGGGGTGAATGTCAGTTTAAGCCCCCGGAATGTGGCCTTGCTCATGAAGCGGTTGCAGCCGCCGGAACCGCTGACATTGTTGTCATGGTCTATCATCAACGTCGTCTGGGCAAAGTCGATCACCCCGCCGCCATCAAGGTCTTCAGCCAGCCAGCTCACATCGGTAATAACTGGCACGCGCTGCTCGCTTCGGGCTTTGAACGACAGACCGAACAGCGCGATTACGCCGATAAAGCCGATAATGAGCGACAGGATGGCAAGTCGGCGCATTTACTTGGCCTCGTGCCAGCGCTCGAGCGCCGCCGCATCGGTGGATTTGGCCTCGACCCAGCTGCTCTCGGCACCGCTGACGAGATGCTCCTTCTTCCAGAAGGGCGCGGCGTTCTTCAGGTAATCCATCAGGAAAGAGGCGGCATCGAAAGCCGCCCGACGATGGGCGGAAGCCGCCACAACTAGCACGATGTTTTCACCCGGCCTGATCATGCCATAGCGATGAATGACCGTAAGCCCCGTCAGCGGCCAGCGCCCGAGCGCTTCATCGRCAATTTTGCTGATTTCATTGGCAGCCATGCCGGGATAGTGCTCGATTTCGAGCGCAGTGAGCGTACCCGCTTCGTCGCGGCATAACCCGCTGAAGGTCACGACGGCGCCGATATCATGGCGTCCTGACGTCAGATGGGCAATTTCTGCAGCCGTATCAAAATTTTCGCTCTGGATTTTGACGAGCGGCTTGATTGCGCCGGTCATGGCTCAGCCACCGGTCATGGGCGGAAACAGGGCAATCTCCTGCGCGCCGTTGATGGGCGTCTTGTGATCGACATGCTCCTGATTGATGGCAACGCGGATGACGTCCTGATATTCCAGCGCCTGCTCATATTCTTCGCCGCGGGTTTTGAGATGGCTTAACAAGTCATGCACGGTCACGACAGAGGCGGGGAGTTCGATGTCTTCCTCGCCCTTGCCGATCCGCTCACGCACCCATGCAAAATAAACGAGTTTGGTCATGGCTTAATCTACCACATGTTTCAGACCGGCGCGGAAATAGTCCCAGCCCGTATAAAGTGTGACGAGCGCGGCAACCCAGAGCAGGGCAATGCCGAACTGCGTTGTATAGGGCAGGATCTTGTCACCCGCAGGTCCCGCCAGAAGAATGGCAACGGCAAACATCTGGATTGTCGTCTTCCATTTTGCCAACTGGCTGACGGGTACGCTGACTTTCAGCTCTGCCAGATATTCGCGTAGGCCGGAGACAAGAATTTCGCGGCAAAGAATGATGATCGCAGCCCACAGCGTCCAGCCCGCAATGGTTCCGTCAGCGGCAAGCAGCAGCAGGCAGGCCGAGACCAGCAGCTTGTCAGCGATGGGATCAAGCATGCGGCCGATAGTCGATGTCTGTTTCCAGATACGGGCGAGATAGCCATCAAAGAAATCGGTGATACTGGCAATGGCGAAAATCACCAATGCGCCCCAGCGGGCCGCATCGCTCGATTGCAGACTGCCTTCGAGGAAGAAACAGAGCACGACCAGCGGCACCGCAAGAATGCGCCCGTAGGTCAACAGGTTCGGCAATGAGTAAGCGTTGTTCTTGGGCATATTTCCAACCAATCAAATCAGTGCCGATCAAACGGGCTTGTCCGTCAAACGTCAAGCTCATCGTCGCGGAGTCGGGCGCAATTATGTCCCGTTTTCAATGTGTAAGCGAACTATGAACGAAAATGATCGCGAATAATAATGGCCATTGCTTCCGATATCCCGTCCACCTTCATCAAATCTTCGACAGCAGCCTGTGATATCGCCTTTGCTGTACCAAATTGATGAAGCAGCGCACGTTTTCGTGAAGGGCCGATGCCGGCGATTTCATCCAGCGGATTCTTGATCATTTCCTTCTTGCGCTTGGCCCGGTGTGTGCCGATGGCAAAACGGTGCGCCTCGTCGCGCAGGCGTTGCAGGAAGTAGAGAACAGGATCGCGCGGTGGCAGGGTGAAGGATTGCTTGCCCTCCATGAAAAAGCGTTCGCGTCCGGCATCACGGTCCACACCCTTGGCCACGCCAATGGCCGTTACCTTGTCGGTAAGCCCCATCTGCTGAAGAATACCGCGCACGGCGCTCATCTGACCCTGACCACCGTCGATCAGGATAATATCCGGCCAAGCGGGGAAGGCGTCGGAATCATCATCGAATTCGTCAATCTCGATATCAGCCGTATCGGGCATATCCTTATTCTCGGGCGTGCCGTGTTCTTTGACCAGGCGGCTGAACCGGCGCTCGATCACTTCCTTCATCATGCCGAAATCGTCGCCCGGCGTGATGTCTGTCGAGCGGATGTTGAACTTGCGATACTGGTTTTTCACAAAGCCTTCCGGCCCCGCGACGATCATGCCGCCAATGGCGTTGGTGCCCATGATGTGGGAGTTATCGTAGACCTCGATGCGGCGCGGTGTTTTCTCCAGCCCGAATGTTTCGGCCACGCCCTTGAGCAAACGTGATTGCGACGACGTTTCGGCAAGTTGGCGGCCCAGTGCTTCACGCGCATTGCTCAGCGCATGTTCCACAAGGTCCTTCTTCTCGCCGCGCTGGGGCACGGTGATTGTCACCTTGCGGTCTGACTTGGCTGTCAGTGCCACGCCGAGCAGTTCCTGATCTTCGACCGTTTCCGAAAGCATGATCAGTGAAGGGCAGGGCTTGTCATCATAGAACTGTGCCAGAAACGCCCCCAGAACCTCGGCACTGGAGAGTGACGAGTCTGCCTTGGGATAGTAAGCACGGTTGCCCCAATTCTGGCCGGTCCTGAAAAAGAACACCTGAATGCAGGTCACACCGCCATCCTGAAAAATGGCGAACACATCGGCTTCTTCCACCGATTGCGGATTGATGCCCGAATGCGACTGGACATGGGAAAGGGATGACAGGCGGTCGCGGTAAACAGCAGCCCGTTCAAAATCCAGCGCAGCCGAGGCTTCGCGCATGGCATCTGAGAGATGGGTTTTTACCGCCTGACTCTTGCCTGACAGAAAAGCCTTGGTCTCGCTCACCAGTTCATCATATTCAGCTTCGCTGATTTCATTGGTGCATGGGCCGGAGCAGCGCTTGATCTGATAGAGCAGGCAAGGACGTGTGCGGTTCTCGTAAAAAGAATCGGTGCAGGTTCGCAGCAGAAATGCCCGCTGCAAGGCATTGATTGTGCGCCCGACAGCACCCGCCGAGGCGAAGGGACCAAAATAGTCACCCTTCGAGGATCGGGCACCGCGATGCTTGAAAATACCCGGGGCAAGCCGTCGATCTGTCTGTTTCGGCGCTGTCAGCAGGATATAGGGGAATGATTTGTCATCCCGCATCAGAACATTAAAGCGTGGACGTAAGCGCTTGATGAGATTCGCTTCCAGAAGCAGCGCTTCCGTCTCGGTGCGGGTGACGACGAATTCCATTTTCATGGTTTCGCGGATCATGCGGGCAATGCGGTTATTATGACCCTGACCGCGCGCATAGTTCGAAACGCGCTTCTTCAGGTTGCGGGCCTTGCCCACATAGAGCACGTCGCCAGCCTGACTGAACATGCGATAAACACCGGGTTTGTTCGGCAGCCGTTTGACCAGTTCGCCAATGACGTCGGCACCGCTGGTTCCATCGCTTTCAACGCTGGAATCCCATTCGATCGCATTGATCAGCGCCGCGACATCGCGGATCGGCTCACTGTTCTCAGCAGCAAGCGGGCCTTCATCATCCAGCATCACGCCGATATCCTCCTCGTTCCCCTCAGGGGAAAGCGGTGGTGCCGGATCGATGATTGGATGATTGGGTGCTTTGTTCATTCTGCCATTCCTGTGACATCCGGCGTCTCCCATGCCAGATGCTGCCCGCCATCCAATGCAATCATTTGCCCGGTTACGGAGCGAGTCTGCCAGAGATAGCGGATCGTATTGCCAAATTCTGACAGATCGGGCCCGTGTTTCAACAGCAGGCCGTCAACTTGTTGTTCAAAATCGATTCTCTCCTGACGTTCTCCCTGCATTGTTGGTCCCGGACCAATGGCATTGACGCGGATATGTGGAGCAAGTGCCTGCGCCATGGTCTGGGTTGCCGTCCACAAGGCAGCCTTTGACAGGGTATAGGAGATGAATTTGGGTGTAAGCTTCCACACGCGCTGGTCGATAATATTGACAATGAGGCCGCTTTCCCCGTGCGGAAGCGCCGCCTGCATGGCATCCGCCAGCAGGACGGGCGCTTTCACATGGACTGCAAAGTGCCTGTCCCAGCGTTCATCATCGAAATCGCCAAAACCGTCTTCTTGAAAGATCGAGGCATTGTTGACGAGGATTTCAACAGGACCAAGCGCATCCTCAGCGCTGCCAATCAAACCGCGTACCGATGCACTGTCCGTCAGGTCTGCCTGAACCACGGCTGCGGTTCCACCTGCCGCCTGAACCGTTTCCAGCAGCGCCTGACCTTCTTCAAGTGAATGATTGCAATGAATGGCCACGGCAAAACCATTGGCGGCCAGATTTTCTACAATCGCCTTGCCAACACGTTTTGCCCCACCCGTTACAAGGACAACGGTCTTATCTGTCTGCAAGTGGCTCTCCTGATACTGCGATTCACCCTTGAATATAGGGAGGATATAGCGAAAGCGCGAGGGTTTGGCTGCGGCTGCAATGACAAATGAAATATCAAAGTCATTCGTATCAGTCGCGGCATTTTTCCTCTTTCAAAGCACGTATAACGCTGGGAAGTGAGCGGCGGGTTCAAGAGTAATGAAAAGTTTAAGTAACCATTAAGTATACTATATTGAAAACGCCGATTTTCAGACTTTGCGATAAATTTTACGCAAATATTTCGCAAATTCTATTTTGTTGGGTTATTTTTATCCATTTGAAATCATTCGTAAATTCGACATGTTGCATAATAAACACATCGCATTTCTGCCATTTTCTCGACAGTTTCTTTTCACAGTCCGGAGCAAGTGCCGCCACAATGCGGAGCGAATGTCCATCTCGTTCAGCGGACGCAAGTTTTGGTTTTCCCCACCAAGTGCCCGCTCCGTGTAAAAGAGTTCAAATAAGGAGATTGCTATGCGCACTCTTAAGACAATGATCCTCGCTTCGGCGGCTGTGCTGACGCTCTCCGCCCCAGTTCTGGCTGCTGACATTATTACTGAACAGGCTCCTGCGCCTGAAGCTGCATACCAGGCGCCTCAGGCCGATTGGTCCGGCGCTTATATCGGTGCCTATGGCGGCTATGGCTGGAACAAGAACAAGACCAGCGCCGGCAAACTTGATGCCGATGGCTTCAAGGGCGGTGCTTACGGCGGTTACAACCTCCAGAACGGCCAGTTTGTATACGGTGCTGAAGGTGACATCGGCTATTCCGGTGCCAAGGAAAGCAATTTCGGCTACAGAGCAAAGCAGGGCGTTGAAGGTTCTGTCCGTGCCCGTGCCGGTATCGCTCTTGATCCGGTCCTGCTCTATGGTACAGGCGGTGTTGCGATTATGGACAGCAAGCTCTCCGGTCCTCTGGGCAGCGAAAGCAAGACTCACATCGGCTGGACAGCCGGTGCCGGCGCAGAAGCCAAGATCACCCAGAACATCGTCGGCCGCGTTGAATATCGCTACTCCGATTATGGCAAGAAAGACTACGATCTCGGTGGCATCGATAGTGTCTCGAACAAGATCACCACGAACGAAGTTCGCGTTGGTGTCGGTTACAAGTTCTAATCAGAACTTTTTCCAGAAAAGAGCCGGACAGGAAACTGTCCGGCTTTTTTATTGCGTTGGATTCATTTCGGTAGAAGTGCGGCAAGCTCCGGGTGAAGTTCTTCAAAGCGTTTCTGCCAGCGCTTGAGCTTTGAACGGCCCTTTTCCCATTTGCCTTCAAAGCGCAAAGTCGCATAGGCGAGGGCAGCAGCCAGCGCGATATGACCGCCATTGAGCTTTTTGCTCAGACGCGGCGGCGCTGCGTTCAGATAATCGAGCACACGAATCGCCTTCGCCCACTGCCAGTCGAGCCACGGCTGATGGATTTTCTCTTCCGGATGAAAACGGCGTTCATAGACATGGGTGAGCAGAACATCGCACAAACCATCCGCAATGGATTCCAGCTGCTCCGCCTCAAGCCGCTTTTCCGCATTGCGCGGAAAAATCTTGTTACCGGAAATGCGGTTGAAATACTGGGTGATGACGCGGCTGTCATAAAGCGATCTGCCATCATCAAGAATGAGCGTTGGAATCTTGCCCAGCGGATTGGCACTGATCAAATCGGCGGGCGCGGCATTCGTGTCTACAAGAATACTCTCAACGGGAATGCCTGCATAATACGCGGCCATGCGCACCTTGGTGCTATAGGGCGAGGCGGGGGAATAAAGAACTTTCGTCACAATGACGCTCCAGAGTTGGCGATTCGATGATTGACGGTAAACCTGTGTTGGTTTTTAGCAAAGCGTTCAGAGCGGTGTGGTTCGTTGCATGAACATGGTTCGTGGTTCGACAAGCTCACCATGAGGGAGAGGGGTTGGTTGCAGGAGCCAAGTTCTCCAACGTGGCAGAATATAACTCCCTTTCATCACCCATCTCCCTCATGGTGAGCTTGTCGAACCACGAACCACGATCACGCACATACTCAATGCAATCTACTGTCCCGGCATATCCACGGATCGTTTGCGGCAGGCTGAGCGTTCCACCTCTGGGCAACCCCTGAACTGCAGATCCTTGGTCAGGCAGACACGCACCTCGCGCAGGTAATCTCTATCGCATGTGATCGAAACGGCATCGTTGCTCATACCGGGGTTGGCAGCAATGAACGCCTGTTCCACCACCTGCGGATTAACAGGCGCTCGCTGGGTCGGCTGACTATAGGCGGATGGAATGGAAACCCGTGATACCGCCTGCCGTATGACTGAAAAATAATCCTGCTGGCTCAATCCTGTACAGCTGCCGTGCTTGCGCCACTCATAGGTGACAAGCCCTGCCGATGGCATGATGTCCGAGAGTTGCTTTGCCCGGCTGAACGGCACATCGCGTTCGGATATGTCGCAATCCTGCGGATAACCCTGTTCATATTGCGGCCAAAGCCCGTGTACGACAAAACCGTAGGGGCGGTTGGTCGAACATTGCTGCCGGTTGGCGTTTGACCCTTCCGAAGCGCAATAGCTTGGTGACCAGGAAAGCGCGAGAACATAGAAATCAAAACCATTGCCTATGGGCACAGATGCCGCTGGCGATGATGGTGTTTGCCGCTCGCTTGTCGTGATCGCCTCGGGTGTTTGCTGGTTAACAGCATTTTCCCGGGGCTGTTGTTCGCGCAGATACGTCAACACGGACAGGCCAAGAAGGGCCGCGAACAGGGCGTAGCGGGCCAGCCTGCCGATCTGCATCAGTGATCACGGCTCATTTCAGGCTGCGGCAGCTGCCATTATAGACATTCCAGCGGTCGAAACCGGCAACGCAGAACTCGACATTGTTGCCGATGGACGCAAAGCCCATGCCTTCTTCAACCACATACCAGACCGGACGCTGGTTGCCATCGGAGAGATGTGCGGTGGCCTGGCAATAATAGCGCGAGACAGCCGACATTTCCGGATCACGGCTCGGCTCATAGCGCTGCTGATGGACTTCGCTGAAATCCTGAATGGCTACCTGCTGCAGGCCGGGCACATGATGCACCTGATAGGAGAAGCGGCTGGCGATACGGTTGAGAACGCCTGAGCGGCCGCATGTATCATCATAGGTCTGGCTGGGTGCGCGTTCGAGATAATCGGCTGATAACGCCGGAACGACGGATGAAATTGCCAGAGCAGCGCCCAGAGCGGTGCTAAAAGCTGTGGCGAGAAGGGTGGAAACGCGTGCCATCGGGGTCACTCTCCATAGGGTATATAAGGTATCAATTTGAGACCAATGTCGAACAGCCGGTGCCTGCGGTCAAGCACCAACTTGCTCGCCGCGGACCCAATCGAGGGTGAAACCTGCATTCTGTCCGTCACTGAGGACTTTCGACAACGCAGGTAAAACAGTTCTAAGCTCGTCGTCCAGTGTGAAAGGCGGGTTGACGATGATCATTCCCGTGCCGTCCAGCCGTGGTTCGGGCGAGGGCGCACGAATCATCAGTTCCGCGCGCAGGATTTTCGGAATGCCGGTGTCGTGCAGGGCTGAGACAAAACGCTTCACCTCTATGCGGTCCTTGACCGGGTACCAGAAAGCATAGGTGCCGCCGGCAAAACGCCGATGGGCTTTGATGAGGCCCTCAACCAGACGGTCAAATTCGCCGCCCACTTCAAAAGGCGGATCAACAAGAATGAGGCCGCGCTTTTCCTTCGGCGGCAGATGCGCGCCAAGCGCCAGCCAGCCATCAAGCTCCGTGACGCGTACCTGAACATCGCCCTCGAACAGGGCGGCAAGGGTTTGCGCATCATCAGGATGCAATTCCAGCGCGGAAAGACGGTCCTGCTTGCGCAACAGGTGCCGCACGAGCAGCGGCGATCCGGGGTAATGGCGAATTGTGCCGTCGGCATTCTCGGCGCGGACAATATCGAGATAGGGCTTGATCAGATCGGCGACCGCTGCATCAAGCTTCGTGTCAAGCAGGCGGCCGATGCCGCTTTGCCATTCACCTGTTTTGCCCGCTTCCGTTCCTTTGAGATCGTAACGCCCGATACCCGCATGGGTGTCAATGACACGAAAAGCATGGTCTTTGCGCTGCATATACAGCACAATCCGCGTCAGGATAATGTGTTTGACAACATCGGCGAAATTGCCGGCATGATAGGCGTGGCGGTAGTTCATGGCTCAGCTTCTGTCATGATGTTGGTGCTATCGCAAGCAACTCGGTTATGCTGATGATCCAAAATGATTCCCACTGCAAGGCCTTTCCATGACAAAGCTTCTCGCTATTTCCGGTAGCCTGCGTGCCGTTTCCATGAACACGAGTGTTCTGGAGGCCTGCGTGAAACTGGCACCTGCTGATGTGAGCATCACTCTGTACAAGGGTTTGGCAGGTTTGCCGCCCTTCAATCCCGATCTTGACGGTGATAGTCCGCCTAAAAAGATAGTAGCGCTGCGAAAACAGGTCGGCGCTGCCGATGGCTTGATCATTTCCTGCCCGGAATATGCCCATGGCATTCCCGGTAGTTTCAAGAACATGCTGGACTGGCTGGTTTCATGTGTTGAGTTCCCGGAAAAGCCGGTTCTTCTGATCAATACGTCGCCGCAGTCGGAGCGCATCACGCCGCTACTCATGGAAGTTCTGATGACGATGTCTGCCCGCGTGGTCATCAATGCATCGCTCACCTTACCGCTCAAGGGCAAGAAACTCGATGCCGACGGCATAGCCAAAAGCAAAGAATTCGGCGGCCAATTGCGCGACAGCCTTGCCGGTTTTGTGGACGCAATCAACGCCGTTTAGAACGACTGATGTTAAACATCAGATTATCCAATTTGCCATCTGACCCAGATGTGTCATTGAGCGGATGGAACACGCAAATAGCTGGCGTGTCGGGGTTTGATCATGTCCGGAACTGTTGTTCTCGTCGTCCTGTTTGCTGCATTTCTGCATGCAAGCTGGAATGCTGTTGTCAAATCCGAAGGCGATAAGTTCCTCAACACGGTGGTTGTAGTCACCTCGGCCGGAGTGATCGCTTTGATCTGCCTGCCGTTCCTGCCTGCTCCAGCGCCTGAGAGCTGGCCATTTCTGGCTGGTTCCGCAGTCGTGCAACTGGTTTATCTCGCACTCGTCGCTGCCGCCTATCGCAGTGGCGATATGAGCCAGGCCTATCCGATCATGCGCGGTACGGCGCCACTGTTTGTAGCGATTGCCAGCGGGCCGCTGGTTGGCGAGTTTCTGTCGGCGCAAAAATGGTCCGGCATCGCCCTGATTTGCTGCGGCGTGCTGGTGCTTGCGCTTGAAGCGCGCAGGCGAGCAGGGGCCAATCGCGCCACAACGGTCTTTGCGCTGATTAACGCCTTGGTCATCGCCACCTATACGTTGATTGATGGCATTGGCGTTCGTCATTCAGGCGCACCGGCGGCCTATACGATGTGGGTTTTTACGCTCAACGCCGTTCCGCTGTTCCTTTGGACCATTGTCACCCGCAAGGGCGAGCTTTGGCCGCATTTTATCAAGCGCACCCGGCTGGCAACCGTGGGCGGTGTGGGTACGCTCGGCTCCTATGGACTTGCCCTGTGGGCAATGACCATGGCGCCGGTTGCTGCCGTCGCCGCGCTGCGCGAGACGTCGATCCTCTTCGCCGTGGCCATTTCCGCCTTCGTTCTCAAGGAGAATATCGGTGCGAAACGCCTCATCGCCGTGGCTCTGATTGCCGCTGGCGCCGCCGTGATGCGTCTCGCCTGACAGCTATTCTGGCCGCATGTCGAAATAGGGCGTCGCCTCTTCGATCGCGCGGGCAAAGGAAGGCCTGTGCATCAGCCGCTCCAGATAGCCGGTCAAATTTGGATATCCCTCACCAATCGGCACGTCAAAATTGGCATAGAAAAGTGCTGGTGAGGCGGCGCAATCGGCCATGGTGTAGTCATTGCCAATGGCCCATGTCTTGCCCGCCAGATGCTTTTCCAGAATATCATAGGCGGTCCGCAGTTTTTGCCTGGCATATTCAACGCCGAGGGTGTCATTCTGGCCCTCGGGGCGAAAATTGTCGGTTACAATCTTCTGCATCGGGACCTGCACATGAAGGTCAAAAAAGCGGTCATAAAACCGCGTTTCAAATGCCAATTCCTGATCAGATGGCAGAAGCTTTATCTTTCCCGGGAAATGCTGTTCCAGATATTCGATGATCAGGCTGGATTCCGGAATGGTCTTCCCCTTGGCTTCATCGCGTAGCACCGGAAACTGCCGGACGGGCCAGATTCTGGCAAAGTCGGCGCTTTCCTTTTCGTCCATGAAGTTGACCACGCTTGGCTCAAACGGTGTGTTGTTCTCATAAAGTGCAGTCAGCACCTTCATGCAAAAGGATGACAATGGGTGAAAATACAGTTTGAGTGACATATCGGATCTCCCATCCAGTGTCGAATACTAATACTAAAGTAATTGCTTAACTATCAATTCAACAGCCACCCGTCAAGCGCTGTCGCGACATTTCGCGCGTCCTGACAGGGACAAGAAGGACAATGCAGGCCATTTCAGCGGCGTTCAAACTGCGCTATGCATAAGGCATGAACAAAGCTGTCATCCTTCGCACTGGCCATTCCGCCTGTCCTCACGATTGCCCGTCCACCTGCGCGCTGGATGTCGAAGTGCTCGATTCAGGCCAGATCGGGCGTGTGCGCGGCGCCAAGGAAAACACCTATACGGCGGGTGTCATCTGCGCCAAGGTTGCCCGCTACGCTGAGCGCATTCATCATGCCGACCGGCTGTTGAAGCCGCTTATCCGTGGTGGTTCCAAAGGTGAGGGCATCTGGAAAGAGGCAAGCTGGGATGCGGCGCTTGATCTCGTCGCCGAGCGTTTCCTGAAAGCGGAAGCCGAATACGGCTCGCAAAGCATCTGGCCCTATATTTATGCGGGGACAATGGGATTGGTGCAGCGCGACTCCATGCATCGCCTGCGCCATGCAAAAAAGTATTCCAATCAGTTCGACAGTTTTTGCACGAATATGGCGTGGACCGGCTTTTTCGCTGGCACTGGCAAGCTTGGCGGTGTCGATCCACGCGAAATGGCCAAATCCGATTGCGTGGTTATCTGGGGCACCAATGCAGCGGCGACGCAGGTCAATGTGATGACCCACGCGGTACGCGCCCGCAAGGATCGCGGTGCCAAGATCGTCGCCATCGACATCTATGAAAACGCCACGGTGCGTCAGGCCGATCTCGGGCTGGTTCTGAAGCCGGGCACAGATGGAGCGCTGGCCTGTGCCGTCATGCATGTGCTGTTCCGCGATGGTCTTGCCGACTGGGACTATCTCAATCGTTACACGGATGATCCGAAGGGACTGGAAGCGCATCTTCGCGATCGCACACCCGAATGGGCTGCTGCTCTGACCGGGCTTTCGGTTGCGGAAATCGAAGAGTTCGCCCGCCTTGTCGGCACGACGAAGAAGACGTTCTTCCGCCTTGGCTATGGCTTTACCCGCCAGCGCAACGGCGCAGTCAATATGCATGCAGCACTATCGATTGCGGCAGTAACTGGTGCGTGGCAGCACGAAGGCGGCGGCGCATTTCACTCCAACTCGGGCATTTTCCGCATGGATAAGCGGGAAATCGAGGGGCAGGCATTCAAGGACACCTCTGTTCGCCATATTGACCAGTCGAAAATCGGCCTTGCTTTGACCGGCGATAAGGACACGCTCTATGGCGGCCCGCCCGTCATGGCGATGCTGATCCAGAACACCAATCCGGCCAATGTCGCGCCGCAACAGCGTCTGATCAAGCAGGGTATGGCGCGCGAAGACCTGTTTATGGTCGTGCACGAACAGTTCATGACCGATACGGCAAAGATGGCTGATGTGGTGCTTCCGGCCACCATGTTTATGGAACATGACGATATTTATCGCGGCGGTGGCCAGCAGCACATCGTGCTCGGCCCCAAGCTCATCGACGGCCCGGGCGAAACCCGCCCCAACCTCTATGTCATCAACGAACTGGCCAAACGCCTTGGCGTTGGCGATCTGCCGGGCTTTGATCTCGATGCCAAGACGCTGATCGACAACATGATGGCCGCCAGCAATCTGCCCGGCTACGACGTACTGAAAGAAATGCGCTGGCTGGACGTTCAGCCTGACTACGAGACTGCCCATTACGAAAAGGGTTTCAATTGGCCCGACGGGAAGTTCCGCTTCAAGCCTGATTGGACCGGCAGTCCATCGCCAAACCGTCCGCCACAATCCATGGGCACACAGGGACCATTCGAAACCCTGCCGCAATTTCCTGATTATTGGGAAGCCATCGAGGTCGCGGATGCAAAGCATCCATTCCGGCTGGGTACTTCACCTGCCCACAATTTCCTCAATTCGACATTCGCCGAAACACCGACATCGGTGCTGAAAGAAGGCCGTCCGGAACTGCTGATCCATCCTGATGATGCCGCCACGCTTGGCGTCGAGGAAGGCGCTCGTGTGGAAGTGGGCAATGAACGCGGTGAGGTGGTGGTTCACGCCCGCCTGCATACGGGTCTCAAGCGCGGTGTCGTGATCTCCGAAGGCCTGTTCCGCAACTCCGCGTTCGAGCGCGGCGAGGGGATCAATGTGCTCACCGGCTCCGATGCATCAGCGCCCTATGGCGGTTCTGCATTCCATGACAGCAAGGTTTGGGTGCGCCCCGCAGTGAATTGATTTTATTGATATATTTTATATTTTTCTAAAATTGCAATTTTGAGTATCTATACATTTTGACAACTGTGGTTTACACTTTCTATGAGATTAATTGAGAAGACGGACACTTTTTTAAGCTGGATTGATGGCTTGAGAGATCGCCAGAGCCAGAATTGCGATGCGACTTGATCGCTTGATCGACGGCAATCCCGGTGACATCAAACTTGTCGGCGACGGCGTCAGTGAACTTCGAATTGATTATGGTCCCGGTTACCGCGTCTATTTCATCGAGCGAAACGACGTCTTGATTATCCTGTTGTGTGGGGGAGACAAGAGCACTCAGGATCGCGATATCAGAAAGGCAAAGACAATGGCTGCTGCTTTAAGGAAAGTAAGATCATGATAAAGTYGAGCCCATACGATACTGCCCAGCATCTCGATTCCGAAGAAATGATCGAAGAGTATCTGTTGGCAACGTGCGAAGATGGTACTCCTTCGGAAATAGCCCGCGCTTTAGGTAACATTGCGCGCGCACGCGGTATTGCCGAGCTTGCCAAGAAAACCGGCCTTACCCGTCAAGCGCTATACAAAGCTCTGAGTGGTGAAGGTAATCCCGGATTGGCGACGATTACTAAGGTGGCTGACGCATTGGGGCTCAAGCTGTCTTTGGTGCCTGTGGCGACCAAAAAGCAGGACGCTGCTTGAGTTCTATCAATCACAGAAAATCGTGCGTCCGCCTTGCATCACAGCCTTGCCTGAAGCAACAAGTGCAAGGGCACGGGCATAGGTCTCGTGCTCCACGGACAACACCCGCAATGCGAGGCTATCGGCCGTATCGCCATTGAGCACCGGTATGGCGGTCTGGGCGATGATCGGGCCTTCATCCATGCCTGCCGTTACGAAATGCACCGTACAGCCATGGACGCGAACGCCCGCTTCCAGTGCCTGCTCATGGGTATGCAGACCCTTGAACAACGGCAGCAGCGAAGGATGGATATTGATCATCCGACCTTCCCATGCCTGAACGAATTCCGCTGACATCAGCCGCATGTAACCGGCAAGGCAGACGATTTCCGCTCCTGCCGCGTGCAGCGCTTCGGAAACAGCGGCTTCATGTGCCTGTTTTGTCGGATAGTTGCGATGTGGAATAGCATGCGCGGCGATACCATGAGTCTTTGCCGTGTCCAGCCCGCCTGCATCCGCCTTGTTGGCGATGACAGCGACGATCTCAGCCGGATAGTCCGCTGCCTTGGCCGCTTCAATCAAAGCCGTCATGTTGGAGCCGCGACCCGAAATCAGAACCGCGACCCGCTTCTTTGGGGTTTTGTTGCTCACAGCGCCAGATTGCCCTGATAGACGACGCCAGTGTCAGCGCGGGCAACCATGGTGCCAAGCCGCACCGCGTCTTCGCCCTGAGCCTTCAGCGCTGCCAGTACGGCGTCGGCGTGTTCAGGTGCAACGACGGCGATCATGCCGATGCCGCAGTTGAAGGTGCGCAGCATCTCGTCGCGTTCGACACCGCCGACCTTGGCCAGCCATGAAAACACCGGCGGCACCTTGATGGCCGAGAGGTTGATGCTGGCTGTCAGGTCTTTGGGCAGTACCCGCGGGATATTATCAGGAAAGCCACCGCCGGTAATGTGAGCTAGCGCTTTGATCGCGCCGGTTTCGCGGATTGCCGCCAGCAACTGCTTCACATAGATGCGGGTGGGGGTGAGCAATGCTTGCCCGAGTGTTGTGCCGGGTTTGAACGGCGCATCCGCATCCCAGCCAAGGCCTGATAGTTCAACAATACGGCGAACCAGTGAAAAGCCGTTGGAATGAACGCCTGAAGACGCGAGACCGAGAATGACATCACCCTCTGCAATATCACCCGATGGCAACAACTGGTTGCGTTCGGCTGCACCGACAGCAAAGCCGGCAAGATCATAATCGCCATCCCGGTACATGCCGGGCATCTCTGCGGTTTCGCCGCCGATCAATGCGCATCCGGCCTGCAGGCAGCCTTCGGCAATACCGGTGACGATGGCCGCGCCCTGATCCGGATCAAGCTTGCCGGTGGCAAAATAATCAAGGAAGAACAGCGGTTCGGCACCCTGAACCACCAGATCGTTGACGCACATGGCAACGAGATCGATACCAACAGTGTCATGTACGCCCGCATCAATGGCGATTTTGAGCTTTGTGCCGACGCCATCATTGGCAGCCACGAGGACCGGATCGGTAAAACCCGCCGCTTTCAGATCGAACAGACCGCCAAAGCCACCAATCTCGCCATCAGCGCCGGGACGGCGCGTCGAGCGCACGATCGGCTTGATCTTTTCGACAAGCAGATTGCCAGCATCGATATCGACGCCTGCCTGCGCATAGGTGAGGCCATTTTTGATCGTCATTGTCAGCTCCGGATTATTGCTGGCGAAATGGCACGACTCCGCCGCCGCTGCAAGCTCTGAGTGTCTCATGCCGGATGAAAACACCAGATATCGACAGTTTGGCAGCATGAAAGGGGTTGAGCAATGCCGGGTGCCTGTCCATTTATGATGTAACTGACGATTGGGATGGGGGCATAAGAGCAGGAGTGTATAGATGCTGGTTCGGCAAACTCACCATGAGGGAGAGTGGTGGTTACAACGACAAGTCCCACTCTCCGTCATCCTCGGGCTTGACCCGAGGACCCCCACGGCAAGAAAATCAAACAAGCCTGAATGC
>NZ_JBFRDN010000055.1:0-19462 GCF_052113785.1 Phyllobacterium sp. TAF24 | reverse complement strand
TGCCTTACCGTGGCAGCCGAGATCCAGATGCAGATTGCCCTGATGGGCGGCGTCACCATCCGGTCCGATCACTGTCATGAATTTCTCGCAGCTGGTTTTTTGTACTGACCGCCAGAATTCCTGTTCTTCCGGTGAACCTTTCCAGCCGGAACCAAGTTCCGTGGCTTTGCCGTTGGTGAACTTGAACGACATGATATCGAGTGCATTGGCAAAGGCGTGTTCCGATACGCGGCCTTTATGGCCATTATTGACCTTGCGGCACTGATAGTCGGAACCCGTTGAAATACTCTCAATCCCTGCACCAAATGATTTTTGTGCTGCCTGCTCCACATCGCCGATCCATCCGGCAAGTGTTCCAGCCATGGTGCAGTTGGTGGTGATGGGCGCAGCAAATTTCACCGGCTTGTCCTTGCCGATGGCGGTGATTTTGAGCGGGGAGCGCTCACCGCACATGCCCTCGGACAATGGCGGAATGATTTCGCCCTGAACATCGCCATTCATCAAGGCCGGACAGGCATTTTGATAAACGCGATCGGGAGAGGTGGCCGGATCAGATTTCTCAGCCGTGTCTTCATCATCGGACTTCGTATCATTCTTATCCCCGGCTTTTCCATCGGGAGGAGGATTGGGTCCGAGCTGTTCGGCGGGCTTCACATCAGGTTTTTCCGCCGGTTTGGCTTCCGGCGCGGGTTTCTGCTCGGGAACCGGCGTTGTCTCCGGATCGGCCTTCTGAATATCCTCTACCGGCTTTTCCTCAGGCTTGGGCGCTTCGGGTGCGGCTTCACTGCCGGGTTTGGTTTGCGGGACTGGCGGAATCACTGGCAGCACAGGTCGGTTTGCAGTGGAGTGCCGCCTCTGGCGCGCTTCGGTGATATCAGTGCTACTGATCAAAGCCGTTGTTGCAAAACATGCTGTGAGGGATAAAAGGACGAGTGTCGAACAGCGCTGCTGCTGCGAGAATAGGGTCATTATCGGCTCTACTCCTGTTGAGCGTCTAACCTAACGCCTAATGCGGGCTATCGGTTTCAAACTTTATAAACCGGTGAAATGCTTGGTCTGGCTTGACATCACGAAACCTTCACACTAGAAGCCACCCCAGCGCAGGGCTCAACAGCTCTGCGTTTCATTTGACGTGTCCCGTGAGTGATTTCGCAAAGCGTGCGTGAATCATTCTGTCAGTCTTCAAAAACAGGAGGCAGAGGAGGGCGCGTTTCCTTGAATCGGGGCGCAGGCTTCGATTTGGTTTGGTTGAAAGGAAATGCGATGAGCAAGCGCGAATCGTCCAAGTATAAAATTGATCGCCGTCTTGGCGAAAACATCTGGGGCCGTCCAAAATCCCCGGTTAACCGTCGTGAATATGGTCCCGGCCAGCATGGTCAGCGCCGTAAGAGCAAGCTTTCCGATTTCGGCGTACAGCTGCGCGCCAAGCAGAAGCTCAAGGGCTTCTACGGCGACATCTCGGAAAAGCAGTTCCGCAAGACCTATGAAGAAGCTTCCCGTCGTAAGGGCGATACCGGCGAACAGCTGATCGGCCTGCTGGAGTCGCGTCTGGATGCAGTGGTGTACCGCGCCAAGTTCGTTGCGACGATCTTTGCTGCGCGCCAGTTCGTCAACCACGGTCACGTCAACGTCAACGGCCGTCGCGTCAACATTCAGTCCTACATCTGCAAGGCAGGTGACGTGATTGAAGTGCGCGAAAAGTCGAAGCAGCTTGCTTTCGTTCTTGAAGCCTCGCAGCTTGCTGAACGTGACGTTCCTGAATATCTCGAAGTTGACCACAACAAGATGGTTGCCAAGTACTCACGCGTTCCGGCCTTCTCCGATGTGCCATACGCTGTACAGATGGAACCAAATCTGGTTGTCGAATTCTATTCGCGTTAATCAGTTCTGAGTTTACGAAAAGCCGCCCCGAGAAATCCGGGCGGCTTTTTTTGTCTCTTATCTTGCCGGAGCGCGTATGACCGATCTTCAGGATGTCGTCGACAGTGTGTATCAGGATCTTGCCAGCCGTATCGGCGAGGGCAAGCTGGCTGATTATATTCCCGAACTCGCCACGGTTGATCCGAAGCAGTTCGGACTGGCGCTGTGCACCGTCGATGGTCAGGTGCATACGGCTGGTGACGCCGACACATCGTTCTCCATCCAGAGCATTTCCAAGGTTTTCACCCTGACGCTGGCGCTCGGCAAGATTGGTGATGGGTTGTGGAAGCGTGTCGGGCGCGAGCCTTCGGGCAATGCGTTCAACTCGATTGTTCAGCTGGAACAGGAGAAGGGTAAACCGCGCAATCCCTTCATCAATGCCGGGGCTATTGCTGTCGCCGATGTGGTGCTGGCGGGGCATCTGCCGAAAGAGGCAATCGGCGAAATCGTCCAGTTCATCCGGCATCTTGCCGATGATGAGACCATTGCCATTGATCACAATGTGGCACGCTCCGAAACCAATACCGGCTACAGGAATGTGGCACTTGCCAATTTCATGCGCTCCTTTGGCAATCTCAATCATCCCGCTGAACATGTGCTTGGCGTTTATTTTCACCATTGCGCCATTGCCATGTCCTGCCGGCAATTGGCGCATGCCGGGCTCTATCTGGCCTCTGCCGGGCGCAATCCGCTCAGTGGCGGCAGTGTGGTGTCCTCAAGCCGGGCACGGCGTATCAACGCGCTGATGCTGATGTGCGGACATTATGATGGCTCGGGTGATTTTGCCTATCGGGTCGGCCTGCCGGGTAAAAGCGGTGTCGGCGGGGGCATTCTGGCTATCGCACCGGGCAGGGCATCAATTGCCGCGTGGTCGCCGGGGCTGAATGAGAACGGCAATTCGCTGCTGGGCTCGGCGGCGCTGGAGCTTCTGGCGCAGCGGACGGGTTGGTCGGTGTTTGGGCAATAGTTTTGTTTGCAACCATAAATCCACCATTTGGATTATCTCTGGCTGAACTTCAAGGATTTGCAGGACCATTTAGCGTGGTTCGACGGGCTCACCATGAGGGAGAGGGGTGGATTGCAGGGAGTCAAGTTCTGCACCGTTGGCGATTAGCGTTGCAACCTACCGCTCTCCCTCATGGTGAGCCCGTCGAACCACGAACAATGTTGATGCAAATTTTAAGTTTACTGAAACAAAGGTGAATTCAAACTTTAGGATTGGCACAAAACGAAACACTGCTTGCGTTGAGGCTTGCACCGGGGCAATGAAGGCGCCAGAGGTGAGAAGATGACCATTCACGATCAGGATCTGGCGGATGCGGCGGGTTGCCACCCGATGTTTCTCGGGGTGCCGTCCAATGTCGAGTTCAACAAGCTGCGCAAGCGGCTCCTGCGCAATACGCGTCAGGCCCTGGATGATTTCGGCATGGTCAGGCCGGGCGAACGCTGGCTGATCGGACTGTCAGGCGGCAAGGATTCCTATGCCCTGCTGGCATTGCTGCTTGACCTGAAATGGCGCGGTATGCTGCCGGTTGACCTGCTCGCCTGCAATCTCGATCAGGGGCAGCCGAATTTCCCCAAACATATCCTGCCGGAATTCCTCAAAAAGAACGGCATCGAGCACCGGATCGAATACAAGGACACCTATTCCATTGTCACCGACAAGGTGCAGGAAAACCAGACCTATTGCTCGCTCTGTTCGCGGCTGCGGCGTGGTCATCTTTACCGTGTTGCGCGCGAAGAGGGCTGTTCGGCGCTGGTGCTCGGCCATCACCGTGAGGATATTCTCGAAACCTTTTTCATGAACCTCTTTCATGGCGGCAGGCTCGCCGCAATGCCGCCAAAGCTGCTCAATGATGAGGGCGATGTGATGGTGCTGCGGCCTTTGAGCTATTGCGCCGAGGATGATCTGGAAAAGTTCGCCACCGCCATGCAGTTTCCGATCATTCCGTGTGATCTTTGCGGCAGTCAGGATGGCTTGCAGCGCAATATGATGAAGGCGATGCTGACC
This sequence comes from Phyllobacterium sp. TAF24, assembly GCF_052113785.1. Classification (NCBI taxonomy): domain Bacteria; kingdom Pseudomonadati; phylum Pseudomonadota; class Alphaproteobacteria; order Hyphomicrobiales; family Phyllobacteriaceae; genus Phyllobacterium; species Phyllobacterium sp. TAF24. The sequence goes on along the minus strand of NZ_JBFRDN010000055.1, from coordinate 15,531 downwards.
GATATTGAAAAGCGCATGCCGGGCCGCAAGGAAATCATGATCCGCGCGCTCGCCAATACGCGCCCGAGCCATCTTCTCGACCGCAACATCTTTGATTTTGCCGGTCTTGTCACAAGTGGAGCAGAAGCCAGTGCCGTTTAATGATCAGGATATTGATTGGTTGAGTGATCTGCTCAGTGCAGTTGCGCTTCAGGAGATCATGCCGCGCTTTCGCCAGCTTGGCACTGCCGATATCAAGCAGAAGACGTCAGCACTTGATCTGGTGACGGAAGCCGATACCAGTGCAGAGCGCGTAATCACGGCACGTCYGCGTGAGCGCTATCCCGATGCATTTGTGCTCGGCGAGGAAGCCTGTGAGCTTGACGCATCGTTGCTCGGCAAGCTGAAAGATGCGCCATTGGCCTTCATCATTGATCCTGTTGATGGCACTTATAATTTTGCCACCGGTGTTCCGCTCTTCGGCGTGATGCTTGCCGTTGTGGTCAATGGCGAAACGGTGGCCGGGATTATTCATGACCCTGTCGGCAAGGACTGGATCATTGGCGTCAAAGGCGCTGGTAGCCATATCCGCTCGGCTTTTGATGTCAGGCACAAAGTGTCCGTATCACCACCTGCGGCGGTCAATGAAATGCTCGGTGCGATTTCCTGGCAATTCCTCAGCGATCCCTTGCGTTCAACGCTGGCGCGTAACCATGCCAAGTGCAAGGCGTCATTCGGCTTCCGCTGTGCGGCGCATGAATATCGTTTGATAGCATCGGGAAATGCGCATTTCGCCATCTTCAACAAGTTGATGCCGTGGGATCACCTTGCCGGTGTGCTCATCCATCAGGAAGCGGGCGGCCATGCGGCCCGCTTTGATGGTTCTGCCTATCTGCCCAAGCATCTGGATGGCGGCTTGCTGATCGCGCCTGACAAGGCGAACTGGCAGGATTTGCGTGAGATACTCTGGTCTGAGTAAGTCACGCAAAAATCCGCGGGTCTAAACCCGCGGATTGTGTGGATGGAAGAGTTTTCCCTTCTCGGCAATCAGCACGAATATCAGACCGATCACCGAAACCACGAAGAAGCCCATCACCAGCGGCAGGGTCGTCCCGTCAAAGGACTGGCCGATAAGTGCGCCGATGGCGCCGCCGCCCGCCGTACCCATGAACCCGAGCACGGAGGACGCTGTACCAGCCACATGGCCGAGCGGCTCCATTGCCAGTGCGTTGAAGTTCGAACCAATCCAGCCGAACTGAAACATCGCCAAGGCAAAAAGCACGAGATAGAGCGGGAAGGGCGTTGGATACGGTCCGAATATGGTCAGCAGCACCCAGATCGTGCTGATGGTCAGGAAGCCCAGCAATGCGCCGTGGGAAAGACGGCGCATGCCAAAGCGGCCAACAAGGCGTGAATTCATGAAGGACGAAAACGCCATGGTGATCGCAACGGACGCAAACGCCACCGGGAACCAGATGCCAAGCTCGTAAATGCCGATATAGATCTGCTGGGCCGAATTGATGAAGCCGAAGAGCGCCCCGAACAGGAACGCGCTTGCCAGCGTGTAGCAGAGCGCTACACGGTTGGTCAGCACGATCTTGAAGCCTTGAGCAACCGATTTCAGCGTGAACGGGCGCTGATCAGCCGGATCAAAGGTTTCGGGCAGGCGGATATACATCCAGAGCGTGACGGCAGCGGCGATCACAGCCATGAATATGAAGATCAGGTGCCAGTCGCCAAAGATCATGACGGCCTGACCCGTGCCCGGCGCAATAACCGGTACAATCATGAAGACCATCATGATGAGCGACATGACTTCGGCCATCTGACGGCCACCATAGACATCGCGGACGATGGAAATGGTGATAACGCGCGTTGCCGCCGAACCAATGCCCTGAATCAACCGGAAGAACAGGAGCGAGGCGAAACTTGGCACGAAGGCGGCGCTGGTGGCTGCGATGACATAAACCGCAAGGCCGAACAGCAGCGGCTTGCGGCGGCCGAAACGATCGGAGATCGGGCCGTAAAATAATTGTGATATGGAGAAACCGAGCAGATAAGCCGAGATCACATATTGCCTGTGGTTTTCGTTCGTCACCCCGAGGCTCGCGCCGATCTGCTGCAAACCGGGCAGCATGATATCGATTGCCAACGCGTTGATCGCCATGAGCATGGCCATCATCCCGATGAATTCGACTTTCCCCATCCCCATCAGACGCGGTGCTGATGCTTGTGTAGTGCTATCCATTATGAGACCTGCAAAAACAACGACAAAGGCGTCGGAGGGCCCGACGCCTTGAGAATAAGATTCCGGATTTCCCCGGAACCAACTGAAATTATTGCGTTACTAGGCGGCCTTTGTGGCGACGCCCTTCTCGCTGAGCAGGGTCTGTAATTCACCTGCCTGGAACATTTCGCGGATGATGTCGCAACCGCCGACAAACTCGCCCTTCACATAAAGTTGCGGGATGGTCGGCCAGTTGGAGTAATCCTTGATACCCTGACGCAGTTCATTTGATGTAAGGATGTTCACACCCTTATAATCAACGCCGATATAATCAAGGATCTGCACAACCTGCCCGGAAAAGCCACACTGCGGAAAGCCCGGCGTACCCTTCATGAACAGGACAACGTCGTTGCTCTTGACCTCATTGTCGATAAATTCGTTGATACCGCTCATTTCGGGCAAACCTTTCATACCAATGCACGACGAATCGTCATCATTGGTCCAAATTGATCTCTTCTAAACAAATAGCGCTTCAATTCTGGCAAAACAAGGCTGGTCATTGTGTCATCTCGTAGCATTATCGCGATCAGTATCGTTGTTTTGGTCATTATCCTCGGCATTTTCTGGTTTATGCGACCTCCACCGCCGCCCAAACCTGCGCCCAATCCGCCAATCAATATCTCTGATGGCGATCTGCCCGATATCTGCCGCAAGATGACATTCGAGGGGGTCGACTCCATCGTTTGCGAGATTGATCTGCGCACCCACCGCATTGATCTGGCACGGGCCAATGCTGATGGCGAGGCCTATGGCTCGCTCAAGGCGTTTATGGAGTCCCGTCCGCAGGATGTCAGGCCGATCCTTGCGATGAATGCAGGCATGTATGAGGAAGACCTTTCACCCGTTGGCCTTTATGTCGAGGAGGGCAACCAGACATCGGAACTGGAGACCAATGAGGGCGAAGGCAATTTTTTCCTGAAACCGAACGGGGTGTTCTTTATCGGCAAGAACGGAACGCCCGGTGTTCTTGAAACAGGAGCGTTTGCCACTGCTGCGCCCGATGTGCGCATCGCAACGCAATCGGGGCCGATGCTGGTTATCGACGGACAGGTTCATCCGCGCTTCGAGCCGAACGGCACGTCGCGCCTTATCCGCAATGGTGTCGGCATTCGCGATGCCAATACCGTGGTTCTGGCGATCACCATAGAGCCGGTCAGTCTGGGGAGTTTTGCCCGTCTGTTCAAGGACGGGCTTGGCTGTGCCAATGCGCTGTTTTTCGATGGCACGATCTCGTCGCTCGCCAATGGTCGTAAAACGCTGGTTGGCGGCACCGACCCCGTGGGGCCGATTATCGCGGTATTCGGGAAGAAGTAGGGATTATTCGGGAGCGCTGGTCTGCAGGGCGAGGGCGTGCAGCACCCCGCCCATATTGCCCTTCAGCGCGTCATAGACCATCTGGTGCTGCTGAACGCGCGACTTGCCGCGAAAACTCTCGGCGACGACTTCCGCTGCATAATGATCACCATCACCTGCAAGATCGCGAATGGTCACCTGCGCATCAGGAATGGCGTCCTTGATCATTTTCTCGATGTCGTGCGCGTCCATAGCCATATTCTGTCTCCCAATCTTCGATCATGCAGCCTGTGTTTCTTCGCTGTCCTGACCGCTCATATAGTCAGGGAACCACGATTCGTGGGCTTTTGTCAGGTCTGCAACTGATATGGAGGCGAGACGCTCGATCGTCAATGTATTGCCGCCGACAGTTCCAAGCTTGCGGAACGGAACGCCCGAGCCCTCGGCATTGAGCGAAATCAAATTCGCCGTGTCGGGAGCAACGGCAATCAGGTAACGCGCCTGATCTTCGCCGAAGAGCACCGCATGAGCAGGGCCCTCGCCAACATTGACGGTAGCGCCCTTACCGGAAGCCATGCACATTTCAGCCAGCGCAACACCAAGGCCGCCGTCAGACAGGTCGTGACAGGCTGTGACCTGACCATTGCGGATAGCCGAGCGGACGAAATTGCCGTTGCGCTTTTCGATGTTGAGATCGACAGGCGGGGGCGGGCCATCCGCACGGCCATGCAGATCACGCAGATAGACCGATTGGCCAAGATGTGTGCCATCGCCGCCGATGAGGATCAGCACATCACTCTCATGCATGCTGCCGATCTTGGCAGTCTTCGACCAGTCGGGGATCAGGCCAACGCCTGCAATGGTCGGTGTCGGCAGGATCGCCTGACCATTGGTCTCGTTGTAGAGCGACACATTGCCCGAGACGATGGGGAAGGCGAGCGCGCGGCAGGCATCGCCGATACCGCCAATGGCTTTGACCAGCTGGCCCATGATTTCAGGGCGTTCCGGATTGCCGAAATTGAGGTTGTCGGTGGCTGCGAGCGGCTCTGCGCCGACGGCAGTCAGGTTGCGCCAGCATTCGGCAACGGCCTGCTTACCGCCTTCATAGGGATCAGCTTCGCAATAGCGCGGTGTAACGTCGGAGGAAAAGGCGAGCGCCTTGGTGCGGTGGCCCTCAACGCGGACAACACCGGCGTCGCCGCCGGGCACCTGCAGCGAGTTGCCCTGAATGAGCGTGTCATATTGTTCATAGACCCAGCGGCGCGAGGAAAGATCAGGCGAGCCGATCAGTTTCAAGAGCGCTGCGCCATAATCATCCACATCGGGAACGTTTGCAGCGGGCAGCGCCGCATGTTTACCGGGTTCCATCCATGGGCGGTCATATTCGGGTGCCTGATCGCCGAGGTCTTTGATGGGCAGATTGGCGACTTCTTCGCCCTGATGGATGACGCGGAAGCGCAGATCGTCAGTGGTGTAACCGACAATGGCGAAATCCAGACCCCATTTCTTGAAGATTGCCTGGGCTTCGGCTTCCTTTTCCGGACGTAGAACCATGAGCATACGCTCCTGGCTTTCCGACAGCATCATTTCATAGGCGGTCATGCGCTCTTCGCGCACCGGCACATCATCAAGGTTCAGGCGAATACCAAGATTGCCCTTGGCACCCATTTCAACCGCCGAGCAGGTGAGGCCAGCGGCGCCCATGTCCTGAATGGCGATGACGGCGCCCGAGGCCATCAGCTCCAGCGAGGCTTCAAGCAGGCATTTTTCGGTGAAGGGATCGCCAACCTGCACGGTCGGGCGCTTTTCTTCGATCGATTCGTCAAATTCCGCCGATGCCATGGTGGCACCGCCGACACCATCGCGACCTGTTTTGGCACCAAGATAAACAACGGGAAGGCCGACGCCCTTGGCTTCGGACAGGAAGATCGCATCAGTTTTGGCAAGGCCAGCGGCAAAGGCATTGACCAGAATGTTGCCGTTGTAGCGGGCATCGAAATTGACTTCGCCGCCGACGGTCGGAACACCAAAGGAATTACCGTAGCCGCCAACGCCTTCAACCACTCCGGATACGAGGTGGCGTGTCTTGGGGTGGGACGGCGCGCCAAAGCGCAGGGCGTTCATGGCTGCAATCGGCCGCGCGCCCATGGTGAACACATCGCGCAAAATGCCACCAACGCCTGTTGCCGCGCCCTGATAGGGCTCGATATAGGAGGGGTGGTTGTGGCTTTCCATCTTGAAGACCACGCAATCGCCATCACCAATATCAACAACACCCGCGTTTTCGCCCGGTCCCTGAATGACCTGCGGCCCGGTTGTCGGCAACGTGCGCAGCCATTTCTTCGAGGATTTGTAGGAGCAATGCTCGTTCCACATGGCCGAGAAAATGCCAAGCTCGGTAAAGCTGGGCTCGCGCCCGATCAGGTCGAGAATGCGTTGATATTCGTCCGGCTTCAGCCCGTGCGAAGCAACGAGTTCCGGTGTGATCTGGATTGTATTGGAGAGAGCCATCGGTAATACCAATTCCATTGCGCTTTTCTTGGGTTCTCTTAGAGCAATTTGTGCGGGGAATACACCGTCAAACGCGGAAAAATTGTCGCTTGCCGCGTTTCTTCAACAGGTGGTGTGATATTCGGATCATCACTCCACCTTTCTCCGTCATCCTCGGGCTTGACCCGAGGACCCATATCTTAAAAGCACTGAACATTCAGATGATTTCATCCTCTTAGCCGTGGGTCCTCGGGTCAAGCCCGAGGATGACCGAGAGAGCTGCCCGAGGACGACGGAGAGAGGTGCCCGAGGACGACGGAGAGAGATTTTCCAGGATAACGAAAAGGCGCGTCTGGGATAACGAAGAGAGATATCCACGATGACGGAGAAGGGTGGATTAGGCTGTTTGAGCCAGCTCACGAATAACTATCATAGCTCGTATTGTCGGTTTCCATGAGCCTGCGCAGGATGTTCAACCCACTGGCGACTTCCTGTTTTGTGCCGGGAACGGAATAGCCAAACCGCACGCGGTGGAATGTCTTTTCCGTCCGGCCCGCCTTGAACTCATCTTCATCATCAATCAGCACGCCCTCGTTGAGCGCGGCGCTCTTGAAGGTTGCGGAAAGCCATGGCTCGGGCAGTTTTACCCAGATGAAGGGGGAATAGGGGTGCGAGTTGAACTCAAAGCCGCTGAAGATAGAGCGTGCCAGTGTTTCCCGCTCGGCTGTTTCTTCCCGCACCTTGACGCGAATGGCATCGGCTTCACCTGAATTGACCAGTTGCGCGCCAAGTTCCGCCATGAGGAAGGGCATACCACCCGTTACCATCTTGTGGGCGGTGATGACGCGCGATGTGAGATGCGGCGGGCAGGCAACCCAGCCGCCGCGCACGCCTGCGGTCACGGATTTGGACAGGCCGCCAATATGGAAAGTGCGCTCAGGCGCGAGTTCAGCAAGCTTGACGTGATCAAGGCCAACGAGCGAGCCATAAATCTCGTCCTCGATGATCCAGACATTGTAACGGCGGGCTGTCTCGACGATGGCACGACGATGCTCTTCGGACATGGTGGTGGCGGTCGGGTTTTGCAGCGATGGCATCAGGAACACCAGTTTGGGATGCTGCTGCGCGCAAAGCCGCTCGAAATCATCAGGCGTGGCGCTGCCGTCTTCCGTATTGATGATGATGCTGCGCCTGCCCATCAGATTGGCGCTGCGTGCTGCGGAACAATAGCTCAAATCCTCAAAGGCAATACGGTCGCCGGGAACCGTGACGGCGGCAATGATCGCCAGAATGGCGGAATGGGCGCCAAGTGTGGGCACGATGGATGATATATCGGGCCGCCACTCGGATGAACCAAGCCAGCGGCTGCCTGCCAATTGCCATGAGGGGGGCAGGGTGCGGGAATAGCTGGCAATTTCAGCTGGATAGTTCTTGGTAATATCGCGCAGGAAGCGGTCCATGATCGCCGATTGGCCCACATCAATGGCGGCAGTGCTGTCGAGCCGGATATTGCCGGGTGGAATAATGTGGGCGCGCGTGCCGCCGAAGGGCTGCGAATTCTGGGCTGTGGGGAGTTCGATCAGCTTCGCCTCCCCATGATCGATCACATAGGTGCCACGGCCGACTTCGCCGCTGACAAGGCCGCGCTCGCGGATGAGATTGTACGCGCGGCCAACTGTACCAATTGTCACCCCGATATCGAAGGCGAGGTTGCGCTGCGGCGGCAATTTCGTGCCCGGCGCAAGCACACCATCGGCAATATCCGATTCAATCCGCTCCGCAAGCTGCAGATAGAGCGGGCCTTTGCCGTGTTTCAATTCTGGAAGCCAATTTGTCATGGTGACAATTATGTATATTGCGATTCCAATTGAGTCAATCCATTACGATTAGCGATACAATTCGAGCCATTTCGGCTTGGTAGGATGGAGATTATGAGTACAATTGATGCAATCGAAAGAGAATGTGCGGGTCCAAGAGATGTAAAAGCGACCTTCTTGCCCAAATTGCCCCATGACAGGGTAACAATGCTGCGTCGCATTGTTGTGTGGATGAGCAACGCAGCCGTCAAACGCCGCACCCGCATCGAACTGCGCGAACTGACAAAGGATCAGCTGAAGGATATCGGCATGACGCCATCGCAGGCGTGGCATGAATCCAAACGGTTTTTCTGGGATTGATTGCCCTATGCTCAATCGGCAAAATTGCCGATTGTTGCGTGGTGAATGCTGTTTCGGCATTAATCAGAATAGTTGATACCAGCGCTCAGTAATATTGAATGAATTTTTTGTGATTTACATATATATTAGATATTCAACCGTTTTAGGGAGGCGCATATGGGTACGACTTTTGTAGAACCTAACCGGCCTGCGATCCGGGGCCTGACCTATGCCTCACAGCCTGACTTCCTGTCACAATTTGCCGGATGGGTGGAAAGCGCCCTGATGAAACGGCGCACGCGACTGCAACTTGGCAGGTTGAGCGATGAGGGGCTGAAAGACCTTGCCCTGACCCGCGATCACGTTGAAGCCGATCTCGATCGCTATTTGTCCGCTTGAGGTTTGAAAGCCGGTGCGGATCGCACCCGGCCCCCTGTTTGTAATTGATCAGCCGCGCGCGGTGCAGGATGGTGTTCCTGCGGCCCAGCGCTGCACGTCTGACGAGATGCGATTTCCCATCGAATGGCCCATCAGCGGTCCAAACGCTTCAACCTTGGCCGGGTTGCCCTCCGCGTGAACAACGAGCAGCGGGCGTCCGCCGGGATTGCCAGCCGGAACCACCAGAATGCGCGGACGTCCCGAATAGGAATTCAGTTCTGGTGCCAGATGATAAGGCTTGAAGGCTGAATCCTTCGACTTGAACCAGCAGGTATTGGCGGCAAGGGCGACCCGTTCCATGGTGGCAAGGGCAGCCTTATCGGAACCAAAGGCGAGGGAACCGGGCCCAGGTTTGCTGGGTGATTGGCATCCGGCAAGTGCCACGAGCGAAATCATCATGGCCATGCCAATCGTCTTCATATGCATCCAGCTATCTCCAATGAATTTACGGTCTAACTTGCCTCAAGCTCGGCGAGAAACACTTTTGAGGCATCCGCCATCTCGAACCAGACCAGCGATAGCACCGGATCCTGAATAATAAGTTGCTCATAGGCGTCGAATTTCGGAAATGGTTCCAGCAGGCGCGAACGGCGCGTCATCACCCGGAAATGATTGAAGAGGAAGCGGATCGGCGTAAGCCACGCATCGGCCATCGTCATTTGATTGCCGAGGGCATAGGGGCCGTGGCCAATGCGATGTTCTATCTCGTGCAGACCGGCTTCCAGCTGGGAGAAAAGCTTGGTGATACGGGCATCGTCTTTCGATTTGGTGTGGACGAGCTCGAAAAGCTCCATCACCGGGACGAGCACTTCCAGCTCCGCCAGGCGGGCGGTCATGCGCACGACAGCGCGATCACGCGAGTCGGCTGGCAAGAGAGCAGGTTCGGGAAAATGTTCTTCGAGATATTCGGAGATAACTGTGGCTTCGAGGACCGTGAGGCCCGAGCCGGTGATCAGAACCGGAATGCGATTGAATGGAGAAATGCTGCGAAACTCTTCGGGGATCGGCCAACCTGCGGGTGGGGCCACAACCTTGATCGGTGCATTCTTGTAATAGGCGATGCAGCGAACAATCGAGGAGTAGGGAGATAGCGGCCGAGAGTAGAGTTTCATGTCTCAATTCCTCCATTTGAGTGCCGTTCCGATCCATTGCGGATCAAAACGGCATTTCTCAAACGTATAGAATTTTACTCAGGCGGCAATCCCAAGAATGCCCGCAAACAGTGCACGGCCATCAGTTCCGCCATGGGCGGCTTCAATCAGGTTCTCCGGATGCGGCATCATACCGAGAACATTGCCTTTTTCGCTGATAATACCGGCAATATCATTCATCGCGCCGTTCGGGTTGGTGCCTTCCGCATAGCGGAAAACCACCTGACCTTCGCCTTCGATACGGGCCAAAGTCTTTTCGTCAGCGAAGAAATTGCCATCATGATGGGCCACCGGGCAGCGCACGACCTGACCATGCGAATAACCGCGAGTGAAGGCGGTGTTGGCATTGGTCACTTCAAGCTTCACTTCGCGGCACACAAATTTCAGTGACGCATTGCGCATCAAAGCGCCGGGCAGCAGGCCAGCTTCCTGCAAAATCTGGAAACCGTTGCATACGCCCATGACCATGACGCCCTTGTCAGCCTTCTCGCGGATCGCCTGCATGACGGGCATACGCGCGGCAATGGCGCCGCACCGCAGATAGTCGCCATAGGAAAAGCCGCCGGGAATGACGATCAGATCGACATCGGGGATTTCGGTGTCCGTCTGCCAGACCGTCTGGGGTGCATGGCCGGAGATTTTCGTCAGCGCCGCAATCATGTCACGGTCGCGATTAAGGCCCGGGAGAAGTACGACAGCTGATTTCATTTAGATAAGCTCCACCGCGTAATCTTCGATGACTGTGTTGGCGAGCAGCTTTTCGCACATCGCCTTGACATTGGCTTCGGCAGTAGCGCGGTCTGTGGTGTTGACCTCGACATCAAAAATCTTGCCCTGGCGCACGGATGCGACGCCCTCGAAACCAAGACTGCCGAGCGCGCCGACGATCGCCTTACCCTGTGGGTCAAGAACGCCATTTTTCAAGGTTACAGTGACACGTGCCTTCATCGATTGTCTTCTCCGGGATTGTTCAATCAGCGTTTATTTAACCAGAACCGGCCCGGTGGGGCGCAGCTGTTCATTTTCATTCATGATGCCGAGACGCCGGGCCACTTCCTGATAGGCCTCGATCAGACCGCCCATATCACGGCGGAACCGGTCCTTATCAAGCTTTTCATTGGTCTGGCTATCCCACAGGCGGGCGGAATCAGGCGAAAACTCATCGGCAACGACAATACGCATCATGTCGCCTTCCCACAAACGTCCGCACTCGATCTTGAAATCCACAAGCTGGATGCCGACACCGAGGAACAGACCGCTGAGGAAGTCGTTGACGCGAATGGCCAAGGCCATGATGTCGTCGATTTCCTGCGGTGCGGCCCAGCCAAAGGCTGTGATGTGCTCTTCGGAGACCATCGGATCATCTAGCGCATCGGCCTTGTAGTAGAATTCGATGATTGAGCGCGGCAGAACCGTGCCTTCCTCGATTCCAAGGCGTTTTGCCAGCGAACCGGCAGCAATATTGCGCACAACCACCTGAAGCGGGATGATCTCGACTTCCTTGATCAGCTGCTCGCGCATATTGAGGCGGCGGATAAAGTGCGTCGGAATACCCATGCGGTTCAGCTGGGTGAAAATATATTCGGAAATCCGGTTGTTCAGAACACCTTTGCCATCAATGACTTCGTGCTTCTTTGGATGCAGCACGGTGGTGTCGTCTTTGAAATGTTGAACAAGTGTTCCTGGCTCTGGTCCTTCGTAAAGGATTTTGCCTTTGCCTTCGTAGACACGGCGGCGACGATTCATTGCAGGTCTCTGGTATTGGAGTTATCGGTCGGCCTTGGTCATAGCCATCATGTTGGCGCGCTAACTATCGTAAAAGCAAGCATTCTACAATGATACTTTATGAGTTCCCCTGAATTATGGGGTATGTGATCCCCCGAATTATGAGTTATATGGACTTTCCACGACAAAGTGACCCATGTTTGACTGATGAGGTTCAATTCAGACTTTCGATTTTGTGCAGAATAGTTATATGGACCTCAGAAACTATGTTGATCGGGACTTGCCCTAAAAATGCCAAGACCCGGGAGGCATCTTTCACCGGAATGACCAATTCATTTTGCGGGAGCAAGAGAGGATGACAATGGAAGATCGCGAAAATGCCTTCGAAAACAAATTCGCACATGATGCGGAAGTTCGCTTTCGGGCAGAGGCACGGCGCAACAAGCTGATCGGTCAGTGGGCGGCGGAAAAGCTTGGTAAGACAGGCGCGGAAGCCGAAGCCTATGTGCTTGAGGTCATCAAGGCAGATTTTCAGGAAGCCGGCGACGACGATGTTTTCCGCAAGATCCGGGCTGATTTCGATGCCGCTGGCGTCGACAAATCCGATCACCGCATCCGCCGCACGATGGACGAGATGCTGCAGGAAGCTATCAAGCAGATTCAGGGCTCCTGATCTCACCTGCACGCGCTTCGTAAAAACCGCCCTTCACGGGCGGTTTTTTTGTTGGCGCACCTCTTCCGTTTTTGCTTCACTGCAGGCCGAGTCGACCATCAGCAGAGCATCAGGGAGAGAGATCATGTCGCTAGCGTCACGTCTGAGGGCGGGAGAAACGGTTTATTCCGCCTGGTGTAACCTGCCTTATCCGCTGGTTATGGAAACCCTGTGCCGTACGGATTTCACCACTTTCATGCTCGATATGCAGCATGGTGCGTTTGATACGCAATCGGTGCTGCAAAGTGTCGGCATCATCCAGAATGCAGGCAAGCACACGGTGGTGCGCATCCCGGTTGACGGTTTCGACATGGCAAGCCGCGCGCTGGATTTCGGCGCCGAGGGCGTTATCGCCCCGATGATCAATTCCGTTGAAGATGCAAAGCGGTTTGCGGCCTCGATGAAATATCCGCCGGTTGGCGAGCGTTCATGGGGGCAACTACGGGGACGGCCCGCAGGTTATGGCGCTGGCGGCTCCGGCGCTTACCTCAGTGAAGTCAACGGCAAGACGCTGGCTTTTGCAATGATCGAAACCCGTGCGGCCTTTGCGGCGCTGGATGGTATCCTTGCTGTCGACGGTATTGACGGTGTTTTCGTCGGCCCCTCGGACTTTTCCATCGGCTGGAGCAACGGAGCCGAGGTGGATGCGGGATCGCAAGCCATTATTGAACCATTGAAGGAGATTGCAGCCAAGGCCCTCGCTGCGGGCAAACTCTGCGGCATCTACGCGGCGAATGCGGAACTGGCGAAACGGTTCACCAGCCTCGGCTATACCTATGTTCCACTCGCGGTCGATACTGGCTATTTGCAGTCTGGTGTCAAAAGCCTGCTGGATGCCGTCGCACGATGAAGGGGTAGGCGGACCAGAATTCGGGGCAAGATTGTCTCAAATGGGTGCGAGGGCAAGAGGGGATAATGGTGGAACTCAGCGGTATGAGACATTACACAGCAGATGGCATTGCATGTCGCTGCGGTTGAACATTCGGACAGTTACACAAGATGACCTTCCTTGGCTGCTTAAGCTATATCAGCAGTTGCACTTGGAAGACCCGCAGATTCCATTGGAAGCTGCCGTGCAGATTTGGCAACAATCCATGGCCTACAAAGGCACCGAAATTTTTATTGGCCTGATCGAAAATGAGTTGGTGGCGACATGCTCACTTGTGGTGATCCCAAATTTGACCAGAGGCGGGCTGTCCTATGCCTTGATTGAGAACGTTGTGACGGATGCCCTGCATCGGAAAAAGGGGTATGGCCATGCCGTCATTAGAACCGCGATTGCTCATGCATGGGAAGTTAACTGTTACAAAGTCATGTTACTGACTGGGTCCAATGACCCAGACACCCTCAGATTTTACCATCAAGCCGGTTTCGAACAGAACAAAACCGGCTTTCAAATCCGTCGCCCGGAAATCTGCCCCGAACACCTCACAACCGTGAAATGAACTGCGCAAAAACCATCGAACCCTCTGGCCATGGTCCATGGCCGGATTCGGAATTGAGATGGCCGGATTCACCCGCATCGATGAACAGCGAGCCCCATGCGGCGGCCAGATCTTCCGCGACTGCATATTCGCAGTAGTGATCATTGCGGCTGGCAATGACCACCGACGGAAATGTGAAAGGTTCGCGTGGGTATGGCCCAAAAGTCATCAGGTGTTTTGGCCGTATTTTAGGATTCGATACATCCGGCGGCGTGACCAGAAACGCACCTTTGATCTTGTCAGCAATCTGCGGCAGCGCTTGCACAAAGGTTGGCACGCCAAGCGAATGCGCGACAATAACAACCGGCTGTGTCGCCTCATTGACTGACTTGACCACTTCGGCCACCCAATCGGCAAGAACAGGCTTTGACCATTCCTTCTGCTCGACACGGCGCGCGGTGGAAAGCTTTGCTTCCCAGCGTGACTGCCAGTGATCGGGGCCGGAATTGGTGTAACCGGGGATAATGAGAATATCGGCGTCTTTGACTTTCATATCCCCCATTTAGGAAAATTCCTGCCGGATCGCAATGTGGTAAGATTGTAAACAGTGGCGAATGGTCGGTTCACTAATAGTGAACATGCTGTTCGCCGCTGCGTGGCTTGTATATTGGCCTGAGAGAGCCGACTTTATCACAGAAGAAACAAGTGATGAAATTGCGGGGATGCACATGAAGGTCACACGCAGAGAGGTTGTCAGCGGTGCCGGGGTGCTTGCCTTTCAGGCGATTGCGGGCGGAGAACCAGCCCGCGCGGAGACAGATATGAACACTCTACCTTTTGCAGCAATGGCCCCGACTCATGTGTCAAAAGTGGGTATCAAGGCCAAGGACGCGGATCAGCTTTCAAAATACTACACGGACGTGATTGGCTTGCGCGAACTGTCTCGCAAGGGGCAGACGGTTGTGCTTGGCGCTGGCGATACGCCATTGCTCGAAATCGAACAGGCATCCGCCATTCGGGCGGATGATCCCAGCAGCGCCGGGCTTTATCACACGGCGTTTCTCCTGCCGCGACGCATTGACCTTGCGCGCTGGGCCAAACGCGCCATCGATCAGCGAACGCCAATTGTCGGCGCGTCGGATCATGTTGTCAGTGAGGCCATCTATCTGACCGACCCGGAAGGCAATGGCATCGAGATTTATGCGGATCGCCCGCACGAAAGCTGGAAATGGAACGGCTCATCGGTTCAGATGGGCACGGCTGCGCTTGATGTCGGCAATCTGCTTGGCGCGTTAAAGCCGGATACGGCGGAGTGGAACGGCGCGCCTGATGGGGCCATGGTCGGCCATCTGCACCTGCGTGTCGGCAATGCTGGCGAAGCAGAGGAATGGTGGCACAGGGAACTTGGGATGCAGACGGTCGCCGGGGTTGGTGGCAGTGCCGTGTTCCTGTCAACAGGCGGTTATCACCACCATGTGGCTGCCAATTCCTGGCAGAGCAAGGGTGCGGGCAAGCGTGACAACGACCGTTCGGGTCTGGCTTGGGCGGAGTTTGTTTCAGTTGATGCCAAAGATGAGCGCGAGATTGTTGATCCTTGGGGCAATGTCATGCGGATCGTGCCGGGGAAAAGTTTTGGATAAATTGGCCGTTTGATTGGTGGGGTGCATTTCACCCCCCTCTGCCCTGTCGGGCTACCGGGGCGAGCCACGGGTCTCGCCCGTCCTTCGGACCCCCCACAAGGGGGGAGATCACATTGGCATCAGCGCCTTTGCACAATTTGAAACGTTTCCGGTTGTGCAAAGGCAGTAGTACAGCTGATCTCCCCCCTTGTGGGGGAGATGTCCGACAGGACAGAGGGGGGTGAGCACCCCAACAC
>NZ_JBFRDN010000054.1:0-19496 GCF_052113785.1 Phyllobacterium sp. TAF24 | reverse complement strand
ATTGAAACCCTCATCGATCAGAACAACAGTATCATCCGTATATCCGACAACGGCTCCGGTTTGAGCGAGGGTACACTTGAGCAGCTATTCCAACCTTTCTTCACGACCAAAGACAGCGGAATGGGCTTGGGACTTTCTCTGTCGCAGAGGATAGTAGAACGCGTCAATGGAGTGCTCTCGGCGTCGAACAAGAACGGCGCGGTGTTCACGGTAACACTGCCAAAATTAGACATCGCGCCTATATTGACCTTCCCTACAACGAAGGCCGCATGAGCTCGACGAGTGTCTGTCTTGTCGCGAAGTGATCTCCGGAAGCAAATATGGAAATGAGATCAACATCATCCAGTCAGGAGATTACCTCATTCTGACGTTGTCATAACATTTTGCCGTTCACTGCAATTCTTACAATTTGCGATAGGCCATAGGCTCTGCCTCAACAGACAAATCGATTTGGACGCTGAGCGGTATACAATTGTACAAGCGGCTCAACTCTGCGGATAATGACTTATTGGTTGGCCGTCTTTCTTGCAAATTGCACCGCGTGCAATGAACGGAACCGAGAAGGTGGCATGCCCTTCAGCGTCAGAAACTGGCGATTAAAATTCGAAAGGTTATTGAAGCCAACTTCGTAGCAAATGTCCGTCACCGTCATGTGCTCCTCGCTCGTCAATAGCTGGCAAGCCAGATTGATCCTCAAGCGGTTTACATAATGCACCGGAGTCATACCTGTGTGCCGGCGAAAAGCCATCGAGAACGCACTGGCACTCTGCTCGGCAATAGCCGCGAGGCTAATTTCTTTGCCAAACGTCGTCAGATTTTCAGAGATATAGGACAGCACCTTGTTCATTGAGCTGGACATATAGCCGGAAGGATCTGGCATGTACGCATGACTTGCCAATTGCCTTCGCTCCCGAGCATTGATCAATTTGTCAATAATGCTCATAAATTGCGCAATACGGCGTGCTCCACTTGCATCGAGCAGTTCCAGGAGCAAGGGCCCCACAGCGAATCCAGTTTCGGTATCAAACAACAGGCCGCGCGGACTTTCATCCAACAATACCTTGAAAACAGATAGCTCTGGCATCAATTCTATCGTGTTTTCCATAAACTTCTGAGTAAATTGAACAACTAAATCACGCGTGTCGATAATTTGATCGTCTGGAATATTGCTTATCCAGTTGTGTGGCAAGTTCGGTCCCGTCAACACCAGGTTGCCCGGTTCAAATTCGCCGATAAAATCCCCGACGAAATAGTAACCCGTTGTCTCTGTTATCAGATGGATTTCATATTGAGGATGGAAGTGCCATCTGACTGTATGATAGGGGTAGCCGTGTGACAAAGTCCTGAATGCTTCGCCGCGATTCATCTGCACGACTTCAAGATCCGGTCGCATCGACCTTCCTCCCAATGCAAAGTCTATTGATTAATGCACATTGCCAGATAAGGCCATCAACCAAAAGACCTTTCCCGTCACAGAAGAGCTAACCTGACATCCCTCAGTGGATATCCCTGATGGCCTGATTGGCGACTGGACCAAGCGCTCAGTGTTCTGAATCATGGTTATTATGTAATATCATTCAGCCTTCATGTAGTGCAATTGGAGTTTATAGTATTGACCACCTGGAGTTCCGGGCTTTTCTTTTATGGAAGCTTGGGGTATTCCGCATCCATGACGGAGAGGTCATTTCAGCCACGGCGCATAGCCAGCCGATAGACAATGCTTTGTGAAGAGATGGCATGATGCCCTGCGCGAACATATGCGCGGCGATGCTTGGGCTATGACTAGAAAGTATGGAAATGGAACACGGGGTTGACGGTGCCGGACTCGATAAGGGCGCGGCAAAGAATGCAAGTAATCAGTCTGGAACAACGGCTGGGTTCGGAAGTGCTGATACGACGGTGAAAAACACCCCCGCTTCCGGAATTGCCGCACACGCTCAGATTCTGACGGGTGCCGATTTTGCGCATGAAGGACGGCCAGGCGAGCGCCTTGACAAGTTCTTCGAACAGCTCGCTGTGGCATATGATTTGTCACCGGCCGTGATCTCTGAGGGCCGTGTCTGGTCGTATCGTGAACTGAACAAGCGCGCCAACCAGTTTGCCCGCATCCTCGTTGACCGGGGTGTGCGACCGGGCGACCGGGTGGGACTCCTTCTCGACCGATCCGCCGAGACCTACGTTACCTTGCTCGCTGTGATGAAGGCGGGAGCAGCCTTCGTTCCGCTTGCTACGGCTTTTCCTGAAGAGCGCATGAAGCTCATCATCGAAGACGCCGGTGTTGGGCTGCTTGTTTCCATCGCGGCCTATTCGTCCCGGGTCGAACAGCTGCCTGTACCCAACGTACTGATCGATAGCGTTGCCGCGGAAATCACGGCAATGTCTGACAAGCCATTGCCATCAACGGCTGTGACCTCCACATCCGACG
Source organism: Phyllobacterium sp. TAF24 (assembly GCF_052113785.1). Classification (NCBI taxonomy): domain Bacteria; kingdom Pseudomonadati; phylum Pseudomonadota; class Alphaproteobacteria; order Hyphomicrobiales; family Phyllobacteriaceae; genus Phyllobacterium; species Phyllobacterium sp. TAF24. The sequence continues at coordinate 17,071 of NZ_JBFRDN010000054.1, read as the reverse complement.
ATGTCTGCTATATTCTCTACACTTCAGGAACCACTGGCAGACCCAAGGGCGTGGTCATCACGCATCAGAGTATTTGCAATTTTGTGCGGGTCGCTGCGGCATCCTATGGGTACCGGCCAGAAGACCGCGTTTACCAGGGCATGACCATTGCCTTCGATTTCTCGGCGGAAGAAATCTGGGTGCCGTTTGTCGCCGGTGCAACGGTGGTGCCTGCACCGGGCCCGCTGACACTGGTGGGCGAGGAGCTTGCCGATTTTCTTCGGACGAATGACGTTACCTGCATGGCCTGCAGCCCGACACTGCTTTCCTCCATAGAGAGCGACGTACCGACTTTGCGGGCGCTACTGGTGGGCGGTGAGGCGTGCTCCCACAACCTTGTGGTGCGCTGGTCGAAGCCCGGCCGCCAAATCCTCAACACCTATGGCCCGACCGAAGCCACTGTTACAGCAACAATGGGTATACTCACGCCGGATAGGCCCGTGACGATCGGCGCTCCACTCCCCACCTACTCTATTGTCGTCCTTGATCCGACGATACCGGCACTTGCTGAGCCCGGAGAATTGGGTGAAATCTGCATTGCCGGCATCGGACTTGCTGTGGGCTATCTCAACAGGCCTGATCTGACCGAACAGAAGTTCATCCCCGATTTCATTGGCCTGCCGAACAACCCATCGAAGCGCATTTATCGGACGGGCGACCTTGGCCGGATCAATGACGGCCAAGAGATTGAATATCACGGCCGTATAGACACGCAGGTAAAAATTCGCGGCTATCGCATCGAACTCGGAGAGATCGAAGCGGTATTGCTGGATCAGCCAGAGATTGCACAGGCGGCTGTCACAACCTGGGAAATTGAACCGGGTCGCGTGGAACTCGTGGCTTATTATGCACCCAAGACGGGGTTGCCAAAAATCTCCCGTGCTGACATTGCCCGGGAGCTGAAACGGCGCTTGCCCGATTATATGGTGCCTTCCTATCTGGAAGAACTGTCAGCAATTCCGATGACAGTTGCCAACAAGACAGATACGCGTCAGCTTCCGAAACCAACAAGCGTTCGACTTTCGGCCGAGCGAACGATCGTACCACCCGGCAATGACGACGAACGTTTTCTGGGTGTGGCGCTGGCCGAAGTGCTAAAATTCGATGAGGTGTCCATGGAGGACAACTTCTTCGACGATCTTGGTGCCAATTCTCTGCTCATGGCCCGCTTCTGTGCGCGCGTGCGTACCAGAAAAGAATGGGCGACGGCGTCCATGCGGGATATCTACCTCTACCCGACGGTGGCACGCCTCGCGCAACATCTGCGTATCCCTGAGGAAATGACGACTGCCACCAATGAGCGCGTTCTTACGCACCGGGCGTCGAACATTGCCTATTGGACCTGCGGAATGGCGCAGCTGCTATTTTACGGGCTCTATAGTTATATAGGCTTGTGGGCATTCAATCGTGGGCTCAACTGGACCTACGACAAACTCGACGAACCGCTGCAACTGTATCTGCGTTGCGTGCTGCTCTCAGGGGGCGTCTTCTTCGGAATGTCGGGCGTTGCAATCATCGCGAAATGGGCACTCGTAGGCCGGTGGAAGCCGGAAGCGTTTCCCATCTGGGGCTTGCGTTACTACCGGTTTTGGGTCGTTCAAACGTTGATCCGCACGGCGCCTGTCGTTCTGTTCCGCGGCAGCCCGCTTTACAGCATCTATCTGCGTCTCCTTGGAGCCAAGCTCGGGCGAAACACTGTCATAGAATGCCGCACTGTGCCCGTTTGCACGGATCTCATATCCATTGGCGACAACACGATCCTGCGCAAGGAATCGATGATACTCGGCTATCGCGCTCAAGCCGGCTATATCCATACGGGCCCGCTGACCATCGGCCACGATGCGTTCGTCGGTGTGGGATCGACGCTCGACATCAACACCAAAATGGGCGACCGTGCCCAGCTTGGCCATGCATCCTCGCTTCAGCAGGGACAGAACATTCCTGATGGCGCGCACTGGCATGGATCACCAGCCGTGCCAACGACGGCAGAATATTGCAAAGTCCGCAATGTGAATTCCTCCAATGTCAGGCGCGTCCTTTATGAAGCGGTTCAACTTGTGGGCCTGTTTGCTTTTGTTACGCCTGTACCGCTCCTGTTCCACAGCTATTGGCAGAATGTCAGCGACGATTATCAGGAGACAATAGGTATTGTTGCAATCGGGACCACCGTCACGCTATTTGGATATATCGCTATAGCCCTGTTCTCGGCACTTGTGGTGCCTCGCTTGTTCAGTGTGGTTTTGAAATCTGGCCGAGCCTACACCCTTTACGGCTTCCGTTACTGGCTGCAGACTGTTGTCGAGTTCAGTAGTAATTCCCGCGTCCTTAATATCCTGTTCGGCGACAGCTCCGCGATCGTCCACTACATCCGTGCCATTGGCTGGAACCTCAACAAGGTTGTGCAAACAGGTTCCAATTTTGGCAGCAATCAACAACACGAAAATCCTCTCCTGTGCGAGATAGGCAGCCAAACCATGGTGTCGGACGGCCTGTTTATGATCAACATGCACAAATCAGCCTCAGCATTCCGGCTTGAACATACAAAGATTGGCGAGCGTAACTATCTGGGCAACAATATCTATTATCCGTCAGACGGTCGAACCGGCGACAACTGCCTGCTCGGCACCAAAGTGATGATCCCCATTGACGGACCGATCCGCGAAAATGTGGGGCTTCTGGGCTCACCTTCCTTTGAAATCCCACGTATGGTGAACCGGGACAAGGAACTCATAGCTGGCATCAGTGAGGATGAACGCCGTAGCCGCCTGATATTCAAGAACCGCTACAATGCAGTGACTGCACTTCTGTTTCTGGCGGCTCAATGGGTCATGTTATTTGCCACATTGGTTATTTGGGATCGGGCGCTGAACTATTATACCGAATGGGCAGAGGTCGCGCTTTTCGTCGCCGTACTCCTGACGTCGGCGATCACCATTCCTTTCTATGTTCTGCTTGAGCGGGCAAGTCTTGGTTTTGGCAAGCTGAAACCACAGATGACGACGATCTATGATGCTCCTTTCTGGCACCATGAACGCCATTGGAAACTGTCGGATTCGCCCATTACCCGCCTGTTTGGGGGTACTCCATTCCGGCCAATGATCTTACGCCTGTTGGGCGTCAAGGTCGGCAAGAGGGTTTATGATGGCGGCAGCAACCTGACCGAGCGCTCACTGGTGAAAATCGGCGATGACACCACCCTCAATGAAGGTTGCGTCATTCAGGCCCATTCGCTGGAAGAAGGTGCATTCAAGTCCGACTTCATCCGGATCGGCAAGGGTTGTACGCTGGGCCCTGCTGCTTTTGTTCACTACGGTGTCGTGATGGGCGAGGGATCGATGGTCGACGTCGACTCATTCGTGATGAAGGGTGAAGTGCTGGAACCAAACTCCATATGGCGGGGCAACCCGGCCAAGCTGCATCGGTTCGTCACTCCAGTTTTCAATAGCGGCTCCAAGACATCCGCTTGACTGGAAAGCTGGTCGTGTCATGTAGATCAATGAACCGAGAAATTGGATCGGAGATTGCACCTTGGCAGCCCAGCAGAAAACCGCGGAAGTCCATCTAGAGCCTGTGACCGAGGCCAATCGTGCCTTGGTTACATCTCTGATGCTCGCCCCGGACCAGTTGAGTTTTGTTGCGACTAATTCGGATTCACTGGACGAGGCCGCTCTTGACGAAGATGCACGACCACGCGTTGTGATAACGGAAAATCGCGTGATCGGTTTCCTGATGTACGAAGCGCCCGAAGACGATGATGAGGCACGGATATATCGTTTCATGATCGATCGTGCCCATCAGGGCAGAGGCTATGGTAAAGCTGCCCTGAGAGAAGCGCTGGCGGAAATCCGGAGCCTCGGCCATGTGCGGCATGTTTCGATTTGCTATGCTCCTGAGAATGAAGGCGCGCGGCAGCTCTATCGCGCCGCTGGCTTTATAGAAGAAGGGCTGGACGAGGACGGAGAAATGATTGCCGATCTGGTCCTGCCCGCATAATGGACAATCAATGACGCGGGACGGTCGACGCCGGGCTTGATCGCTACTGTACCCTTGGTCTTACGCCCCCGCAGGCTTATCCGGCCCCGGGTCGCCACCAGCCGCAGCCACGGTCAGACGGCTCAGATAATGATTCCAGCCCTTTTCGTGGTTTGCACGCTCCGTATCGTTGGGTAGTCCGCTATGGGTGAACCGCACCAAAGTTCCCCCGTCTTTCTCGATAAGATCGATCTCGACCAGGCTCGAACCCGGCGGCACATCCTGGCTTCCCTCCCAACCGAAGCTGTAGGCGAGGCGATGAACCGGGATTACCTCGGTGAACTGGCCGCGCGCTGTCATGGCGTCACGCATGCTAAGCAGATAGATGCCCCCAGGGTGCGGCTCAATGGTTGCTTTCGTGCCCATCCAGCGCAAAATCTTGTCGGGATCAGTGAGGAAGGCAAAGACTGTTGCCTGTGGGGCTGCTATCTCGATTTCATTGCGAAGCGGCTCGGTCATCGGCGGTCTCCTCCCAACAGGACGCAATGCCATTCAAGTATGAGGGCAATGTAAGCCAATCGAGATTTAGCGCAACAAACAAAACCTCGTGACAGGTGCCCGTCACCACTGCATGATGACAGCCATGCAGCTGCCATCCGCTCTCTCCTTTCTGATTGATAACGCGGTTGATATGCCTGACGGCGACGCCTTTCTGACGGCGCTCGCCGTGCGGCTCATGGCCGAGGATATGCCGCTGGTCGGCGGTGCGCTCACTCAAGCAGCGCCCCACCCCGTCATCGAGCAGCGCACCTGGCTGTGGCGAGCGGACACAGGGACAGTCATCGAAGCGCTAGGCTTGGCCAGATCTGCCAATGCTGACCAAAACCATATCGCCCGCAACTGGCTTGAGAGCCTTGGCACCGGCGTCGTACAGGAGGATTTTGCCGGAGGAGCGGGAGCGTCTGATGGTACCATGCTTGGCTGGACTGCGAGCCGACCGTTTACCACAGCTGAATCGGAACTGCTGCATGAGGTTGCACGCTTTGCCGCCGCACCACTTGCTTTGCTGGCCACGCGCTCAACATTGTCAGCGCTGTTAACGGCTTATCTTGGTCGGCGCAGCGCCACTCAGGTACTGGCCGGCCGCTCCCGGCGCGAACCCGGTGAAACCATTCGAGCCGCCCTGCTTTTTGCTGACCTTCGTGGTTTTACCGAGCTATCGGAATCAACAGAGGCAAAGGAAGTGATCACGGCACTCGATGCCTGGTTCGACCGCATTGCCGGTGCCGTTCATGCCTTCGGCGGTGAAGTGCTGAAGTTTATCGGCGATGGTGTGCTGGCGATCTTTCCAATCGGAGAGCGCGACGCTGCTGCTGCATGCGAAGCGGCACTGCGCGCCGTCGCCGCCGCCCGTGCCGGGATGGATCATCTCAATCGCACCCGTGCCGCGCAGAACGTGCCGCCACTGTCATTCGGCACCGCGCTGCATCTTGGCGAGATGCTATGGGGCAATATTGGCACCGCCGATCGGCTGGATTTCACAGCGATCGGCTCTGCCGTGAATCTGGTGAGCCGGCTCGAAGGCCTGTGCAAACCACTTGGCCATTCGGCGTTGCTATCAGGTAGTTTTGCGGCGCAAATCAGACAACCATTGATCCCGCTCGGCGAGCACTCATTGCGAGGCATCGCTGCGCCTTGTGCGGTGTTTGCGCTGCAATAGCACGGTTAAATTGAACGCCGGTCGCTTAGTATTTCCGTGAGAAAGTTTTGAACATAATCAAGCACCTGCATTCGATCATGCGAGATACCGGGTACGAGATCAAACCGCACTGAGACACCGGCATCTTCGAAGGACCGCCGCAAGGCTGACAACCGTTCCGGGCGGGTACGCCCGGCATCGTTGGCACCCGGCATCCAGTTCACGCTATTTTCAGGGATCGTGATTTCCCATGTTTCCAGATCGGCATCGCCGACGACCATGTGAACGGGAATACGAGCCAGTTTCTCCCGGTCAAAGGTAATACCAAACCGATCTTCAAGATTGCGAATACCCACCCACCAGTCCTTCGAAGGATCAAGGAGGGTAACTGATCCCGGCGCTCCAATGGAAGCCGCCCAGAGCCGCTGCGGATGCAATATCGCAAAACGATGGGTAAAGTGACCGCCACCGGAAAATCCGAACATGGCAAATGTATCCCAGTCCTGTTGATACTTGGCAGCAACCTCCGCCACCATTTCAAGCAGAACCAGATCATAGCGAATATCGCCTTCAATCATGAATTTGTATCCGCTTCGTGCACCATCTCCCCTCACCCCAACCGGGAAAATGGGACAAAGGATGGCGCAGCGGTTCCATCGACCGAATTCGGCAAAACCATCGCGGAAATCCAAAAAAGACGTTCGGCCAGTGCCATGCACCGCCACCAGAAGATCGACTTTCTCGCCATGGCCGACCACGGGAGGAACATAGAGACAATAGTGAAAGCGCGGGTCGGACTTGAGGGCAAAAATCGCTGTACGACCAAGATCGTAGATTGCCTGAGCCCGACCTTCAAATGAAGATGACATGAGATTCCTCGCTATAACAAAACATGGTTTCAATTCCCGCCATGGACTGATTTCCCGCCGACTTCGTCAAAACGCCATCCCAGTTCCACACCGCCATTTTCTGTTCCAAAAAGAGCAGGAATAGCCTGAAGCAGTTTACGGGTGTAATCGTGCTGCGGATTGTCGAAGATGGCATCGCGGCTCCCCTGCTCCACGATCACGCCATTGTTCATGACAATAACCCGATCGGCGATCTGCTCGACAACCGCCAGATCATGACTGATGAACAGGCACGAGAACCCATGCTTTCTTTGCAACTCGGCAAACAGCTTGAGCACCTGCGCACGAACGGTGACATCCAGCGCAGACACCGGCTCATCGGCAATCACGAATTGCGGCCGCCTCACAACCGCCCGGGCGATCGCAACGCGCTGACGCTGGCCACCGGAGAGCTGGTGCGGGAAACGGGAAGCAAACTCTGCAGACAACCCGACTTCATCAAGAACTTCTGCAACGCGCGAGTTCCTCTCTCTGGCGGTTAGATCAGTCGAGCGGCGCAGTGCCTCTCCCACCAGACTGCCAATTGTCATGCGCGGATCGAGTGACGAATAGGGGTCCTGGAACACCATCTGGCAGTTGAGTCTGTAATCAGCATAGTCGCTCGTCGACGTTTGGATCGACTTCCCATTGAACAGAATATCCCCGCCGCTTGGCTTGATAAGCCCGGCAATTGTCCGCCCCAATGTCGTCTTGCCAGAACCCGATCCGCCAACGACAGCGACAACCTCTCCCGGCATGACATTCAAAGTAACCCCGTTGAGCGCGCGTTTTGGATGCCCTTTGCGCAGGAGACTTCGGCGAGCCGCAAAATCCACAACGAGATTGTCGACATTTATCCGTGCAACAGGTGAAACCTCCATGGACCGCGCCGGTATGCGGTGTGGCAAGGCAGACAGCAATTTGCGGGTATAGGGATGCTGCGGCGCGCGAAGCAGATCTTTCGTATCGCCCTGTTCGACGATTTCGCCTTGCGACATTACCACGACACGGTCCGAGTACTTGGCCACCATTGCCAGGTCATGGCTGATCATTAGGACGGCCGTGTTGTTCTCCCGCGTCAGATCGACCATCAACTCGAGCACATCACGCTGGACCACCGCATCCAGCGCAGTCGTTGGCTCATCAGCAATGAGTAGTGCGGGCTTGAGCAGCATCACCGCTGCCAGCATGATACGTTGGCGCATGCCACCGGAGAAATGGTGCGGCATCGCTGCAAGCGCCATTTGCGGATCATTCAGGCCAACGCGGGCAAGCATCTCAACAATCAGCCGATGGCGCTCGCGGCTTGTCAGCCGCCGGTGCAAACGCAACCCCTCTTCCAGCTGACGGCCGATCGTCATTGAAGGATTGAGCGAAGTCATCGGCTCCTGGAAAACCATGCCAACCCGCGCACCACGCAAAGCCTGCAAATCGCGCTTGTGCATGGAGCCCGTATCCCGTCCTTCGAAACTTATCGTTCCGGCGGTGCGGTGTACTGCGGGCGGGTTCAGGGCAATGATCGCGCGGGCGGCCATGGACTTTCCGGACCCGGATTCTCCGACTATTCCAACAATCTCACCCGCCTTTACATTGAAGCTGATGGCTTTGAGGATTTTGATGCCTGTTCGCGTTACTTCTAAAGAGAGTCCGCGCACGTCAAGAAGCGGTGACTTTTCCTGCATCATCATCCCCTCATCCTTGGATCGAGTCTGTCGCGAAGTGCGTCGCCAAGCAGATTGATCCCGAGGAGGGTCAGCGAAATGCAAAGGCCGGGGAAAATGGCAAGCCAGACTGCCTGGGAAATGAATGGCCGCCCACTAGCCAGCATATTGCCCCATGTCGGTGCGGGAGGCGGTACACCAAGACCGAGGAAGCTCAACGCGCTTTCAGCAAGCAGCACCCAACCAAACATGGACGTCGCAAGAACCGTAAGCGGTGCGATACAGTTGGGCAGAATATGCCGGAACATGGTGTAGGCATTCGAATTACCCATGACGCGGGAGGCTTCGATGAATTCCCGTTCCCGCAACGACAGGACATTGCCACGGACAATACGAACAACTGTCGGTGTATAGGCTAATCCAAGAGCCAGAATGATGCCGTATTTATTGGCGCCCACCACCGCGAGCAATCCAAGCGCCAGCAGGATACCGGGAAAGGCGAGCAAAGCGTCGTTGAATGTCATGATGATACGATCGACCCAGCCACGAAAATAACCCGTCAGCATTCCGATCAATGTGCCAGCAGTCACCGCCAGAACAACGGTCAGCAGGCTTATCCAGAAGCTGGTTGCAGCACCGGCGAGCAACCGGCTGAGCACATCACGGCCAAACTCATCCGTCCCCAACCAATGGGCTGCACTTGGCCCGGCAAGTCTGAGTTTGAAATTCAGACCAAGCGGATCGTAGGGCGTCCAGACCGCACCCATAAATGCTCCGGTCAGAAGCGTCCCGACAAGGGCGCTGCCTAGAAGCGCATTGGGAGCAAGATTTCTCATTCTGCGGTCACCCTCGGATCGAATATGGGATAGAGCAGATCGACAACGAGGTTTACCAGCACGTAAACAGTTGCGATGAGCAGGAGACAGCCTTGGATCACCGGATAATCCCGCGCGAAAATTGCATCGACAAGCAGCCGCCCGAGACCGGGGATCGTGAATACCGTTTCAACCACGGCAATGCCGCCAAGCAGGTTTCCCAGAACAATGCCGATAAGGGTCCATGTCGGGCCAAAAGCGTTCTTGAAGGCATGACGCCAGAGGACAGCGGATTCCGAGAGGCCCTTGGCTCGGGCATGGGTAATATATTCAAGCTGCATGACCTCAAGTGTCGAAGCACGCGCCATGCGCAAAATCACACCGATCTCGTGCAGGAAGAGTGTCACCACGGGCAGGATGATATAGAGCAATCCTTGTGGAAGATTCTGGGACATGGAGACGTAACCGAGCACAGGCAGCCAGCCCAGTTTCAATCCGAAGAACAACAGCAGAAGCAGGCCCATCCAGAATGCCGGGATGGAGAGCAGAAGCGTTGCCCCGCCCACCAAAGCCACATCTGTGAGGCTGTTCTGTCGCCATGCGGCGATCATGCCTGCCGGGACGGCAACAATGCTGGCAAGAAATACAGCAATCAGAACGATCTCCGCACTGATGCGCAATCGCGCCAGCATGAGAGGCAAAACCTCCTGCTGGTTGGTGATCGACCGGCCAAAATCCCCATGCAATATATTGCCGAGCCAGATTGCAAACTGGGTCGGAATGCTTTGATCAAGCCCCAACCGCGCTCGCAAATCTGCAAGACTGGCCGGGTCGGCAAGATCACCCAGCATCAATGCAGCTGGATCGCCGGGAATAAGCCGGATGAGAAAGAAAACGGACACCGCCACAATAAACAATGTCGGGATAGCCGTACCAACTCGGGTGAGCGCGAACTTCAACATGCTGGCCTCTCAGACGTATCGAACCAGAGTGACTATTGCTCGACACTGAGTTCCCAAAGACGAAGCTTCGCCTGCCAGGCGGGTGTGCCCTTCAAACGCTTGCTGCTGACGGTTTCACCGGTTCCATTGCAGTAGATGATCAAAGGGACATCATGCAGGAGCTGTTTGTGAAGCTGGTCAAATATGCCTTGCCGTTGCGTTTGATCGGATATCTCCATGGCTTTGGCGATAAGCCCGAGTGCCTCCGGATTGTCCCAGACTTTTCGTGGCTGTTTGTCTTTCGGGCCGGAGAACTGTTCAAAGCTCAGCGCGGGATCGAGACGCGCCGAGTATGAGAAAGACATCATCTGGTATTTGCCGGAATTGTACCGGTCGAGCTGCGTTGACCAATCCAGAACCTCAATTCGGACATTGATGCCAACGGCCTGAAGCATTGCTTGTGCAACGACCGCCGCATCAAAGCTTGGTGCCGTGGGGCGTTTATTGGCGATGATGGTGATTTCTTCGCCCTTATATCCGGCCTTGGCAAGCAGTTCTGCTACCTTAGTTGGATCAGGCGTAAAAGCCTCTTTCTGGGTATCGCTATAATATCGCGATCCCGGAAAAATCGCGGAATTATTAGGCTGACCGCTTCCATTGGTGGCCTGTGCGACCAATGTCGGAAGATCCAGTGCCGCAGCAATAGCCTGCCGCAATTCCACTTTTGAAAGCAGCGGATCTTTGGTCTGCATCAGAAATGTGTGCTTTGAGGCCTCTGCTCCTGCGGTCACCACAAAGTTCGGGTTGGCGGAGAATTCGGGAATGTCCGTACTCAGAACCGATGCGATATCCAGCGCGCCGGACAACAGGCCAGCTTTCACCGTTGCAGGGTCAGGCACGACGAGAAATTTGATTTCCTTGATCAAAGGTCGCTTTGCGCCGATATAGCCATCCGCCTTTTCTCCCGCAGGCGAGGTGTAGTTTTCAAACGCATCAAGGGTGATGTATTCGCCGCGCTTCCAGTCGCCGAACTTATAGGGCCCGGTGCCGATGGGTTTATCCCAGCTTCCATCAGCTTTCACTGAAGCCTTCTGCAAAATGGCTGTCATTCCACAGTCAGTGCGTGCCAGTGTATCCAGGAAAATGGCGCTGGGGTGATTGATTTTCATGACAATCGTTTGCGGATCAGACGCAGTCACGGACTCGACCTTGAGCCCATTGCGGCCGTCAAACTCCGGCAAACACCGCCACTCTGTTTTGGGGTCCATGTAACGGGACCAGTTCCAGAGCACATCATCAGCGGTGAGCGCTTCTCCATTATGGAACGTCACGCCAGATCTCAGTTTGAACGTATAGGTCAGCCCATCAGGCGACAGCTGGTAATCCTGCGCGAGAAGTGGACCGACGGTACCGTCTTCCTTGTATCCGACCAACCCTTCGACCGTATGCAGGACCACAGCGTCAGTATAGTCGTCACGGTTTACCCCGGGATTGGAGCTGCGAATATCAGCCGGAATTGCAGCTGTGATTGATTGGGCGGCGGCAGGCGCCGCGGACAGCCCCAACAATAGAGAAACCAAAATAGCATTCTTCATGTTCTGAACCCCATTATTCATCCGGACTTAGTGTCCGGTGGTTGAAGAAAGAAAACCTTGATCGGCTACGCGGCTGCGATTTGAACCGGGTCCACCGTGAGGCTGTAACGCGTGAAATTGCGGTTGATAGCAGGCAGACAGGCGACCTCCATCGTGCCACTTGCCGGGTGCATGATGACCATTGCGACCGTGGCTGAAAGATTGCCCTCGGTGTTCAATCTTGGTGGCCTGCACACGGCGTAGGGCGTCAGGAAGTCATCGAAAAATGCACGCTTCATATCAGCGATGCCAAGCTTCGGCCCCGCTTCCTCCAGAATCTTGCGCACGCGCCAATCGCGGTAGGGGCTTTCCGGTACATGGGGCAAGCCTGTGTCCTTGAGTTTCGAGAGCGCGACTGGGCTGGTCCAATGGTTTGCATGAACGACAAGACCGTCCGTCGGCAATATCTGGAAAACCTCGTCGGGTGCGCATTCCAGATCAATCGCAAAACCTGCGCTTGTAGAAAGGATCATATTGTTGGAACAGGCCTTCGGAGTGCCTGCAACCGCGCGCATCGCAAGCGCGAAATGTTCCTGTTCCAATGCCTTGCGGCGGATCAGCGCCAGAGGAACACCCTGCTGCCTGTAGTCGCGATCCGATTCAAGATAGTTTGCAGTGATGCAAACGCCTGAACTATTCATGCCGTTTCGGGCAAGTCCGCCCGCTTCAACGAATGTCAGAAAATCCGGCCCGTCATCCTGCAGCACGCGAAGAACAATTGCAGTCTCGGCGCATTCGGTCTTCCAGTCCCAATTCTGACCATGAATGAGCGTACCGTCCGCACTTCGCTCGGGCAATATGACCGCCCCTGTGCAGCCGTCATCAATCTCATCTTCCTCATCGAGCGGAGCGTTCTTTTCCAGACGCGCCTTCGCGATCACTTCGGTGCGGGCATTGATCATGACAATGTCCTCAAAATCCACACCGGCACCTTCGGCTATACCGCGCATCTCTTCGACATAATGCGCGCCGAAATTTGCAATCTCCCCGGCAAACTCCTGGATAAGCCGCGTCTTTTCGGCTGAGCTGTAACCCAGCTTGGCAAGCTGATCGCCATACAGCGCAACGCTGATCTTCACACGTTCCGGCACCGCAGCGCCATACTGACGGCCGCGCTCAAACGGCGTTCCGGAAACGGTTACAAATGGAAAGGATGTTGGATAAGAACTCATCATTCAACCTTGTACTGTATTTTGGTTTAATTACGTACAGTTTAATACAGGATGATTGCGTGTCAATTGGCTTTTGTGCAAAAATAAGCCTGTGATGAAATGGAGCCCATGTTGACAGCAAGTGATCTGCAGATAGAAATCGCCCGTCAGATCGTTTCCTTGGCTTCGTCAGAGCGTTGGCCAGTGGGAGAGCGTGTATCCGACTTTGCGTTGGCCAAAAGGCTGGGCGTCTCGCGATCGCCGATAAGATCAGCTCTAGCGCTGCTGGCGAGCCGCGGGGTTCTGGCTCACGCAGCTGGCCGGGGATATATTCTGGCCCTGTTGCCGGATGGAAACGGCGGTATCGACGGTATCGCTCCACCATCGGAACTGGAAGATATTCACAAACGGCTTATGGCCGATCGTGCAACGGGCGCAATCCCCGTTGAAGTATCGGAAACACTGCTTGCCGAGCGCTACAACTCCACGCGGGGAACCATTCGCAAGGTGCTTTTGCGATTTGCGGCAGAAGGTCTGGTGCAGCGTCAAAGGGGACATGGCTGGGCTTTTGCCGAAAGCCTAGATACTGATCAGGTCGAAGAAGAAAGCTATCAGTTTCGCATGATTCTGGAATGCGGTGCTTTACGGCATCCCGGATTTAAAGCGGACAAGGAGCAACTGGCATCAATCCGGGCTGCGCAGGCTGAAATCATGCGCATTCCCGCCGCATCGGTTCAGCGGGATCAATGGTTCAATGTCAATGCATCGTTTCACGAGGCACTGGCAATCTGGTCAGGCAACCGCTTTCTCGTACAGGCCGTTCGCCAGCAAAACAGCCTCCGGCGGATTACCGAATATGCCTATTTTGAACGGCTGGCTTATGACCGCATTCGCCAAGTCTGCGTCGAGCACATTGCAATCCTCGACGCTCTTTCTGAAAACGATGTGGTCTTTGCCGAGGCTCTCTTGCGCCGTCACATCGAAGGCGCAAGCCGCTATGAAGTGGAGTGAGCGCAATTCCGGGCAGTCTCAATGGCCGGGATGAAGCGCATCGTTCAAATACATGCATGCGAGCATGGCAAAGACGTAGGCCTGAATGAACGACATCAGGAGTTCGAGGCCGGTTAAAGCGACGGTCATTGCCAATGGCAATACGGCAGCGAGAATTCCCAGTCCGCCCATCCCTACAAGCTCCGCCACAAAGCCCGAGAACACTTTCAACGTGATGTGCCCGGCAAGCATTACCGCAAAGAGGCGAACAGAATGGCTGAGTGGGCGCGACAGGTAAGAGATAATTTCAATAGGGATAATGATTGGAGCGAGTGCGATTGGCACACCATCCGGCATGAATAGCCGCAAGAACTTCAGACCATGGCGTAAAAATCCGAAAATTGTAACCGTCAGGAAAACAAGAACCGCCAATGCAAAAGTGACGATGATCTGGCTGGTCACCGTAAATGCATAGGGAAACATCCCAATGAGATTGGCCACCAGAATGAACATGAACAAAGAGAAAATGAACGGGAAAAAGCGCATGCCCTGCTCACCAGCATTCTGCCGAAGCAGACCAGAGACAAATTCGTAAAGTAGCTCGGCGGACGATTGCCAACGACCCGGTACGAGCTTTCGCCTGACCGTTGAAATCATCAGAAATGCACAGGAAATTGTCACGGTCAAAACCATATAGGCTGCCGAATTGGTAAAGCTGAACTCGTAACCCGCAATATCCACGAGACGTACAAGCGGCTTTATCTCGAATTGTTCGATTGGGCCCGCCATTATGACGCCCTCCAGATGAAAGGGCATTCGACGGTGGTATTAGGGAAAGTATGAGGTTGGTCGTACGACACCATCATCTCCTTCAATTGAGATAACGGGGCCGTCCCCAAACGAAACTGCGATACAAGTCGTCCTGTATGGAGGCTTCCTAACTGCCATCCAAAAACAATTCAAGTGCTCAAAAGCGCGCCAACGCAAATGGTGAAAAGAAATCGTCCTTGTCGCTTAAAACCGCTAAACTTAATAAGTTGACCCACCGAAAACTTCACATATGGCCTACGCTATACACAGGAATAACCCAATTTTGTCTGAATAACCTACAACCGAATGTATACTTAAAGTATATGTCACATACCAAAACTTAAAATATTTCACCAAACGAATGTAGTTCAAAATTAATTGCAATATAATTCTGATATTATGGATAATAACTTGATGTATTATACAGTTATCTCATGTCATTTGCCTTCTTAAAAAACCTCACACAATTTGGCGCGAAAATCGCATCGAATACGGCCGCACTGGGGAGTGTTAAAAATGATCCTTGGAAATGATCCGGCTGCATGGGCGCTTATTATCACTCAATTGGCAACAACTCAGACGGCGGCAACATTGCCTGTTAACCCTGAGCGACCGTTGAATCCTGTCACCTGCGAGGAGGCACAGAAGCGGGTTCAGGAAGCAAGGGACGGCAGCCCACTCCTCTCGCCTGAGGAGAACAAACGGGTACTGCATGAGGCCATCAAGAGAGCCGAACAATTATGTAAGTGAGCCCCTCATCCAAGGTAGCAATGAACGCAACTAGATATCCTCTTTGTTCCTCAGAAAGGACTGGATCACTATGTGTAAGTATTGTTCATACCTCGATAACAAAAAGAAACATTTGAGTACTCATTTCAAAGCATCCGACATTTCTACAGCGCAGCAAAGTGGTTGGCTGATGTCGGGGCAGTCAATCCAGCCAGCGGCCGTTATTGTCCCGCAGGCAATTGGAGCGGCATCGCCATCACGTCTCACTGAAACAACCGATGCCGCAGGAAGCACAGCCACGACCTACACACTCGCTATCGGCAAAACAGCGCAGGGCCAGGTTAGCACAACGGGCGACCATGACTGGTTCAAGGTCAATCTGGTTGCTGGACAGACCTATACATTTGCCATGGTTGCAACCGGTATAACCACCGTCCGTCTGGATGACACCTATCTCGTTCTGCGCAACAGCGGCGGCACACAAATCGCTGTTGATGATGATGCAGGACCAGGAACAAATTCAACCATCACTTTCACCGCGACCACATCAGGTACCTATTATCTTGATGCAGGGTCCTACAACAATGGCGGCACCGGGCAATATGGCTTGTCGACCACAACAGGGACCAAGGCCAGCTATGATGAGTTGATGGGTGCAGGTGCCCTGATCAGGCCAGGCGTTTCATGGAGCACACCCGGCACTGCCGCAAATGTTACGTGGGGCGTACGTACAAGCAATTCCGGACAGACCGACGCCTCCGGCAATGCAACCCCCTTTATCGGTCTGACAGCGACGCAAATTACAGCCGTCAAGGCGGCGCTTGCGCAATATTCGGAGGTCGGCAATATCACCTTCACGCAGGTTAATCCCGGCGGGACCACCAACAATGCAACCATGCTGTTTGGTGCTTACAGTTCGAACAGCGATGGCGCCGGCGCCTACGCCAATTATCCGGGAACAACGGCTATTTCCGGCGATGTAAGTCTCAACAACACAAGCGTGTCGACAACATCCATTCCCACCGGAAGCTACAGTGCCTTTGCCATTCTGCATGAGACCGGACATGCGGTAGGTCTGGCTCATCCGGGAGATTACAATGCGGCGCCCGGTCAATCGCTAACCTACGACGCCAATGCCCAGTTCTCGCAAGATGATCAGCAATATTCGGTGATGAGCTATTTTGATGAATCGAACACCACGAGTTCATACAACAGCTATCCCGATACACTGATGCTGTATGATATCCTTGCCGTGCAGCAGCTCTACGGTGCCAATATGACGACCCGTTCAAGCGACACGGTTTATGGGTTCAACACAAATGCTGGCACGATCTATAATTTCAGCGGCAACACCACGCCTGCATTCAGCATATGGGATGGCGGAGGTAACGATACGATCGATGCCTCCGGCTACAGCCAAAATCAGGTCATCAACCTGCATGACGGCACTTTCTCTGATATCGGTGGATTGAAAGGCAATGTGTCCATTGCATTCAATGCGACCATCGAAAACGCCATTGGTGGAAGCGGAGCTGACAGCATCGCCGGCAATGCCATCAGCAACACCCTGACTGGCGGTGCGGGTGCTGACAATTTCTACTTCAAGGACCCGCTCAGCGCTGCTCTCAATGTCGATACAATTACGGATTTCTCCGTGGCCGACGATACAATATGGCTGGACCCGGCAATATTTGCAGCGCTTTCGCCCGGTGGGCCACTCTCGGCAGATGCTTTCCGCATCGG
>NZ_JBFRDN010000053.1:0-19805 GCF_052113785.1 Phyllobacterium sp. TAF24 | reverse complement strand
GTTCCCTGGCTTGTCATACGGGGTCGGTGCCCCTTGCAACTGTTCGGGTGTCATCGAATGACAGGGCCTTGCTCACCATCGGACTGCAATGTCCGCTTGTCGAAACGGCATCCTGTCAATCGGTCCACGTGCCGGGAAAGGGTACGTGGACCTCTTCACATTATACCATCTCTAACAGACAAGCTTGTCGAACCACGCACCATGTACCGGCGGCGCTCACCCCCCTCTGTCCTGTCGGACATCTCCCCCACAAGGGGGGAGATCACATTGACAGTAACGCCTTTGCACAACCGGAAATGTTTCAGATTGTGCAAGATGGTATTGAAGGCTGATCTCCCCCCTTGTGGGGGAGATGTCCGACAGGACAGAGGGGGGGATTACATCTACCAACGTTGCGGTTGCGGACCGCAGTTCCTGTTGCATCGATATGGTGAGCGTGTCGAACCACGCAAAATCTTTATGCAAAAACAAAACCCGCCGGGATTTTCATCCACGGCGGGTTTGTATTCATCACATCTGAGCGGCCCGATTATTCAGCTTGACCGGCAGCGGCCTTGCGGGCTTTTTTGGCTTTGTATTTGTCAAAGCCGGAAGGATCGCCGGGCTTGCGTTCTTTGGGAGCTTTTTTAGCCTTTTCAGGCTTTTCCGTGGTCCAGCCTTCCGGCTTCGCCTTGGCAGGCTTGGCAGCCCAATCGGCTTTTGGCTTGTCGTCATAAGAACGAGGGCGATCATCGCGCGGTTTGTCATCGCGGGCACGGGGTGGCTTGCGGTCGTCCCATTCGCGCTTCTCGCCAAAGGTCTTCTTCGGCTTGAAATCGCTGCGTGGGGAGGATGATCCTGCGCCCTCGCTGCGGGTGATATTCACGCCCTTTTCGCCGGTGCCGTATTGCTTGATCCGGGCAAGAAATGCATCGGCCTTGCTGGCGGTGATTTCGAAGCGGGTTTCGGTCTCAAGAATCTTGATCGAGCCCACATCGGTCTTGGTAATATCGCCAGCCTTGCAGATCAGCGGCAGCAGCCAGCGCGGTTCGGCACGCTGTTTGCGGCCAACGCTGAGTGAGAACCAGGCGCCGCTCTCGAACTGTTCGAAGCGGTCCGAACGCGGAGCGCGATCACCGCGATCGGCGCGATCACCTCGGCCCGGACGGTCGTCATAGCTTCCCTTGCGGATCGGCTCGAGGACGTGGGCTGGTGTGTTCGACAGTTCTTCCGGCGCAGGCCGTGCAGCCATTTGCTGACGCATATAAGCGGCTGCAATCTGTTCCGGCGAATGCAGCGCGAGCAATTCGCGCACATGATCGCCTTCCTCTTCGGTCATGACTTCGGTCAGTGACGCATCGTTGAGGATACGGTCATAATTGCGCTTGTTGATGGCGGCAGCATCCGGCGGCGGCACCATGGTGGTGCTGAGCTTGGCCATCTGCAGCAGGCGCTCGGCCGAACGGCGGCGCGATGCCGGTACGATCAGAACGCAGATACCCTTGCGGCCCGCGCGTCCCGTACGGCCACTGCGGTGCAGCAGCGTATCGGGGTTGGTCGGCAGATCGGCGTGGATAACAAGGTCAAGATTGGGCAGATCGATACCGCGCGCGGCAACGTCAGTGGCAACGCAAACACGGGCACGGCCATCACGCATGGCCTGCAGCGCATTGGTGCGCTCGGCCTGGCTAAGTTCGCCCGAGAGCGAAACAACGGAGAAACCGCGATTGGACAGACGGCTGGTCAGGTGCTTGACTGCTTCGCGGGTGGAGCCGAATACGATGGTGTTCTGTGCATCGTAGAACAGCAGCGCATTGATGATCGCATTTTCGCGTTCGCGCGGGGCGACCGGCATGATGTGATATTCAATATCGCTGTGCTGGGACTTTTCGCTGGTGGCAGTGATGCGCAGTGCATCGTTCTGGAACTGTTTTGCCAGCTGGGCAATGGGTTTGGGCACGGTCGCCGAGAACATCAGCGTGCGGCGCTCTTTTGGTGCTTCGCCGAGGATGAATTCAAGATCTTCACGGAAGCCAAGGTCGAGCATCTCGTCGGCTTCATCAAGAACAACGGCGCGCAATTCGGTCATATCGAGCGAGCCGCGAGTGATATGGTCGCGCAGACGACCCGGCGTGCCGACGACAATATGGGCGCCGCCCTGCAATGCACGGCGTTCCTTGGTCATGTCCATGCCGCCAACACAGGAGGCAATGCGTGCACCGGTTTTTTCGTAGAGCCATTCCAGCTCGCGGCGAACCTGCAAAGCAAGCTCGCGGGTGGGGGCAATGACCAGCGCATAGGGGGCGCCGATAGATGTGAAGCGGTCTTCGCCTTCAAGCAGCGTCGGTGCGATGGCAATACCGAATGCAACTGTCTTGCCAGAGCCCGTCTGGGCGGAGACGAGAAGGTCGGCGCCATCTGCTTCCGGAGCAAGCACAGCGGTCTGCACAGGCGTCAGGGTCTCGTAACCACGGGCCGCCAATGCACCGGACAGCGCCGGGGCGATAGAATCGAAAATAGTCATTAATGAACTTTCAAGTACGTGTTTGGGCTGGTGTTTTCGGCTCGGCATATGTTGGGGCACGAGCGGCACGCATATAGCTTTGTTGCGCTCTCGTAGAGGTTGCGGGGCATTTCGTCAATGGCGGGGACGCATAGCTCGGTTGCAATTGAGCGGGAGCGGGGGTGTTGAGGGGGCGATTATGGCTTGATTCAGTTGGTGAGTGGTTCGTGGTTCGACAAGCTCACCATGAGGGAGATGGGTGATGCAATCGCTAATCGCCAACTTTGCAGGTCACAAAGGTTGCAGATCACAGAGGGTGCAGAACTTGGCTCCTTACAACCCACCCCACCGTCATCCTCGGGCTTGACCCGAGGACCCACGGCTAAAGAAAACAAACGAACATGGATACTGGGCGCTTTTAAATTATGGGTCCTCGGGTCAAGCCCGAGGATGACGGGGAGAGGTATCTTCGTCGTGGTTGTTTTGAACCACGAACCACACACAGTACTTAAACAGCAAATCCCGCGCGTTTCAGGCGGACAATGGCGAGATCTAGCGCGGAAAGAAAGGCGGACCGGTCTTTTGGTGAAAAGGGTCTGGGGCCACCGGTGATCTGACCGGCAGAGCGCAACTCGTCCATGAGGTTGCGGGTGGCCAATGTGTTGCCGATGGATGCCTCGGTGAAGGCGCGGCCCGTGGGGGAGATCGCATCGGCCCCTGCCTTGACGCAGCGGCTGGCGAGCGGAATGTCTGCCGTCACCACCACATCGCCGCGCGTGACCCGTTCGGCAATCCAGTCGTCAGCCGCATCAAAGCCATCGCTGACAATAACGCGCTCGATCATCGGATCGCGCGGGATGGTCATGAAGGAATTGGAGACGACGAAGACCTTGACGCCATAACGTTCGGCAACGCGGTAAATCTCCGCTTTGACAGGGCAAGCATCAGCGTCGACATAGATGGTGATGGTTTTCTGATCGTTCATGCTCAACCGAATATATGAAGGGCGGCAAAACCGACAGATGCGGCAAAGCCAATGGCAAATCCGACCGCCAGTGCAGCGACAAGCAGGCCGGTGCCAAGCCATACGCCATCCTGTTCGCCAAGGCCAATACTGAGCAGGACAATGCTGAGCGCCGGCAACTGGTTGACGAGGGGGACGGGCAGAACAACGAGAAAGGACAGCAAAAGAACGATGATACTGATGATCCGTTCCATGATTGCCTGCGGCAGTGGCCAATAGCGCGGCTGTGCAAGCCGTTCAAAGCGGGCAAGCAGTGGTTCGAGTTTGCGAACAATACGCCTGTAGGTTTCGATACTGATGGATTTGCGACGCAGGAATGCCGGAAACCATGGGTTTTCCATGCCAATCAGCAATTGGGTCGACAGAAGGATGAGGGGAATGCCGAAGATCGTCGATGTTCCCGGCGGCAGTGGTATCAGATTAAGCGCTGCGAAGAGAATGAACAGCGCGCCAAAGCTGCGCTCGGAAAGTGCGGACAGGATATCGTCAAATGAAATCCTGTCCGCGTCTGTTTCACCAAGCTCGACCAGAACGCTGGACAGGCGCCGTTCGGCGGGGTTTCCCGAAGGGTCCCAATCAAACGGTTTTCCGCCAGCGTTCATGCGTGTTTCTCCATTGATAGGATTAAGCTTTTCTCTCTACCTCGGCGATGGAAAGTGCCGAAGCCTGTTCTGCATCTATCGTTAATTCAGACTCTGGCACATCGTTGCGGGTTTTCCAGAGAGAACTCAGGATACCGGCGGCAAGAATGCCAAGTGTGATCGACAGTGACCACATGGGCGGTATCTTGGCCAGTCCCAAAGCGTCAGCCACGAATATCTTTCCGCCAATGAAAACAAGCACCAGAGACAGGGCATATTTAAGGTAGACGAAGCGATGGATCAGACTTGCGAGGGCAAAATACAGCGCACGCAGACCAAGGATCGCAAAGATGTTCGAGGTGAAGACGATATAGGGATCGGTGGTGATAGCAAAAATGGCGGGGATGGAATCCACCGCAAAGATGACATCGGCGAGTTCCACCATGACCAGCGCCAACAGCAGGGGGGTGATCCATGTCTTGGATTTGCCCGTATGCGGGTCGGTACGGCGGATCATGAATTTCTGCCCGTGCAATTCGCTCGTCACACGAAAGCGCTTATTCATGAACTTGAAGACGGGATTGGCAGAAACGTCGTATTCCTCGTCTCCCGCCATCAGCATACGAATACCTGTGATGATCAGGAACGCCGCGAACAGATAGAGGACCCACTCATATTGTTCAACAATCGCAGCGCCCGCCGCGATCATGATACCGCGAAGGATGACAACACCAAGAATGCCGTAAACAAGCACGCGGTGCTGGAATTGCTTGGGAATGGCGAAATAGCCGAAAATCATGGCGATGACGAAAATATTGTCCATCGCGAGGCTTTTCTCGACCACAAAGCCGGTCAGGTATTGCATCCCGGCTTCGCTGCCGAGTTCCCACCAGATGAAGCCGCCAAAGGCGACGCCAAGGCTGATGTAAAATGCCGAAAGCCAAAGGCTCCGGCTCATGCCTATATCGTGATTTTTTCGATTAAGAACGCCCAGATCGAGGACGAGAAGAACAAGGACGAGGGCAAAAAAGCCAAGCCACATCCATAGGGGCTTGCCCATGGCATCAACAAACAGAATCTCCATGTGAAAAATGATCCGCCGGCATCGGTTCCAGATTACAGCTCCGACATCACGAAAGAGCCGGTCACTTCCGCCAGAGGGGCCCGGTGCTGCAATTCTGTTTCAGTTGGGGAGAGGCAGAGGCTGATGCAAGGGTTTGATCGTAATAAATAATTCAGCCGGACAGAATGCCGCGCAGTGCGCAGCTATCAGCGGGTTGGAACGGGGTTTTCACCGCGATAATCGTAAAAACCGCGCCCGGCCTTGCGTCCAAGCCAGCCAGCTTCGACATATTTGACCAGAAGCGGGCAGGGCCGATATTTCGAATCCGCCAGACCATCATGCAGCACCTGCATGATCGACAGGCAGGTGTCGAGGCCGATGAAGTCGGCAAGCTGCAACGGGCCCATCGGATGATTGGCGCCAAGCTTCATGGCCGTATCGATGGCTTCAACCGAACCGACGCCTTCATAAAGCACATAGATTGCTTCATTGATCATCGGCAGGAGAATGCGGTTGACGATGAAAGCCGGGAAATCTTCCGAAACAGTCAATGTCTTATCGAGGCTGGTAACGAACTGGCGTGCCGATTCGAAGGTGACGTTTTCCGTGGCGATGCCGCGGATCAGTTCAACCAGTTTCATCACCGGAACCGGGTTCATGAAGTGGATACCGATAAAGCGCTCGGGGCGATCCGTGGTGGCGGCAAGCCGGGTGATCGAAATCGATGAGGTATTGGTGGCGAGGATCGCCTCCGGGTTGAGGTTGGGGCAAAGCTGGGCAAAAATCTTGCGCTTGACGGTTTCGTCTTCCGTCGCAGCTTCAATGGCAAGATCAACGCCCGCAAGATCTTCCATGCGCGGGGCAGGGCGGATGCGCGACATGCCCTTCACACGCTCTGCTTCCTCAAGCTTGCCGTGGGAAACCTGCCGCGCCATGTTGCCATTGACGGTGGCAATGGCCTTTTCCAGCTGTTCGGCGGATTGGTCGTGGATCAAAACATCATATCCGGCCAGTGCACAAACGTGAGCGATACCTCCGCCCATTTGTCCCGCGCCGATAATGCCTACAGTTTTGATCGAGCCAGCCATGTTTCCATCCGTTTATTTATTGTAGCACCAAACCAGGGTCAAAACTCATTAATCTGGTGGAAATAGCACGAGGCTTTTCGACCAGATTAATGAGTTTTGACCCTAAATGGCCGGGGTAGCATTCGTCTACCCCGGCCATGCAGATTCATTTCAATCTTGCGATTAAAATCAGAGCGCTTTTTCAAGCTCCGGCAGAATAACGAAGAGATCGCCTACCAGACCGTAATCAGCGACCTGGAAAATCGGGGCTTCTTCGTCCTTGTTGATGGCAACAATGACCTTGGAGTCCTTCATGCCTGCCAGATGCTGAATGGCTCCGGAGATACCAACAGCGATGTAGAGATCAGGCGCAACAACCTTGCCTGTCTGACCAACCTGCCAGTCATTGGGAGCATAACCGGCGTCCACCGCAGCGCGCGATGCACCGACGGCAGCACCGAGCTTGTCGGCAACGGGAAGAATGACTTCCTTGAACTTCTCGTTGGAACCAAGCGCACGGCCACCGGAAATGATGATCTTCGCCGAAGTGAGTTCCGGACGGTCACCGCCCGAAAGCTTGGCTTCGACGAATTTCGACAGGCCGGGATTGGCGGCAGCAGCAACAGTCTCGACAGAAGCCGAGCCACCTTCGCCAGCCGCCGCAAAGGTTGCGGTGCGTACGGTGATGACACGCGTTGCATCGGTTGCCTGAACGGTCTGCAGGGCGTTACCCGCATAGATCGGACGCTTGAATGTATCAGGTGCGATCACTTCGATAATGTCCGAGACCTGCATGACATCAAGAAGAGCGGCAACACGCGGCAGGATGTTCTTGCCGTTGGTGGTGGCTGCAGCAATGATGGTGTCATAATTGCCAGCGATCGAAACGATCAGGGCAGCGGTGGCTTCCGCAAGGCGGTTGGCCAGATCATCGCTGTCTGCAAGCAGGACTTTCTTGACTCCAGCAAGCTTGGCTGCCTGATCGGCAACGCCCTTGGCGCCTTTGCCAGCCACCAGAACATGCACATCGGAACCGATGGCAAGCGCTGCGGTCAATGCCTTGGCGGTCTGGTCGGAAAGGGTCTCGTTATCGTGTTCGGCAAAAAGAAGAATAGCCATGGTGAATTCCTTTCCTGATCTTAGAGAACGCCGGCTTCGTTCTTCAGCTTGCTGATGAGTTCGGCAACGTCCTTGACCTTGACGCCTGCCTTGCGGCCACCCGGCTCTTCGGTCTTGAGAACCTTGAGGCGTGGCTTGGTGTCAACGCCGTAATCGGCTGCGGTCTTTTCATCCAGCGGCTTCTTCTTTGCCTTCATGATATTTGGCAGGGAAGCATAGCGCGGCTGGTTGAGGCGAAGGTCTGTGGTGACAATGGCCGGAAGCTTGATTTCGATGGTCTGCAAACCGCCGTCAACTTCGCGGGTAACGTTGGCAGTATCGCCGCCAAGTTCAACCTTCGAAGCAAATGTGCCCTGGCTCCAGCCGAGCAGTGCGGACAGCATCTGGCCTGTTTGGTTGGCATCGTCGTCGATAGCCTGCTTGCCGAGAATGACGAGCTTTGGCTGTTCGGCGTCGACAATGCCCTTCAAAATCTTGGCAACGGCCAGCGGCTCGACGAGATCGTCAACCTTGACCAGAATGCCGCGATCAGCGCCCATGGCCAGCGCAGTGCGGATGGTTTCCTGAGCCTGAGCAGGTCCAATGGAGACAACGATCACTTCCTCTACCTTGCCAGCCTCTTTCAGGCGCAGGGCTTCCTCGACCGCGATTTCGTCGAACGGGTTCATCGACATCTTCACATTGGCAAGCTCAACGCCCGAACCGTCGCCCTTAACCCTGATCTTCACATTGTAATCGACTACCCGCTTTACCGGTACGAGGACTTTCATGGGGACTCCCTCTCAAAAAACTGCAAGCTGATTTAACTGCCGGGCAATGGCACCCGCTTGCCGGATGCCGACATTGAAGCGAAAAAAACGACACGCTGGCGTGTCAGGATCGTGCGGGACCGTAAATATGACTAACGTAAAGGTCAATCGCGGAGTTTGCGCTTATCCGACCTTAAACGATTGAAAGTTGCCGGCTCTAGCGACCCCAGCGGGTTGATGGTGGTTCAGGCGGTGTCTGTTCCGATTGCTTGTCGACCACGACGGCGCGCGGTGAAACGATGGCGCGATCAAAAAGCGGGACGCTTCGCCGTTTGAACGGGATCAGCAGGAGGGCACCGGCAATAATGCCGCCAACATGGCCAGACCACGATATGCGATCCTCGCCATGGGTGATCACCATGACGAATTGAATGCCGACCCAAAGCAGCAGGGGATAGAGCGCGGGGATGCGCAGGGGAATACGGCCAAAGGCCAGCACCCAGACCCGGACACGGGGATGCAGCAGCAGATAGGCCATGATCACCCCGGCAATGGCGGCCGATGCCCCAATGAGCGGCCCCTCCGACATCGGATCAAGCGTGCCATGCAGGAAAGCACCGGCGGCGGCGCAGAGAAGATAAAAAATCAGGAATTTGATGTGCCCCATTGCGTCTTCGACATTGTCGCCAAAAACCCAAAGGAACAGCATGTTGCCACCCAGATGCCAAATATTGGCATGCAGGAAGGCATAGGTGACGTAGGTAAAGGTGGATGGCACGAAATCAAACTCGGGCGGAAGCGCAGCTGTGTGGTGCATCACGGCCGGAATGTAGCCAAAGCCGATAGCGGCAGCGTTGGAGGCGGTATCGGAGAGGCTCGTAAGGCAGAAAATTAGGACATTCAGGGCAATCAGCGTCAGGGTGACGTATTGAAGCTTGATGTATTTGAGGCTGTTGGCGTCGTAGAGTGGTATGAACATCGGCGCCGTTCCCCCGTTCAGCGGTTCTTACCGGGCACCCATAACACGTCCCTTGCGCCATTGTCATTGACGGCACGCGCGGCGACGAAGAGAAAATCCGAAACACGGTTGATGTATTTGAGCGCCGCTGGCGTGACGATCTCATCGGGCTTTTGCGCCAGCTCAACCATGTGCCTCTCCGCGCGTCTTGCGACCGTGCGGGCAAGGTGCAGGGCGGCAGAAGCCGCCGATCCGCCCGGTAGAACAAACGAGCGCAGCGGCGCAAGTTTTTCATTCAACAGGTCAATATCCGCCTCGACCCGCGCTGTCTGGCTATCGACAATGCGCAAAGGCTCGTATTCAAGCTTTTCGCCCGTTTCAGGGGTGGCAAGATCAGCGCCAAGATCAAAAAGATCATTCTGAATGCGCGCAAGCATGGCGTCGATCTCGGGAAAATCCTTCTCCGTATGCAGCCGCGCCAGACCGACACAGGAATTGGCCTCATCAACCGTGCCATAGGCTTCGACACGAAGATCATGCTTCAGACGACGCGCACCGCTGCCAAGGCCTGTTGTGCCGTCATCGCCGGTTTTCGTGTAGATCTTGTTGAGCTTGACCATGGGGCTTCCCGATTAGCTGGCAGCGCGGTGGAAATAGATCGCGCCAACAATCAGGATAATCGCCACCAGTTGCAGGAAAATGCGCAGCTGCATCATCTTGTTGGAGAAATTGGCGTCGCCGCCTTTCATCATGTTACGCAGACCGATCAGCAGCACAATTGCGACAGCGGCGATGGCGATGAGCGCCAGAAACTTGAAGATGATATCCATTGTTCTTTCCTTTTCAGGCCAATCTCTTTTCAGGACTGACCGGCAAGCATGCGGTATAGCGCACGCGACGACAGAAATCTGCGGACAAAAACAGCAAATTTCGCAGGCCGTGTGACGAGATAATGGGGTTTCGGACGCGCATTTTCCAATGCGTGTTTCAGTACGGAATAGACAGCATCAGGGCCAAGTTTGGCGCGCGACTTGGTGCCACCCTGCGACAGGCGGGCAATCTGCTTCTGATAATCCGCACGATGTACGGAACCTTCAACATCGATATATTTTTCGATCTGCTTCAGCGCATTGTAGGTGAAGCGCGACTCTATCGGGCCCGGCTCGATCAGGGATACGTGGATGCCGGAGCCTTCAAGCTCCATGCGTTGAACCAGCATCAGGCCCTCAAGCGCAAATTTGGACGAGACATAGGCACCGCGCCATTTCATCGGCACAAGCCCGAGGATGGATGAGCAATGAACGATCCGCCCGTGGCCCTGACGGCGCATGACCGGAACGATATGCCGGGTCAGCTCATGCCAGCCGAAGAAATTGGCGTCGAACTGCTCGCGCAAACCTTCTATCGGCAAATCCTCGACTGCACCGGGCAGCGCATAGGCGCCGTTGTTGTAGAGCGCATCAAGCGTGCCGCCGGTCGCCGCGAGCACAGTTTCGACCAGCGCCTTGATGGAATCCGGTTCGCGATAATCGAGATAATGGGCGGAAAGGCCATCGGCTTTCAGTGCTGCGATATCTTCATCCCGCCGCGCTGTTGCAAAGACCGTCCAGCCATCCGCCTGCAGCGCACGGGCGCAATAGGCGCCGATGCCGCTGGAACAACCTGTGATCAAAACCGTTCTGGAACTGGTCATTCTTTTCCGATTGCTGCAAACCAAGCCACGAAATCAAAAAAAGACTTCACATATTCGCCTGTGCCTTGCAATGTCACGCCAAAGGGACGAACCATTTTCAATGCGTAGAGTATATGTTTTTCTCCGGCGGGTGGCCTTCGATACATTGAGGCATTTCAGCACGGATGACGGTTGGGCTTTCGCAAGCCATATCGCCCTTTCAGGCATTCTGGCGCTGTTTCCGTTCCTGATTTTTGCCACGTCGCTTGCCAGCTTCCTTGGTGCCAGCGCCTTTACCGATACGGCAGTGCATGTCGTGTTCGACACTTGGCCTGAAGTGATTGCGCGGCCAATTGCTCAGGAAGTGCGCAACGTTCTCAACGTGCAGCGCGGCGGACTTTTGACCATCAGCGTGATCGCCGCCGCCTATTTTGCCTCCAATGGTATCGAAGCGCTGCGCATTGCGCTCAACCGCGCCTATCGCGTGGTTGATACACGCTCGATTATCTATTGCCGGTTGCAGAGTCTTGGCTATGTGATTGTGGCGACCATCGGAATCATGGCCATCAGCTTTCTGCTGGTGCTTGCGCCACTTGCCTTACGCATTGCGACGAAATGGGTGCCTGAGCTTGATCTTCTTTCCGGCACTATCGGTTTCTGGCGCTATTGCATCGCGTCAGCAGTGTTGATCGTCGGGCTGCTGGTCGTCCATTTATGGCTACCGGCAGGACGGCGCAGACTTGTTGATATCCTGCCGGGGATTTTGCTGACGCTGCTCGCATGGACCATCGGCGCGACGATTTTTGCCAGCTATCTCGAAACTTTCGCGTCCTATGTGACGACCTATGCGGGGTTGGCCTCGATCATGGTCGCCATCGTGTTCCTCTACATTATCGCCGCGATTTTCATTATCGGTGCCGAGGTCAATGCGGCGATCATCCATTACCGCGAGGGCAGGGTCGCCAAGCGTCTCTGACCGGTGGAGAGCGCAACGCCGAGCGTTGCCACCACCATGCCGCATAGCTGGAACAGCGTCAGTGTCTCGCCGAAAAGCACATAGGCCATCAGGGCGGTCACGCCAGGCACCAGATAGAACAATGACGCCACCTTCGATACGGCACCTTGATTGATCAGGATCATAAGGAGAAGCACCGCTCCGATCGACAGGACGACGACCAGCCAGAACAGGGCAAAACCAAGCGGTGCTGCCCAGATCACCACATGGGTCTCGAACAGCAGCGAGAAAATGCCTGTTAGAACAGCCGCACCAAGATATTGCAGGGTGGTGCCTGCTTTCAGGTCAATCGTACCGACAAAACGCTTCTGCCAGACGGTTCCCGTGCTGATTGCCAGCACCGACAGGATTGAGGCGCTGACCGTGGCGGGGGTAATGCCATCGGCAGAGACGGACAGTTTTGGCCAGAGTACCATGGCAACACCGATGAAACCCACGGCCAGACCCGCCCAATGGCGCGGCAGGATTTTCTCGCGCAGAACTGCCCCGGCAATCAGTGCCGTGATCAGTGGTTGCAGTCCGACCACCAGCGCCGACATGCCTGCGGGCAGCCCCCGGTGGATCGCCCAAAACACGGCCCCGAGGTAGACGCCGTGGATCAGACAGCCTGCGATGATTGCATGCATCGCTCCGCGCCCGCTTGGCCAATTATTGCCCGCCAGCACAACCCAGCTGCCAAGAATTGCGCCCGCGATGATAAACCGGATGGTGAGGAACAGGAACGGTTCCATATAGGGCATGGCATAACGGGCCCCGATGAAACCGGTGGCCCATAACAGGACGAACAGGGCAGGGAAATAGCGAACAGGCATGATTGAGGACCGGTGACGGGATAAGTGTGGTGCAGGTTTATACGAACAACCTTTCAACAACCAGCCATTCGTTGAGCAGCGGTGTATGTGGTTCGTGTTCGTGGTTCGACAAGCTCACCATGAGGGAGAGGGGTGATGTAAGGGAGCTATATTCTGCAACCTTTTTGATCTGCAATGTTTATGATCTGAAATGTTGGCGATTATCGTTGCATCACCCCTCTCCCTCATGGTGAGCTTGTCGAACCACGAACCACGAACCACGAACCACGAACCACGAACCACGCACAGATCGTCGGCCAAGTTTCACCCCCCTCTGCCCTGTCGGGCATCTCCCCCACAAGGGGGGAGATCACATTGACATGCACGCTTTCCTACAACCGGAACAATTTCAGATTGTGCAAAGACGGTGTTGTAGGCTGATCTCCCCCCTTGTGGGGGAGATGTCCGACAGGACAGAGGGGGGTGAACAACCCCGCTGAAGAACTTAGCTCCCTGCAACACATCTATCCTGTTATTCTTGGGGCAAGCCCGAGGATGACAGGGAGGGGTATTTCTCTCCTGTGAGCACCACGAACCATAAATTCTACAACCCAACCAACTCTCGGATCTGCTCCGGTGTCACACCCTCCAATCGCGACGATCTTAGCGAGGTATCCTTGCGGCTTTTGGAGAGCTTTTGGTCATCGCGATCAAGGATCAGATCGTGGTGGTGATAAACAGGTGGTTCCAGTCCGAGAATATACTGCAACAGCCGGTGGATGCCGGTGGCATGATAAAGGTCCTTGCCGCGCACCACGTTCGTAATGCCCTGCAGCGCGTCGTCGATAACCACGGAAAGGTGATAACTCGTCGGCATGTCCTTGCGGGCGATGATGACGTCGCCCCAATCCTGCGGGCGCGCTTGGATATTGGAATCAACAATGGTCTCGTGCCAGAACAGTGGCTCTCCCACATGTTCAAGCGCGCGGTCCATATGCAGGCGCCATGAAAAGGGATGTCCATCATTCATGCGCTGCTGGCGTTCGCGCGTGGAAAGTGCGCGGTCAGCGGCCGGATAAAGCGCTGCACCGTCAGGATCATGCGGCCAGACGATGCCTTTTTCCGTCGCGCTTTGCATCTTGTGTTTGATGTCGCTGCGGCTCAAAAATGCCGGATAAACCAGTTCCATACGAATCAATTCATCAAGCGATTGCCGGTAGACTTCGAAATGCTCGGACTGGCGGCGCACCGGCGTTTCCCAGTCAAAGCCGAGCCAGTGCAGATCCTCCTGCATCGCGGCTTCGAGTTCTGGCGTGCAGCGTTCGCGGTCGATATCTTCCATGCGCAGGAGAAGCCGTCCACCGGCTGCCCGCGCCATCTGCTGGTTCAGCAGGGCGGAATAGGCATGGCCAAGATGCAGATGGCCATTGGGACTGGGAGCAAAGCGAAATACCGGGACAGTCATGAACTCGGATTGTTGCGTGAAGACCTCATCGATTGATACGGTGTTTGTCTTGAGTTGAAAAGTGAGGGGTTGCGATGCGTAAGATAGACACGCTTGACGATGTTGCCGAAGGGCTTGCAGCCTTGCTCGTGGCGCACCCGGAACTTGCCGCCATTGCCGAGCGTGCGGGGCCCTTGCCATTGCGCCGCCGGGAACCCGGCTTTGAGAGCCTCGCCTCTGTGATCGTCTCGCAGCAGGTCTCGAAGGCCAGTGCCGATTCGATCTGGAAGCGGCTTGTCCAATATGTCGATCCCTTGACGCCGGAAAACTACCTTGCATCGGGTGAGGAGGCATGGCGTCTGGCCGGGTTGTCGCGTGCCAAGCAGGCAACGCTTGCACGGATCAGCGAGGCGATCATCGCGGGGGAGCTTGATCTGTTCGACCTGTGCAACAGGCCCATCGACGAGGCGATGACCGTCATGACCAATGTGAAGGGGATCGGGCCGTGGACGGCGGAAGTCTATCTGCTGTTTTCAGCCGGTCATGCGGATGTTTTTCCCTCGGGAGACGTCGCCCTGCAGCACGCCTACGCCCACGCCTATGCCGAATCAGTCAAGCCAGACGCGAAGGCTTTGCGGCTTTTGGCGGAGCGTTGGACGCCGTGGAGGGGTGTCGCAGCCCGACTTTTCTGGGCTTATTACGCCGCAACCCGTGGCCGGGATGGCACACCGGTCGGATGAAGTTGAAATAACGGGGTTTTTTGCGTGCTGCGATGCAATGTCGCTTCACATTCCTGTCACCTCAAGCTTACAATAATGGGGCCTGATGGTTGGACTAGGAGGTGATTCCTTGACAATAGCCGTCTCGCCGGACGGGTTACCGGCCCTGGTACTCAATGCGGACTATCGTCCGCTCAGCTACTATCCCTTGTCGCTGTGGTCCTGGCAGGACGCGATCAAGGCGGTCTTTCTTGACCGTGTGAATATCGTTGCTGAATACGAGCATGAGGTTTCCTCGCCCTCGTTCGCAATGCGGGTACCGAGCGTCGTTTCCCTTAAAACCTACATAAAGCCATCGCGCACGCCTGCCTTTACGCGATTCAATGTTTTCCTGCGCGACCGGTTTGAATGCCAGTATTGCGGGTCAGAGGAAGATCTGACCTTCGATCATGTCACGCCGCGTTGCGCCGGTGGTGCCACTGTCTGGGAAAATGTCGTCGCAGCCTGTTCCCCGTGCAATTTGCGCAAGGGCGGGTTGATGCCTGATCGAGCCAAAATGTGGCCACGGCAAAAGCCCTATGCGCCGACGGTGCATGATCTGCACAATAATGGCCGGTTGTTCCCGCCGAACCATCTGCACGAAAGCTGGATGGATTATCTCTACTGGGATGTCGAACTGGAGCCGTAACGGCCCCAGTTTTCAGATTGTTTACAGAGGCGGCCTCAGGCCGCCTTTTTTGCGCCGCGAAAGGCGATGATTGCAAGGATCAGGCTGGCAATTGCATTCCAACCGGCAAAGGACAGGCCAAGCACACGCAGCGCGGCCGTGTCACATGCGGGCGGATGAATCGCATTCATGTCATTGAGCAGATTGCCCGCATTGGTGGTGATCGACATGCTGACCGCCGTGCAATCGGTAGGGCCAGCCCAGAATTTCCATTCAACACCGGAATGAAACACCGCAAGGCCAAGGCCGATAAGCATCAAAATACCGCCGAGTGCCAGAAGCGTGCGGGTGAGGGCAGCGGGCCAGCGGAACACCGAAGCAAGAACGGCAAGCGCCATCAGCGGGATACCGGCATAATAGGGAAAGCGCTGCTCAAGGCAGAGTTTGCAGGGCAGATAGCCGCCAATATACTGGAAGCCCAGCGCCGAGCCGACAGTCACAATCATGGCCAGGAGCAGGAAAACCGCCGTTTTCAGATGCGGTGAAGTGCGGGTCGTCGTCATGATGGTTTCCGTGTTCAGGTTGGGTCGTTCAGGAGGCGTAATAGTGGAGTATGGCATAAAGGAGGATCAGCACACCGGCGGCGGCAGCAGCGATCAGGCCAAGGCGCTTTTCGATAAAATGGCGGATCGGTTCGCCATAACGGCGCAGGAGCCAGGCGAGGAAGAAGAACCGCGCACCGCGTGTTAGCACGGCAGAGACAATGAACAGCCAGATATTGATGTTTGCGGCGCCGGAGAGGATCGTCACGATCTTCATAGGCGGCAGGTGGGCAAGGCCCGAGGTAATCAGCAATAGCAGGATCGCATCAGCGCTGGTTGAACCGCGCATCTGTTCGAAAGCATCCAGCTTGCCGTAGAATTCGAGAACCGGCTTTGCCAGTGCCTCATAGGCATAGTGGCCGAGAAACCATCCGGCGATACCGCCGAGCACCGAGAAGATCGTCGCAACGAGCGCATAGCGGTAGGCGCGCTCAGGCCGGGCCAGCGCCATCGGCAGGAAAAGCACATCGGCCGGAACGACAAAGACAGAACTTTCGACAAAGGCAATGAAGGCAAGCCAGACTTCTGCTGATTTGCGCGCGGCAAGTGACATTGTCCAATCGTAAAGTCTGCGCAGCATAGAGTGTTTCCTGTTGGTCTTCGTTCAATAAGGCTCGCGATCCTTAGCCCATACCGAGGCAAAACGGAATCGCCCGTATCGAATTTGTCTGTTGCAGCTGGATTACAGGCGGGATAGTCGAACCTTTCGGTTGCCAAGTCGCTCTACCGGCCCTGATTTGCCTTCGCAACACACAGTGATGTTATCCTGAATGTTTATCCCGATAGAAAACGTCTGAATGGTGTTGACCGAAGTGGGGTCTGCCTGTATTTGGCTTTTTACGGCTGTGGTTTGCCCACACCCGGTGCACATTGCGGCCCCCTTGGCGGAATTGGTAGACGCGCCTGACTCAAAATCAGGTTCCGAGAGGAGTGCTGGTTCGATTCCGGCAGGGGGCACCAAGTGACTCTAAATTTCCCTTATTATTCAATAATATCAATGTGACGATCGTCCCCTTGGTTCACCGCAAGGTACACCAGAGGTCCACCGTGAGATTGACAGTGCAGTACGCAAGAAAGACCAAAGCCGGAACGGAGGAGTATCGCCGTCAGGTGCCCAAGGGGCTTGTTGATCGCATTGGCTCCCTTGAATTCAAGCCGGTACTTGGAAAAACGGCGGGACAGGGACAAAGAAATTATTGCGTTCCCATGACCAAGCTGAGGCAACTCTTCTGCAAGCGCGGAGGCCCATGCCGTCAAAGACGAACAAATCATCTGCGTAGTCTTGCGGATTCCATTCGACACAAGATCGGTTCAAAGTTCGTGCTGCAGCTTAATTTTTGGAGTACTCGATATGAGGGTTTTGGAAGACAATGAACTAAAATTGGTTTCTGGTGGAATGGGCGCCGGAAAAGGTGGTAAAAGCGGGTCGTCTGGTAAGACCGCTTCAGGTAAGGGAGGAGATGGCAAAGGCCATCAAGGCAAAGGAGCGACAACCAGTCATTATGGGGATGGCTCAGGAGTTCACTCCAGGCCCGATCGGCGAACAACCGCGCTTGATCATGTGGTAAGGTCAGCCGAAAGCCATACCTTGTTGGGCCGTTTAGGTTGGCAGGGTGGATTACCACCGAGAAAATAATTGAACCGCAAGTTTATACATGGGAATCATCATGGGCAGTTTAGCCCATGATGAGGTGGAGCTTAACTCGTGCTAGAACTTAATAGCCGAATAAAATAGCGCAAAAATACCGTCGAGGATAATTACAAAAAAAATTGATTTAACAACAGACGATGTTACGCATCGCCCCAGAGATTCAGCGCTTCCTTTTACTTTCATCCCTTCAACAACGGCAATGATTCCAATGAACATGGCCATGAATGGTGCTTTGATCAGGCCAGCCAAGAAGTCTTTGACTTCAACGGCATCGCGGAGATTGCTCAAAAAGACACGCGGCGAAATATCAATGCTTGACCAAGCCGCAAGCATCCCTCCCGACAAGCCAGCAAAGTCGGAAATAACCGTCAGAAGCGGGACAGCAATAACGAGTGCCATAAGACGCGGGAAAACCAGTACACCAATCGGATTGAGGCCCATAACCGTGAGAGCATCAATTTCATCCCTCATTTTCATCGAGCCTATTTCTGCCGCGATAGCGCTACCCGATCGCCCGGCAATCATAATTGCCGTCAACAAAACGCCGGTATCTCGTAAAACCAAAACCCCTACGAGATTGACCACCCAAGCTTGTCCACCGAATTGCCGCAGCAGATAAGATCCCTGTTGAGCGGTGATAGCCCCCATTACAAATGAGACCAAAAAAATGACGAGAATAGCACCAATACCCAGTTGATCGAGTTGATTGACGAGCGCGGTATATCTGATGCGATTTCCTTTTTTGGCTCCGCTTTGAAAACCTAAAATTATGGAACCAAGTACATGCATAGATTGGATAAATTCGTCAGAAAGACCGACAACCGCATGCCCCATGCCGTTAAGAAATCTAATGCCAGTGTTTATCTTTTTGATCTGTTTTGGAGTACGATCTTTCGCAGTTTTGCCAACAACGATGAAGAGACTTTTCCACCTCTCGGATAAACCAAGAACTTGGACTTGTTTCCCCGCACTTTCTAATGCGACGCGTAACCGTTCAACAAGCCACACTCCAGCGGTATCAAATGCGTCCACAGCACTGATATCTATTGTTATCGTTGACGCTCCCTTGCCTCTCTCGATCTCCCGCATCTGGGTGTCGACCTGACCAACATGACGTGTAATCCAGGAGCCTCCAAGAATGACTGTTGCTAAGCCATCCTTTATAAGGCAGCTGACATAAATCGGCGGCTTTGGTTCATTTTTTTTAATCACGATTTGAATCGATCTCTAATACTATTTTAAGTAAACATAAGTAATATATTTTGAGAAATACTGTGAATATTCCAACTTTACTCACATTATTTGTTAATTTTTATCCGAAAGTATGGATTTTATGCGTTGTCTGCCTGTAAAAATCACAGAAACTTATGTATATAAAAATGCCATAATAATATATACTTGTACTTATGATTAAGCGGCGGTTACTTGCCGATCGCTCCCATTAATATCAGCTCGTGAAATGATTTGTATTCGTAGAACTACGTATGTGAAGATTGATTGCATTACGTTTCGAACTAGGACTTGTCAGAAGCCGACTGAACCAATTTATCGTTTGGTGGCGACCTCATTTGCGTCATAAGTGAGGAGTCAGGGCCGGCTTGATTGTTAGATGGCGGTTGTAAATGCCTGGGAAACTCGCACGTTAACCTTCACCGATAATTTTATGTAGATTGACCGAAGTAGTCTAATACATCTCATCCCCACAATCGTTGATATGTGTGTTTACGCCTCCCATGGCCCGGATAAATACAAAGTGAAGCGTCACAGAATTGTTGTGCTGACAGGAATATGGTTCTCTTCGCGGGCCGCAAGCCGGGATTGAAATCTAGCTAGCGTGCAATTTTTGATTGCTTTTCAGCCAAGGGAGAAAACCAGATGTCACAGACTCCGACGATTATTCTCGTGCATGGATTTTGGGGTGGGGCGGCTCATTGGAGCAAGGTTATTGTTGAATTGAAACGGCTCGGCCATACGTCGCTCAAAGCCGTGGAACTGCCGTTGACGTCGCTGGCGGATGATGCGGAGCGCACGCGCAAAATGATTGCACAGGAAAGCGGTCCTGTTCTGCTAGTGGGCCATTCCTATGGCGGTGCTGTCATTACCGAGGCGGGCAACCACCCGAATGTGGTGGGGCTGGTTTATATTGCAGCCTTTGCGCCCGATGCGGGCGAAAGCCCCGGCGGCATCACGCAAAAGAACCC
>NZ_JBFRDN010000052.1:0-20596 GCF_052113785.1 Phyllobacterium sp. TAF24 | reverse complement strand
AGGCGGAGGAATACGCCCGTCAGGCAGGCGCCACCAATTACCGGATCGAGAAGAAGACGCCCAATGTCCTGCGTGGTTCAGCGCATACGGTTACAGATCAGCTCGAACGCCTGCATGGCCGCTATGGCATAGCCGAATTCATCATAGACACCCCCATCAATGACGCCGCGAAGCGCCTCCGGTCCATCGAACTTCTGGCCCAGGCACAATTCGCTGCCGCTGCATAATACGGAGATTTCAAAATGACCAAGCGACCCATTCCGTTCGGTGTGAT
Source organism: Phyllobacterium sp. TAF24 (assembly GCF_052113785.1). Lineage (NCBI taxonomy): Bacteria > Pseudomonadati > Pseudomonadota > Alphaproteobacteria > Hyphomicrobiales > Phyllobacteriaceae > Phyllobacterium > Phyllobacterium sp. TAF24. The sequence goes on along the minus strand of NZ_JBFRDN010000052.1, from coordinate 20,322 downwards.
GCTGCAAGGTGCAGGTGGTCATATGAACTCATGGAAACACCCGAGTTCCCCTGTGGATGCCAGTGTCAATTTCGACTTCTTCGTGCGCAATGCACGCAAGGCCGAAGAGGCAGGTATCGCTTTCGCCTTCGTCGCTGACGGGCTTTACATCAACGAGAAGTCCATTCCGCATTTTCTCAACCGCTTCGAACCAATCGCCATCCTGTCTGCGCTGGCCGCGACTACGTCAAAACTCGGCCTCGTCGGTACAGTTTCGACCTCTTACAGCGATCCCTTCACCATTGCCCGGCAGTTCGGCTCTATTGACAAGATCAGCAATGGCCGTGCCGGCTGGAACGCCGTGACGTCACCACTTGAGGGCTCGGCCAAGAATTATGGCCGCGATCATCCCGATCATGCACTGCGCTACGAAATCGCCGATGAACACCTTGAGGTGGTCAAGGGCCTATGGGATTCCTGGGACGATGATGCCTTTGTCCGCAACCGCGAAACAGGACAGTTCTTCGACAAGACCAAGCTGCATCGCCTGAACCATCATGGCCGGTTCTTCAACTCGGAAGGGCCTCTCAATATTAGTCGTTCCGCTCAGGGGCAGCCCGTTATTTTCCAGGCAGGATCGTCCGATGACGGCATTGATCTGGCTGGCAAGCACGCAGACGGCGTGTTCACCAACCATGTGCCGATCGAGGAAGCGCAAACCTTCTATCGCCGCGTCAAGCAGAGCGCCGTGGAACATGGCCGCAAACCGGGCGATGTCCTGATCTTCCCAGGGATCGCACCAATCGTGGGCGCAACGGACGAGGAAGCGGAAGCCAAATACCGTGTGATCCGCGATCTCGTGACTGTCGACGAGGCCCTTGCCTATCTCGGACGTTTCTTCGACCACCATGATTTTAGCGCCTATCCGGTAGATGAGCCCTTCCCCGAGCTTGGTGACATCGGCAAGAACAATTTCCGCTCTACAACCGACCGCATCAAGCGTAACGCCAAGGAAAAAGGCCAAACCTTGAGGGAAGTCGCGCTGGAAGTGACAACGCCGCGCAACGCCTTCACTGGCACGCCGCAGAAGATTGCCGACGAACTCATCCACTGGGTCGATACCGAAGCGGCCGACGGTTTCATTCTTGGCTTTCAGATTCTGACCGAAGGTCTCGAAGACTTTACCCGTGAGGTCCTGCCGCTGCTTGAAGAACGCGGCTATCACAACAAGGTGCTGCCGGGAACGACGCTGCGCGAGAATATTGGCCTCCCCTTCCGCGAAAGCCGGTACGCCAAACAGGATCAAGGCGCCAAACAACGCGTTAAAGAAACGGCGCTCTGATGGGTCAGCACACGGACAGGATCGGGGAAAAGATCGGCACTTATCTGGACGAGATGGTCGCTCTTCGTCACGATCTGCACCGGCACCCCGAGCTTGGCTACAACGAGCATCGCACCAGCGAACTCGTCGCAGACAAGTTGAATGACTGGGGCTATCAGGTGACCCGAGGCGTCGGCAAAACCGGCGTTGTCGGCACCTTGCAAAACGGCAATGGACCCAGGAAACTCGGCATTCGCGCCGATATGGACGCCCTGCCTATCGTTGAAGCAACCGGCCTACCCTATGCCAGCAGCACGTCTGGGAAAATGCACGCCTGCGGTCATGACGGCCATACGTCAATCCTCTTGACCAGCGCCCGCTATCTTGCAGAAACACGCGACTTCGCCGGTACACTCAACGTCATCTTCCAGCCAGCCGAAGAAGGTGGCGCCGGCGCACGCGCGATGGTCCGCGATGGCCTGTTCAAGCGTTTTCCCTGCGACGCAGTGTTCGGCTTGCACAATTGGCCCGGCGTTCCCACTGGTCAGTTCGGGTTCATCACAGGCCCCGCCATGGCTTCGGTGGACAAGGTGACGGTCCGGATTATCGGCAAGGGCGGCCATGGCGCAAGGCCGCAGGAAACGGTGGACCCGGTTATCGCCAGCGCATCCTTCATCATGGCGCTGCAAAGCATTGTGGCCCGCAACATCGATCCATTGGATGCTGCGGTGATTACAGTTGGTACCATCCATGCGGGTATCGCGCCCAACGTCATACCCGACAGTGTCGAGTTGGAACTGACGGTGCGCACATTCCGCAGAGAAGTGCGGGAAACCATCAAGGCCCGTCTCAACACCCTCGCCAAGGCACAGGCTGAAAGCTACGGCGCCGTTGCCGAGGTCGATTATCCAAGCGGCTACCCCGTGCTGGTCAATCATCCTCATGAAACAGCATTTGCCCGGCAGGTGGCGCTTGATCATTTCGGTGATGCGCGCATTGAAAAGGAATTCCGCCCGATTTCCGCCAGCGAGGATTTTGCCTTCATGCTGCAGGAAACGCCCGGTAGCTACCTATTCATCGGCAATGGCGATAGCGCTCCACTGCATAGCGCGCTCTATAATTTCAACGACGAGATCTTGCCTTCAGCCGCCCGGTACTGGGTGACGCTAACCGAAGCCTATCTTGCCAAAAATCCCTCCGACAAAAGCGCGAGACAATCATGACTGATGTTTTTGTTTACACCACGCCGAATGACGAACGCTCCCAACCTTTGATCGAAGCGCTGATCGTCGAGTATGAAACGCGCTACGGCAACTATTATGGTGAACCCGCACGCAACGAGTTAAGCCGTTATCCAGCCGAATTGTTCGCCCCTCCCCACGGCGCTTTCCTGCTCCTGATCCGTAACGGCGAAACAATTGGCGGCGGTGCATTCAAGCGCTACGATGAAAACACAGCAGAACTCAAGCGCATCTGGACGCATGCGGATTTGCGTCAGCAGGGACTTGCCCGCAAGGTTGTCGTCGAACTGGAACAACAGGCCGCCCGCCAAGGTTACACGCGGATTTACCTGACCACCGGCTTTCGCCAACCGGAGGCAAAAGAACTGTATCTGCGCTCCGGCTATACGGCACTTTTCGATGTCAATGCTGCGCCGGAAACCTATCGCCATCTGCCCTTCGAAAAGGATATCAGTGCATTGGCTGCGCAGCTTTCACAAGTAACAGATGGCGCTACATCAGACCGTGATCTCCTGCGTCAGGCCGGATGATTTGACCAGCGCCACGATTGCGTCATCTGTGGGAATTCATGCTCAATACATCCTGTTCTTTGCAACAAAGCTTCTCTAACCACCCTGAATTTGCAGTCTGTCGTCTTTGACTGTTTCGCTTAAACACTACTAAATCAGTCGAGTAAAAGGTAATCCCGTACAAGTTTTCTTTCACGGGATTTCTCGACAGAGAAGTGTTGTACAGGGGAATTTGGAAGTATGGCGATTACAGCAGACTATTCGGGCGCGCATTCCGCGCAGCCCTCCGCCGCCGCGACCGAGGATTACACGCACTACAAGGTTGTGAAGGCAAAATATCCGGCGCGTTTCTTCGGAACATTAGTTGCCGCACTTATCATTGCTGTTACGCTCCAATCTATCCTGACGAACCCAAAATGGGGTTGGAACGTCTTCGCCGAATGGTTCTTCTCAGCACCGGTTCTCGCGGGGCTTGCGCGCACATTGCTGCTGACGGCTTTAGGCAGCCTACTCGGCTTCGCGCTGGGAACAGCGCTTGCGCTCGCCCGCGTTTCGAAATCTCCTCTCCTGTCGGGCCTCTCCTGGGCCTATATCTGGCTGCTTCGCTCCATACCCTTGATTGTTCTGCTGCTGATCCTCAACAATCTCGGCTACCTCTACGCAACTGTGCGGATCGGTGTTCCCTATACGGACATTCTCTTCGCCGAGTATCCAACGATCTCGATCCTCAGCCCGTTTGCAGCTGCCCTTATCGGCCTCAGTCTCAATCAGGCGGCCTTCTCCTCCGAGATTATCCGTGGCGGCATTCTGTCTGTTGATCAGGGGCAGCTGGAAGCAGCGGCGGCACTCGGTCTTTCCCGGCGCAGACAGGCATTGCGCATTGTCCTGCCACAGGCCATGCGCACAATCCTCCCCACCGGCTTTAACGAGATCATCGGTTTGGCGAAGGGCACATCGGTTGTCTATGTACTGGCATTGCCGGAACTCTTCTACACCGTTCAGGTGATCTATCGACGCAATCTTGAAGTGGTGCCACTTCTGATGGTGGCAACGGTCTGGTATCTGATCATCATGACTGCCTTATCGGTAGCCCAGCACTATATTGAACGGCACTTTTCCAAGGGTGCGCTGCGCAATCCCCCTGCTCCGATTTTCCGCAAACTGTTCCGCAGGCTCTTTGGCGCACCGATCCTTGCCCGTCCGCAGACCGTGACCGTGTCGTCCCTGCAGAACGTCGCGGCGTCCAAAACCAACGACCGCAGCATACCTCTCGCCAAATGGCGTACACCGGGATCAGTGAAAATTCAGGGTGTATCCAAGAGCTTTGGTCAGCTCAAGGTGCTTGATGATATCCGGCTCGATATCAAAGCAGGCAGCGTAACAGCCATTCTTGGCCCGTCCGGCTCGGGTAAATCCACTCTTCTGCGTACCATCAATCATCTTGAACGCGTCGATGATGGCTTCATCACCGTCGACAACGAGCTGGTCGGTTATCGCAAAAGTGGCAGGACGCTCTATGAGTTGAAGGAAAGGGATATTCTCAAGCGCCGTGCTGATATCGGCATGGTGTTCCAGAGTTTTAATCTGTTCCCGCATCTGACAGTTCTCGAAAATATCATCGAGGCCCCGGTTTCACTTGGTCACCTCACCCGCCCCGAAGCAATAAGCCTTGCTCGCGAACTGCTTGCCCGCGTTGGCCTCAGCGACAAGATTGATGCCTATCCGCGTCAACTCTCCGGTGGCCAGCAGCAACGCGTAGCCATCGCCCGGGCGCTCGCTCTCAGACCAAAGGTCCTGCTGTTCGATGAACCAACATCGGCGCTAGACCCCGAATTGGTGGGTGAAGTTCTCGACGTCATCAAGGAACTTGCCCGCTCTGGTACCACGCTGATCATCGTTACCCACGAGATCGGCTTTGCCCGGGAAGTGGCAGACACGGTGATTTTCATGGACGGCGGCAAGGTTATTGAAACCGGATCACCGGAACAGGTCCTGAACCGCCCGAGAAATGCGCGCACCAGCGAGTTTCTAGCCAAGGTTCTTTAAACCGCCACACCTAAAGACATAAAATATCAAGGGAATACAATATGTTGCTTCGCCCCTCTTTCATCTCCTTCGCCCTGGCAGTTCTCATCGCCACGGCATCAGGACTTGCTATGGTTCACGCTGAAGGTTTCGACCTCAGCCCCGATCAAAGCGGTAAGCCGCGGGCCGAGAAGAGTGAAAAGGTGATTGCGACGATCCCGGCAAGCTTCAAATTCGTTAAAGATGACACATTCACCGTTGGTATCAGCGTCGCGCATCCGCCGCTTAGTACCTATGCCACCGATGCCAAGACAGTCGTTGGCTATGATCCTGACTTTGCGCAGTTGATCGCCGATATCCTAGGCAAGAAGCTCGAACTTGTTCCCATCGCCTGGGCAGATTGGCCGCTTGGACTTCAATCCGGAAAATTCGATGCCGTCATTTCCAATGTGGGCGTAACCGAGCAGCGCAAAGAGAAATTCGATTTCTCCACCTATCGTCTCGGCTTGCATGGCTTCTACGTCAAAGCCGATAGTCCGATCACCTCGATCAAGGAACCAAAGGACATTGCGGGACTCAAGATTATCACTGGTTCCGGCACCATTCAGGAGAAAATCCTGCTCGAATGGGACAAGCAGAATGTTGCCAGGAGTCTGAAGCCTGTCGAATTGCAGTATTATGACGATGACGCGGTGAGTGCGCTCGCCATTCAGTCTAGCCGTGCAGATGCGGAGTTCAATCCCAACGCACCGCAAGCATATCGTGCCGCTATCGATCACAAGATCAAACTGGTTGGAACAGTGAATGCCGGATGGCCGCTCATTGCAGATGTTGCAATCACCACCCGTAAGGGAAGCGGCATTGCCGATAGCCTGACAGCAGCAATCAACGAGCTGATTGCTGACGGTAAATATGCGCAGTCACTCGCGCGCTGGCAGCTTACCCCCGAAGCCCTCGACAAATCGCGGACAAACCCACCCGGCTTGCCGAAAATCTGATTGGCCGACCATCAGTTTAAGCGCCAACAACAAGGTCTTCCCTATGACGCATACTTCTCTTTCCATCAATCATGTGGGCTTCCTGACACCGGGAAACTATCGGGACGACGATCCGCACGAAGGATTGGAGAACACACTCCGTCTGCTGGAATTCGGCGAGAAACTGGGATTTGACAGCGGCTGGGTGCGGCAGCGGCATCTTGAGCACGGCATATCCTCAGCGGGTGTGTTCCTTGCAGCGGCAACACAGAGAACCAACCGTATCCAGTTAGGAACGGCGGTCATTCAGATTGGCTACGAAAGTCCGTATCGCCTTGCGGAGGATCTCTCGACCGTTGACGTCCTGTCGCGTGGCCGCCTCAACATAGGTCTGAGTGCTGGGACACCGGCCCATGCGGACCTGCTCGGACCACTGGTATTTGACGGCAACTGGAAGGATTTCGATCTTTCTCACGAGCGCGTCATCCGTTTTGCCAATAATCTGCGCGGCGAATTCCTTGCTGATCCCGAGACATTCATCGCGACACCGGGTGGGCCGCAGCGACCACGCCTGCAGCCCCACGCCGAGGGTTTGGTCAATCGTGTCTGGTATGGCGGCGGGTCTTTGCGATCCGTCGGCTGGGCTGGCAAGAACGGCTTCAATCTGATGATCGGCAATGTCACAGCTGGCGAAAACACCGACAATTTCTATGAAGCTCAGGGGCGTCAACTCGATGCTTATCACCAGAATCTCGACGGAGCGTTCCGACGCGTATCGCTCGGGCGTGTCATTGTTCCCACGGATAGCGCCGATGCGGCCACCCGCAAAAAATATGCAGATTATGCGGCCAGCCGCTATCAACGCACACTGAAACCGCAGGGCGACAGGCGGACGCTGTTTCCGCAGGACCTTGTCGGGACGTCAGAGCAAATTCTCGAACAGTTGTTCAATGACCCTGCCATTGCGCGCGTCGGGGAATTGCGGCTCGAACTGCCCTACGAATTCAAACAACACGAATACGAGCAAATCCTCTCCGATTTCATCACCAAAATCGCTCCGGAAATCGGCTGGGGCAATCAGCCCGGGCGCATCAGTGCGGGGGCACGGCGTTGAACAACAACCAACAAACCACACTCAAGGGGTTATCCATGACCAACAGACTAAAACTTATATCTTTTGTCGCAGGGGCTTTCATTGCCGCAACGACAGGGCTTGCCTTCGCAGCAGGCGACGGCTTCGATCTGAGCCCTGACCAGAAAGACCGCGTGCGGGCGGAGAAAAACGAGAAAGCCATCGAGGCGGTCTCCAAAGGTTTCAAGTTCGTCAGCGACGGCAAGCTCACCATCGGGCTCCATCCTTCCAACCCGCCACTCAGCACCTATGCCAACGACGCCACAACTGTTGTCGGCTTTGACGTCGATCTCGCACAGCTGGTGGCCGATAGTCTCGGCCGTGAATTGGTACTCGTCCCCGTCGCCTGGGCCGACTGGCCGCTTGGGCTTGAATCCGGCAAGTTCGACGCGGTGATCTCCAACGTTACCGTTACCGAACAGCGCAAGGAGAAGTTCGATTTCTCCACATATCGCAAGGACGAGCTTGGTTATTACGTAAAAGCGGACAGCACCATCAAAGCCATTAAAGAGCCAAAGGACATTGCCGGGCTGAAGGTGATCACGGACGCTGGTACCAATCAGGAGAAAATCCTGCTGGCCTGGGACAAGGAAAATGTCGCCAAGGGCCTGAAGCCCATCGAAGTCCAGTATTATGACGATGATGCGGTCAGCACACTTGCCATCCAGTCTGGCCGCGCCGATGTGGTGTTCAGCGTAAACGCTACGCAGGCCTACAAGGCCAAGGTGGGCGGCAAGACCAAGCTGGTTGGTACTGTCAGCGGTGGTTGGCCGATTACCGCCGAAGTTGCCGTAACGACGCGCAAAGCCAGCGGAGCCGCTGATGGCATCACTACCGCACTCAACGCGGTGATCGCCAATGGCAAATACAAACAGGTTCTCGATCGCTGGAATCTAGGCTCGGAAGCCATCGACAAGGCTGCTACCAATCCGCCCGGTCTGCCAAAGAGCTAAAATCATTGAAATCAAAAAGACCGCAGCGGTTAGCGCCGCTGCGGTCTTTCTTGCGTTATTCGCCGTAGGGCACCCAGATGTTTTTCACCTGAATGGCGCGGCGCAGATAGTCCTTGCCCTGCCCCTGTTGCGTATTCAGCCAATCACGCTGGCGGCCATTGTTCACCCATGTGGCTTTCAGATTGCCGCAGGATGCTTTTTCAACCATCGCGCTGCCGTCCTTCGAGCCGACATACCAGAGCGCATCGACTTCATCGTGTTCAGCCAGTGTTTTAGCCAGAACATCGCGCTCACCAGTGACAATGTTCACCACGCCGCCTGGAACATCTGAGGTATCCAGCACCTGATAGAGATTGGCAGCCAGAAGCGGATGTTTGGTCGATGGGACGGCTACGACACGGTTGCCCATGGCGATTGCTGGCAAAACCAGTGAAATGAATGACAGCAACGGTTGATCATCCGGGCAGACAATGCCCACAACGCCCCATGGCTCGTTCATCGCCAAGGTCACATGACGGGACTTGGTGGAATGCACCGCGCCATCATATTTGTCGGATTGAGCCGCATAATAGAAGATACGGCGCAGTGCGGTTGCGAACTCTTCAGCCGCAGCTTTCGGCGTAACACCAGTGCTTTCGACCAGCAATGCCTCGAATTCTGCTTGCCTGGCACTGAGGTTTTCGCCGAGATAGTAAAGCACCTGCGCACGGTTATGCGCTGTCACACCACCCCATGAACCGGCCTTGGCAGCTGCTTCAACGGCATTGCGAATATCCTTGCGATTACCGATGCCAGCCTGACCGATAATCTGCCCACCCTTGCCGATGACAGAATAGCTGTAGCCACCATCAGGGCGGGCCTGCTTGCCGCCAACATAGTTTTTGACGGTGCGGTCAATTGAACTGCCAAGGGCGATCTTCGCTTCACCGTCAGGCGCGGCCGATGGTTTGAATGCCTGTTCTGCTTTGCCCAGTGGCAGGCGCTTTTCCCAATCGGCAGTCAGATATTCATAAAGCCCTTCGCGTCCGCCTTCACGGCCATAGCCGCTTTCGCGATAACCGCCAAAACCGGCACCGGCATCGAGAAGGTTGGTCGAATTGATCCAGACAACACCTGCCTTGACCCGCGCCGCCATATCAAGCGCAAGATTGATATTCTCAGACCAGATTGATGCGGCCAACCCATACTTGGTATTGTTGGCAAGTGCGATGGCTTCATCCGGCGTGCGGAACGTCGTCGCCGTGGCGACGGGACCGAAAATCTCTACCTCGCACACTGTCGATGCAGGCTCCACGTCGGTGAAAAACGCAGGCGCGAAAAAAGCACCCTTGGTCGGCAGTGTTACCGGCGCCTGCCAGAGCGTGCCGCCCTCGGCCTTACCCTGTTCAACCAGTGATGTAATGCGCTTCAATTGTCCCTTGGAGACGATAGCGCCGACATCCATGGTCTTGTCGAGCGGATCGCCAACCCGCAGGGTTTCCATGCGCTTGCGTAACTTCGCATAGAAATGCTCAGCAATGCCTTCCTGAATGAGAATGCGCGAACCGGCACAGCACACTTCACCCTGATTGAACCAGATGGCATCAACCACACCTTCGATAGCGCCATCAATATCGGCATCTTCGAACACGATGAAGGGCGACTTGCCGCCAAGTTCCAGTGACAGCTTCTTTTCAGAACCGGCAATCTGCTCGCGGATGATACGGCCGACTTCGGTCGAGCCGGTGAAGGCCACCTTGTCAATATCATCATGACCGCAGATTGCAGCGCCTGTCGCGCCATCGCCGTGAACGATATTGACCACGCCAGCGGGCAGACCCACTTCATGGCAAATCTCGGCAAAGGCAATGGCTGTCAGCGGCGTCAGCTCAGCTGGCTTCAGAACAACTGTGTTACCAGCAGCAAGCGCCGGAGCAATCTTCCATGCGAGCATCAGCAGCGGAAAATTCCACGGGATCACCTGCCCGCAAACACCTACGGGCGAAAAGCCTTCGAACTCTGTCTCAACCATCTCCGCCCAACCGGCGTGATGATAGAAATGCCGGGCAACCAGCGGAATATCGATATCGCGGGTTTCGCGGATCGGTTTGCCATTGTCCATGCTCTCCAGCACGGAGAAGAAGCGCTCACGCTTCTGGATGTGACGGGCAATCGCGTAGAGATATTTGGCGCGTTCATGCCCTGACAGCTTCGACCATTTGCCGAAGGCTGCGCGCGCTGCTTTCACCGCCGCGTCAACATCGCCATCAGTGCCATGGGCAACCTTTGCGAGTACGGCATCATTGGCCGGATTGATAACAGCAAATGTCTCACGTCCATCAGTGCCCGTGAACTTGCCATTGATGAAATGGCCAAAACCCTTCGCATTGGCATCAAGCCAATTCTGGACATCGGTATTGCTTTCTGGTGCGGGGCCATATTCCATCGTGCGAAGAATATCCTTGATCTGTCCCATAGTCGTTTTCCTCAAGCGAGTGCGTGGCGCGAAGACGCGGAGTAGCGACCCGTCACATAATGTTCCAACTGCCGTTCGATATCGCCGAGCATCGAGCTGGCTCCGAGCCGGAACAGGTCCGGCTGCATCCATGGCAGTCCTAATTCTTCTTTCATCAGGATCAGCCAGTTCATGGCGTCTTTGGCGGTTTTCATGCCACCGGCAGGCTTGAAACCAACGATCTGGCCGGAAAGCTCGCCATAATCCCGCAAGGCACGCAGCATCACCAGACTGACGGGAAGCGTGGCGTTCACGTCCTCCTTGCCGGTTGATGTCTTGATGAAATCTGCTCCGGCCTGCATCGCAACCATCGAAGCGCGATACACATTGCGCAGTGTGTTCAGATCACCTGTCGCCAGAATGGCTTTCATATGGGCTTCGCCCGAAGCCTCGCGCATTTGGGAAATCTCGTCATAAAGCGCCGACCAGTTCTGGGTCAGAACATGTTCGCGCGTGATGACGATATCAATCTCCTTGGCACCTTCACCAACGGCGTAGTGGATTTCGGCCAACCGCTGCGGCAATGGCGTCAAGCCAGCGGGAAAACCCGTCGCAACTGATGCAACCGGGATGCCGGAACCTTCGAGAGCCTTGACCGCATGGGAAACCATGGTCGGATACACACAGACAGCACCGGTCGTAATATTCGCATCGGCAAGACCAAGCGCTTCTAGAATATCGTCCCGCACAGGCTTTTTTGCCTTGGCACACAGACGGCGGACACGGCCAGCCGTATCATCACCGGCAAGGGTGGTAAGGTCAATGCAAGTGATCGCCTTGACCAGCCATGCCGCCTGATACTCCTTCTTGACCGTCCGTCTCGTCGTCAATGTCGCGGCACGACGTTCCGTTGCAGAACGGTTGACTGCAATATCCTCGAACCAATCAGGCAGCAGTTTCGTGCCGGTGTTACGCGCGTGGGAATGTGGCATTTGGATTTCTGTGCCCTTTTGGACCAATGGTTGTTGCGTGTTCATCCCCGACCCTTCCTGTGATCGATGAAGCGATTGAGCAAGATGGCTGCAACGATGATAATACCGGTCACAGTCATCTGGTAGAAGGAGCCCAATCCCAGAAGATTGAATATGTTGCGGAGAACCTGCAGCAGCATGACGGCAAAAAATGTACCGAGCACGCCACCGCGTCCACCGAAGAGACTTGTACCACCGAGCACAACGGCAGCGATAGCGTCAAGCTCAAGTCCTTGAGCCGCCGTCGGCTGACCGATACGCAGGCGTGATGTCAGAAGAATACCGCCAAGTGCTGCCATGAAGCCAGAGACGGCGAAAACCGCGGTGATCATGAACCGTGTCGGCAGGCCGGAAAGCCGGGCAGCTTCAGGATTGCCACCTGTGGCGAACACGTACTCCCCGAAAACGGTAAAACGAAGCACCAACCCGGCAACAACGCAAAGAACAATGAAAATTAACCCCATTGATGACAGGGAGAAGCCGGGGAAAAGCGGGATCATCGTCGAGCTGATAGACGCAAACCCCTGCGGCAGACCGCTTACCGGTACACCGTCGGTCATGAGGTATGTGATACCTCGAAACGAAACGAGCCCCGCAAGGGTCACAATAAAGCTGGGCACTTGGGCAAGCGCACTGATTGCACCCATCCCGGCACCGCAGGCTGTGCCGACGAGAGCCGTTATTGCGACTGCCACGAATGGATCAAATCCGTGCGACATGAGCACTGCAACCAGCATACCGCAAAGCGCGACAACGCTGCCGACGGACAGATCGATATTGCCGGTCAGAATGACGAAGGTCATGCCTATGGCAACCACGCCAACAACAGCCGCCTGCTGAAACAGGTTGGCGATGTTGGTGAAGGTTAGAAAGTTGCTCGAAAGTGACGCTGCGATAACAACGACTGCCAGAAAGATGACGATGAAATTATACTCGATCGCCAGATCGACAAGGCGTTTGCCGAATGCCGGCGACGGCGTATCAGCCGGCGACAATGCGGTTTCAGTGTTGGACATGATTTTCACCCAGAATTGTTGCCCTTAATATCGTGTCACGGTCCACGATCGAAGGATCGTATTTGCCGATGTTGCGGCCTTCATGAAATACCCAGATGGTATCGCAGGCGGCGTAGAGTTCATCGAGTTCGCTGCTGGCAACGATGACCGCTGCTCCTTCCGCCGCAAGCCTGTCAACGAGGTTGTAGAGATCAGCCTTGGCGCCGATATCAAGCCCGCGGCTCGGTTCATCCAGAAGCAGGACCCTCGCGCCATTGATGATCCATTTGGCCAGAACAACCTTCTGTTGATTGCCACCTGAAAGCTGCACAACAGCCTGTTCCGGTCGCCCATATTTGGTCGAAAGGCTTTTAAGAACCGGCGTCGTCTTTTGTTTCTGATGGGAATGGCGTGTCAGCCAGCTTTCGCGCATGGAAGGCAACGTCGCATTCTTGTAGATCGGCGCATGAAGAACCAGCCCCTCCGTCTTGCGATTCTCCGGCACAAGACCAATGCCACTGCGAATAGCATGGGCCGGATGACGCGGATGGAACAGCTTGCCTTCCAGCTTGATTTCGCCTTCGAAGCTATTGGCACCGAAAAGCGACTTCAGGAATGATGTGCGGCCGGAACCATTAAGACCAGTCAGGCCAACCACCTCGCCCCAACGCACGTCAAGGCCACTGATATCGAGACCTTCCGGCCCGCGCAGCCTGTTGACACGCAGCGCTACGTCGCCGGTAACTGGTTCGCGCACTTTTCGTTCGATCAGGGATCGTTGTTTCCCAATGATCGCTTCGACCAAGGCGCTATCGCCGGTATTTTTTACATCGAATGTCTCGATGGTCCTCCCACCCCTTAACACCGTAACCCGATCGCCGATTTCGCGCAGTTCACCAAGGCGGTGGCTGACATAGAGTATGGCAACCCCTTGTTTGACAAGTTCGCGGATGACTGCAAACACGCTCGCAAGCTCGGTTTCGTTGAGGGATGCCGACGGCTCATCCATGATGATGATCTTGGCGTCCATAGTCAGCGAGCGGGCAATAGCTGTTAATTGCTGGTTGGCAACCGACAGGGTTTCAACCCGGGCTTCTGGTTTGAAATTTGCGCCAACGCGCTTTAGGGCCACGGCGGCTCTTTCCCGGCGTTCCCTGTGGTTGATCAATCCAAAGCGACCGGGTGCGTGGCCAAGAAACAGGTTCTGCTCGACGGTCAATTGCGGGACCAGATCCAGCTCCTGATAGATCATGGAAATGCCAAGCCGTGCTGCCTGCGCGGGCGAATGCAGATCAACGGGCTTGCCATCGAGTAGCAGCGAGCCATCTGTCGGGCGGAAGGCTCCGGCGATAATCTTCAGCAAGGTTGATTTTCCAGCGCCATTGGCACCAAGGAGACAATGCACCTCGCCGGCACGAACATTCAGCGAGGCCGATTCCAATGCGATGATGTTGGGCAAGAACTTCTTCGACACTTGCTGAACGGTCAGAACATCAATCGTCACTTCTGGCCTCCAGTGCATAGTGAGCGGTGGCCTCGTCGGTGACGATGACAGAGACATAACCGGCTTTCAGCGCAGCAAGTGCGATCTGAAGTTTCTCCTCACCCGCAACGACACCAATCGAACGCTGCTTGGTCTTGAGATAATCAAGCCGCAACCCAACCGTGCGGTCATCGATCGTCTGGTCAACGATGTTACCGTCCTTGTCGAGGAAGCGGCCGAGAATATCACCGACAGCGCCCGCGTCTTTCAATCGGTCAATATCTACCTCTTCAAGATATCCGGAGCTGAGAAGGACAGAATCATGGGTGATGCCACCCATACCGAAACAGACCACATCGGCCTCTATCGCCAGCTTGAGCACACGCTCGATAATCGGGTCTTCCTCAAGCACTTCACGGGTGGTTTTCTTGCCGACAATGGCAGGGACAGGCAGCAGCGTTGCGATACCATTACCAGCCTTGGCGAATTCCTCGGCAACGGCACTTGTATGGGTTGAAGTGGATCGCAGATTTGTCGAACCATTCACCAGAACGACATGCACACCGGGGTTCCAGTTGTTCGGCAGAAATTTAGCAACCGCCGACATGGTGCGCCCCCAGGAAACACCGATCAGATCGGCCTTGGGGTTGAGACCAGCCAGATATTTGGCCGTAGCCTGCGCCACACTTTCCATAAGAAGAGCTGAATCGGTCGTTCCGCCTGATGGAACCACAATGGCGTCGCGCAGACCGAATTCCTGCTGCAGTCGTACCTCAAGTTCCGTTTTGCGATAGGCGCGCGGCGTAATCTCAATGCGAACAACGCCCAGCTCCTTGGCTTCAATCAGCAACCGGCCAACCTGCCAGCGTGTCAGGCCAAGCTCCGTGGCAATCTCGCTCTGAGTCCGTTCAAGATCATAATAGAGCTTGGCGACACGCACCATCAGATGCTCCCGCTGCTCATCAGAGGGTAACCGGACAGATGGATTGATCCGAGCGTCGTTCATGATGCAGCCCCCGCCAATTGCCTGCCGCTCAATGTATGCAACGTCGGCATCAATGTTTCGGTTGTGTCCCGATAAAGCCCTATCGTATCGCGATACCGCTGACTGCGCACGGGGTCAGGGTGAACTTCTCTCGTCGGTGCTGCACAGGCTTCCGATGCAGAGATAAGATCAGGAAACAGCCCAAGTGCATGGGCGCAGCAGACGGCTGTTCCAATAAGCGAGAGGTTGTCATCTCCAGCCACATGAACAGGTCTGCCGATGGCGTCGATTGTTGCCTGTAGCCACAACGCATTCTTGCAAATGCCGCCAGCCATCACGATCCGCTCGACGGAGACACCGCGCTCTTCCAGCACAGCGATAACATTGGCAGAGCCAAGCGCAATGGAATCGACAGCCGACGAATAGATGTCCGCCCTGTTATGACCGAGCGACAGGCCGAGTATTGCTCCGCGCAAATCTGCGTCGCGATAAGGTGTGCGATTTCCCATCCAGTAATCAAGCGTCAACAATCCTGAATCCTGCTTCGAAACGACCGATGCCTCGCGGATGAGATCACGATGACCCTGTTCATCCAACCCAAAAATCTTGCTGCTGAACCAATTCAGGATCGAACCGGCCGAAACCTGACCAGCCTCCACCAGCCATAATCCATCGACAAGCGCATTGGGGTAAGGTCCCCAGAAACCCGTTACATTGCCCTGTTCTTTCAAGTGGGTCAGATGCACGACGGATGTTCCGCCGATGATCAACATGCCGCCCGCAGCAACAGTCCCTGCACCCAGCACGCCGATATGAGCGTCAATGCCCCCTTGAGCGAGCAGTGGTGACGACGTGATGCCAAGTGCAGCCGCGACCTCAGGCTTCAATGAGCCGATCGTATCGCCGACCGGAACAATCCTCTGTGGCAACTTGTTCTGCAATTCGGGAACGCCAAGCGCTTCGTAAATCTCGGAAACAAAAGCGCCATTCTTGGAATCGTAATTCCATTTGCAGGCGGCGTTCATGCGCGAGCCCACCCACTCACCGCACAGCCGGTAATTGATAAAATCCAGAGCCTCACAGATGATATCCGCCTGGCCAAAGATAGTGCGCTCGTGTTCGGCCAGCCACATCGCCTTTGGAACAAGCCATTCGACTGCATCACCGCCACCGCTATAGGCCATAACCGGATGTTTGACCTTTTCCGTCGCACGCGCCTCTTTTGCAGCACGGCAGTCCATCCATAAAATAGCAGGATAAAGCGGCGCGCTGTTCCTGTCACAGACCACAACGGACGACGCTGTTGTGGCAACACAAACTGCCGCTATTTCTCCCGATCCGCATTGCTCGACTGCCTGGCGGCCCGCCATCAAAAGCGCGTTCCACCACTCATCGGGTTGCTGTTCGGCCCAACCAGCATGGGGATATGTCGTGGCGTAGCTTGCTTCCGACAGCGAGAGCATCGACTTGCGCTCGACATCGTAAACACCGGCGCGGACTCCTCCCGTGCCAAGATCAAAGTTCAGGACAAGTGTCATCCTGCCAAATCCTCCCTCGATACCCTGCCTCTTCCCAAAGTCTCAGGGCCGGAACATGACTTTTGAAAAGAACAAACCCCTGTCAGTCCGGAATTTTTCGAACATGCCCGGCAATTCAGCAAGGTCAAGATCATGGGTAATCATGAATTCCCATTCGAGTTCGCCGGAACCCAGTTTTTCCAACGTCACCGTCCATTGTGGTCCTGGATAAGGCGCACCGAATGAATTCCACGAGCCATGCAGCGAGACTTCCTGCCGCAGGAAATGCTGGAACGTCCTGTTGTCGAGAGTTACATCGGCAACCGGAATTCCAATGAAGACCACATGACCGCTCGGCGCGGCCATTTTCACCGCCATGTTGATCGAGGATGGATGTCCTGCAGCTTCAATAATCGTATCGCAAAGCAGGCTCGCTGGAATGTCTGCTCCAGAGAGAAATGTATGCGTCGCGCCCGCGCGCCGCGCCATATCAAGTTTTTCTTCCGACACATCGACGGCAACGACTTCGCTCGCACCCATCAGTTTGAGCCATTGTATGGCAAACAAGCCAATCGGCCCGCAACCAATGACGCCGCCGCGCTGCCCCATGCCTATGCCACCCGCTTTCCAGATAGCATGAATGGCAATTGATGCAGGATCAGTCATCGCAACCGCGCGCGGATCGATCCCCTTCGGTGTCTTCAAAAGGTTGGAAACAGGAACACAGACAAATTCCGTATAGGCACCGTCGCGCCGCGAGCCGAAATAGTCATAGTCGCGGCAGCGCGAAAACTGTCCCTTCTGGCACTGGTCGCATTTGAAACATGGCAACATCGGCGGAATGGCCACCAATTCGCCAAGGTCAAAACCCTTAACCCCTTCCCCAAGCTCAGTAATATGACCCGAAAACTCATGACCGCAGATGAGCGGCATCTTATGCGCGCCTTTGATCAGCATGCGCGGCAGATCCGACCCGCAGACACCAACAGAAGCAACGCGGACGATCACATGGCCCGGCTTGATCTGCGGTTCTGGGACTTCTTCAAGGCGTATATCGCCGGGGGCATAGAGAACTGCTGCACGCATGACATGATCCTGTGGGTATTAATGAGAGGAGCTGCGAAGCAAACCTGCTCCGCAGGCTCGAGAGACGGCCTTACTGACCGAGAACTTGCGGGCGATATTCGGCAAACAGTCCAGTACGCGGGAAATCCGCAACATTTTTGGGTGTTACCAATGTCGTGCCCGCATCAACGAATTTCGAAACGGGCTTCTTGGCTGCCGCTTCACGCGCCACCTGAATCGTCACATCGCCGAGATATTTCGGATCGTTCAGTGCCGAGCCGATATAGTTGCCGCCATCAGCGATAATGCCAAGCGCTTCGGAAAGTCCGTCCACGCCAGCGACCAGAACGTCGTTGCGATTATTTTCCTTGAGAACCTGCAAGGCACCGAGCGCCATATCGTCATTATGCGCGTAAACAACCTTCACATCCGGATTGGCCTGAAGCAAATCCTGCATGGCTGTTACCGCATTGGCACGGATATATTCGGCATAGGGGCCTTCAACGATTGTGTGGCCTGTTCCTTCAATGGCACTGTGAAAACCATCGCGCCGGTCCATCATCACCGCACCGCCTGCGTCGCCCTGAATCTCGATGATCTTGGCTTTCTCAACGCCGTCAGACTTGAGACGTGCAACAACGGCTTCACCGACCAGCTTGCCCATATTCTTGTTGTCGCGGCCAACATGAGCGGTAACACCCTGACCATTGACACTGCGGTCAACGGTGATCACCGGGATACCCGCAGCAACAGCTGCTTCAAGCGATGGCACAACGGCATCGGGATTAACCGGGTTAATGATCAGCGCATTCACACCTTGAGTGATCAAATCCTGAATATCGTTGTTCTGTTTGCTGACATCACCATTGGCGTCGAGAAAAACCAATGTATCGCCGCCGGCCTTGGCTGCCGCCTCCGCTCCAGTCTTGAGCTGCACATAAAAAGGCGACTGCAGTGTCACCTGACTGAACCCGATTTTCAGGCCTTCAGCATTGGCGGCAGTAATAGTCATGCCGAGAGTCGCCATCAATGAAATAGCGGTTCCGGCAAATGCAAATCTGAACAAAAAGGTGCGGCGGTTGAGCATGTTTTTCCTCCCCAGGAACTCAATTTTCCAATAAACCTACATTTGAGCAAATATCGCTCATTTGTTAATTTAGATAATCAGAAGTTGCATGATGAGTCAACGCGGTTAGAAGAAACCTCACAGCAAGACGCGTAATAATTTGAAATCATTATGCTTTTTAGATCAAAACAGTTGCCGTTTGAACGCAAGCCGTTAAAAACTTGAAATGTGAGGATTGGCTGCAAAACAACAGAACTTGCATTTGCAGGTTAGAGCACTCTATTCTGATGTCTCCGCATCGCGAGTTGTCCATGTCCAGCCCAACACAAATTACCCCCGAACGCATCGTCGAAACCGAGCGCCTTATTCGGCCACATATCCGGCATACGCCTGTCATACGCGCCGATCTTGTCGACTTCGGAATGCAACCACGCAGCATCGACTTCAAACTCGAATTTCTGCAACATTCGGGTTCGTTCAAAGCGCGAGGTGCCTTCACCAATCTGCTCACTCGCCCTGTGCCAGAGGCTGGTGTCGTGGCAGCTTCAGGCGGCAATCATGGCGCAGCCGTCGCCTACGCCGCCATGCGGCTTGGCCTGCCCGCGACCATATTTGTTCCCAATGTTACTGCGCCCGCCAAGGCTGAGCGTATTCGCGGTTATGGTGCGAATCTCATTATAGGTGGCGATCGTTATGCCGATGCTCTGACCGCCAGTGAACAATTCGTGGCAGAGCACAACGCCATGCCAATTCACGCGTTTGATCAGCCCGAAACATTGCTTGGTCAGGGGACGCTTGGTCTGGAAATCGAAGCTGATCTACCCGATATCACAATCCTGCTGGTGGCTGTGGGCGGCGGTGGCCTCATTGGCGGGATAGCTGCATGGTTTCGTGGCCGAATCAAAATTATCGCTGTCGAACCGGAATGTTCACCAACCTTACACAATGCCTTGGGTGCGGGAAAACCTGTCGATGCGCCTGCGGAAGGTATTGCCGCTGATTCCCTCGCACCCAAACGCGTCGGAGAATTGATGTTTCCGTTTGCTCAAGACTTTATTGAGCATTCGATACTGGTATCGGACGATGATATTCGCGCCGCTCAACGCGCGCTTTGGGAACGGCTTCGCATTGTTGCTGAACCGGGCGGAGCAGCGGCCTTCGCCGCACTTTTATCGCAGAAGTATATTGCAGGGCCAGATGAACGTGTTGGTGTTCTATTGTGCGGTGCCAATAGCGGCGCGGTACGGTTTGACTGACGATAGAGCTCTATTTCTTTCGCTATTATAGCCCCTTACAAACGCGAATAGCCCCGCTTTATGCGGGGTTCTTGATTGTGTTTTGGATTGTTGACTTGCTTGAAGAAGCTGGTTTTGGTTTGATATTTGGGAGTTTGGGGGAATGATTTGCCCGCTGGTGTCTTTAGACAGCGCCGTGGGTTGTTTTGCGGGCTCTGGCTTCCGGTTCTCGCCCTTCATGTTGAGCGGCTGGCGAGGAGAGCGATGTTTTGAGAAGCTTGTTGGTTTTCTATTTGGAAGGTTTGGTTGCGGGGACAGGATTTGAACCTGTGACCTTCAGGTTATGAGCCTGACGAGCTACCGGGCTGCTCCAC
>NZ_JBFRDN010000051.1:0-23204 GCF_052113785.1 Phyllobacterium sp. TAF24 | reverse complement strand
CTACAATGCCCACTGCCAGTAAAGGTGAGCGATCTGGAGCCTTCTTTCGATAAGCATCGAGTGTCTGTTGCAGCACTGTCTCATCGCCATTCAAATGGCTGGCAAAGACAAAATCCCAACCTTGGGCGGCAGCAAGCTCAGCACTGTCAACACTGGCGCCGAGAAGGAAGCGGTGGGCGGCCACCGTAGGGAGCGGCGTTGCCCGCACACCGGCAAGTGGATCACCCTCGGGCAGACCTTTCGCAAGGAATGCGCCGAGTTGTGCCAGTTGTGCAGCAAAGTCTTGTTTTTCGGACCGGGGGATGACGCCTTGCAAGGCTCGGGTCGAGTAGGGCAGCCCGCCCGGCGCTTTTCCGACGCCAAGATCTACGCGATCCAGTCCAAGGGCGGCAAGCAGATTGAAATTCTCTGCCACCTTGTAAGGGCTGTAGTGCTGCAGCATGACACCACCAGAACCAACGCGAATGCGTGTTGTGTTGGCGAGCAGGAAGGCAATCAACACTTCAGGGGAGGAACTTGCCAAAGCAGGTGTGTCATGATGTTCGGCAACCCAGAAGCGATGAAAACCCCATTGTTCGGCCTGACGGGCCAGCGCGACTGTGCGTTTCAGCGCCGTGCTGGCCGTCTCGCCATCATGGATTGGACTTTTATCGAGCAAACTCAGTGCATAGCCCATTTTAGGGTATGGCCTCCATGTGATTGAAGTCACGCATCGCCATTGAGCGCTAGGACTCCGTTTCAGAGGCAGTTAGATTTTCCCGAATTTCGGGGGGCGTCAAAGAACGCTTTGCTAAAAAACAGCGGCGAAACTGTATTAATATTCTTCACTTCATTGGTTAAATTTCAACGTGCCACCCTTGCAAGCCGAAATACTGCACGCGACATGGGGATGTGACTTGTATTGGTCTATCAATGAATTCTTCAAATGGATAACAGGCTATAGCATCTGTCTATTGGGCTAATACTGATCCAGTGAGGCATAAGGGAATGACGTTAGAAGCACGCCTTGAGATAGGTTTCTGACAATTTGAATGAGATGGGAGCGGGGCATGCGCAGAAATTCGATCGGCTTCTGGATATTCGTGCTTACCGCAGTTGCCGCGAGCGGCTATCTCTACAGTTTGATAGTATACAGCGAGGGCTATTACATTGGCGCAATATTTGCCCTTTCGATTTGTGCGCCGATTCTGGCTTTCGAGCGCGGCGTTATCTTTCCAAAACTGCGCGCATGGATAAACACATTGCCGACGGCGGGCTTTCTCGTGACGGCATTGGTAGCTGATTATGTGTTGATCAGTTTTGGTAATGCCGTTTGCGGTATAATTCTGTGGTACTTCGGATGGCTCAACGGAACATTCTGGCAGGCCGCGATCCTTTCACCGCAGGTATTGTTCTATACGCTTGGTGTATTGAGCATCATGATATTCATCTTGCGGGTGCGGGATTTGCTGGGCCGCGATATTTTTGCGAACCTTCTCATCAGCCGCTACCGTCAGCCGGTGGCAGAAGAACGCGTGTTTCTCTTCATTGATCTGGTTGGGTCGACAACTTTTGCCGAAGAACATGGTGATCTGCGGGCTCAGCAGTTTCTTGGAGAACTGTTCGCTGCATTTGCCGAGCCGGTCCGGCGTCATCATGGTGCCATTGATGATTATGTCGGCGATGCTGCCATCATCACCTGGCCTATCGATCGCGGCATTAAGGACGCAAGCTGCGTGCGCTGCGTCTTTGATATTTTGGATGGAATCGAAAAGAACACGGCTCAATGGCTGGAGCGATTCGGGCAGGTTCCAGCTTTGCGTGCTGCGCTGCATGGAGGCCCCATCATCACAGCCGAAATCGGGGTCGATCACCACAAGATCACCTACTTTGGCGATACGGTGAATACGACAGCACGCCTTGAAAGCCTTTGCCGGACACTGGAAGCACCGGTTTTGATCTCGACTGACTTGGCGCAGCGCATGAGTTTATCCAATGAAATCAAAGCTGATTATCTGGGTTTGCACGGCGTAAAGGGTAGGGGACAGGCACTTGGGGTGATCGCTCTGACGCGGTGAAAGTCTGGTGTCCAGCTTGCGAGTATTCTCATTCAGACAATTTCTGTCCACAAAGCGGCAAATCGGCCATTTGCACGATGACAGGCAAAGGCCGTTGCGCTATGGTCCGGGCTGTCGAGGGCTTCGGCCCTGTCAGTTTGCGGGAGAGTGTCGTGCATAGAAATATGCAGGCCACCGAAGGGGAAATCGCCCGAAATCTCTCAGGTACCAGGAACCGCAAACCGGGAAGGCAACTCTGGAAAGTCGGGGGAAACTCCGCGCCGAAGGTGTAAGTTCAGTCAGGGGTCCTGGCTGGGCGAGTCTCTCAGGCTTCCGACAGAGGGGCAAAGAAATGTTCCGCTCTATGGCGGAGGTCTTTGCACGTCTCTGGAGTAAAAATGGGCACTGAAGAAAATCTGAAACAACTGCCGCTCGATGATCTGCACAAGGCCGCAAACGCGCGCTTTGGCGGTTTCGCTGGTTGGTCTATGCCAATCACCTATCCGCTTGGTGTGATGAAGGAACATCTGCACACGCGTGAGAAGGTTGGCCTGTTCGACATCTCGCATATGCAGCTGTTTGATGTTGCTGGAGCAGAAGCTGCGGCGCTGCTTTCGCGCGCTTGCCCGCTTGATGCGGCTGCGCTGCAGACGGGTCAATCGAAGTACACCTTCTTCCTGAATGACGAAGCCGGTATTCTCGATGATCTGATCATTACCCGTCTGGGGAATGAGCATTTCATGGTCGTCGCCAACGCAGGAAATGCGGCAGCTGATGAGGCGCACCTGCGTGGTGTGGCCAAGGGATTCGACTGCAAGATCGATGCGCTGGACCGGGTATTCCTCGCCATTCAAGGACCTGAGGCCGTGAATGTGCTGCGCGATGCCGGTATTGCCGGGACCGATCTTGCTTTCATGCATGGATTTGAGCCGAAACCGGGATGGTTCATGAGCCGCTCCGGTTATACGGGTGAAGATGGTTTTGAGATCGGTTTCCCCGAAGCTGACGCGCGCGCGCTGGTTAAACGCTTGCTTGCCGATGATCGCGTTGCATGGGTTGGGCTTGCCGCCCGCGACAGCCTGCGTCTTGAGGCCGGCCTGTGTCTGCACGGCCATGACATTACGCCTGATTATGACCCTGTTGATGCTGGATTGCTCTGGGCTATCACCAAGCCCGTGCGCGAGGCAGCCGGATTTATCGGTGCCGAGGCACTCCTTGCCAAGATCGCAACGGGTTCGACCAAGAAGCGTGTTGGCTTGAAACCCGAGGGGCGGCAGCCGGTACGCACTGATGCTGAACTCTTTGATGCTGATGGCACCAAGATCGGGTTGGTCACATCAGGCGGGTTTGGCCCGTCGGCTGGTTTCCCAGTTGCCATGGGCTATGTCAGCAAAGATTTATCTGCGCTGGGTTCCAAGGTTTTTGCTGAGGTGCGGGGCAACCGCATCCCCGTGGAAATTCATTCACTCCCTTTTACTCCACATCGCTACCACAAAGGATAATTGAGATGGCAGCCACTTACTTTACCGAAGATCACGAATGGGTCCGCGTCGAGAATGACATTGCGACAGTCGGCATTACCGACCACGCACAGGATCAGCTCGGCGATCTGGTTTTTGTCCAGTTGCCGGATGTTGGTCAGTCCCTCTCCAAGGGCGATCCCACCGTTGTTGTTGAATCCGTCAAGGCCGCATCTGACGTCTATGCGCCTGTCGACGGTGAAGTCACCGAAGTGAATGATGCGACCACAAGCGATCCATCGCTGGTCAATTCAGCGGCCGCCAGCGATGGCTGGCTGTGGAAGATGAAGCTGTCCAATCCGGACCAGCTGACCGGCCTTCTCGATGAGGCTGGCTACAAAGCAATCATTGGCTGAAGGCATGATGATGAAAGACACCGTATTCCCGTTTGCTGATCGCCATATTGGCCCAAGCACGCAAGGCTCGCGCGCCATGTTGGCCGCCCTTGGCATTCCATCGCTGGAAACCCTGATCTCACAGGCCGTGCCGAAGTCGATCCGCCTTGAGCGCCCACTCGATATTCCCGAAGCCGCCAGCGAAGCTGAGGCTCTGGCGGAACTCGCGGCCAAGATGGGGCAAAACAAGACCCATAAGAGCTTTATCGGACAGGGTTACCACGGCACCCATGTGCCAGCCGTTATCCTGCGTAATCTCTTTGAAAACCCCGCATGGTATACGGCTTATACGCCTTACCAGTCGGAAATCAGCCAGGGCCGGCTCGAACTGTTGTTCCATTTCCAGACGCTGGTGACAGAGCTTACAGGTCTGCCGGTTGCATCCGCTTCACTTCTGGATGAAGCGACGGCTGTTGCCGAAGCGGTCGGTATTGCCTATCGCCATCATCGCGAAAAGCGGGAGCGTATTGTCATCGCAGGTGCTTTGCATCCGCAGACCGTCGATGTGGTCAAGACCCGTGCCGAGCCGCTTGGGATGACCGTCGACGAGGGCGAAATTGATGCGGGTGTTGCAGCAATCATCGTTCCATGGCCGGATACATTTGGTGTTTATGGTGATTATACCTCGGTCATTCAGGCAGCCAAGGCCGCCGGGGCGCTGGTTATCGCAGTTGCTGATCCGCTGGCTCTGACAATCACGCCGCCACCTGCCAAGTCAGGTGTTGATATTGCCGCTGGTTCCATGCAGCGCTTTGGTGTGCCGATTGGTTATGGTGGCCCGCACGCTGCTTATCTTGCTGTCAGCGAAACGCTGACACGGCTTATTCCGGGCCGTCTGGTTGGTCAGTCCGTCGACAGCAAGGGACGGGCAGGTTACCGCCTTGCCTTGCAGACGCGTGAACAACATATCCGCCGAGACAAAGCGACATCCAATATCTGCACAGCACAGGCGCTGCTCGCCAATATGGCTGTATCTTATGCCATCTGGCATGGTCCGCAGGGTCTTCAGGCTATCGCGCGCGGTGTGCATGTACAGGCTTCGCGATTGGCGGCTGCTCTTACGGGGGCCGGACTTTCCATCGCCGGATCGCATTTCTTCGATACTGTTACCGTCACTGTTCCTGGCAAGGCCGCATCAATCGCAGCCGAGGCCGAAAAGAATGGACGTCTGCTGCGCATTGTCGATCAGGACCGGCTAGGCATTACAGTCGATGAAACAACATCGGAAGATGATCTGACGGCGCTGGTTACTCTCTTCGGTGCAAAGCTGCCGGCCGAAGCAAAGGCTACCTTGCCCGGCGAAAGGCAGACGGAAGGTTTTATGACGCAGGCCGTTTTCCATCAGCAGCGTTCGGAAACCGAAATGATGCGTTTCCTGCGCCGTCTGGCGGACAAGGATCTGGCGCTTGATCGCGCCATGATCCCGCTTGGCTCCTGCACGATGAAGCTCAATGCTGCGGCAGAAATGCTGCCGGTCAGTTGGAACAGCGTTGCCAATGTGCATCCGTTTGCTCCGGCTGATCATGCGCTTGGTTACAAGTCGATGACCGACGATCTGGAAAGCTGGCTTTCGGAGATTACCGGCTTTGATGCCGTCTCATTGCAGCCTAATGCGGGTAGTCAGGGTGAATATGCCGGTCTTCTGGCCATTCGCCGTTACCATCTGGACCGGGGTGATGATCATCGCGACATCTGCCTCATTCCAGAATCAGCCCATGGTACAAACCCGGCCAGTGCCCATATGGCTGGTATGCGCGTTGTTGTTGTGGCCTGCGAAGAGGCTGGCGATATTGACCTTGAAGACCTTAAGGTAAAGGCGGAACAGCACAGTGCCAATCTGGCGGCGCTGATGATCACCTATCCTTCGACGCATGGTGTGTTCGAGGAAGGCGTCAAGGATATCTGTACGGTCATTCATCGGCATGGCGGACAGGTTTACTTTGACGGTGCCAACCTCAATGCGCTGGTCGGGCTTGCCCGTCCAGGTGATATTGGCGCCGACGTTTGCCATATGAACCTGCACAAGACCTTCTGTATTCCGCATGGTGGCGGCGGACCGGGTGTTGGCCCCATCGGCGTGAAGAAGCATCTGGCTCCGTTCCTGCCTGGACATGTCGCCAAGGGATCGCAGCATGCGGTTTCTGCGGCACCGTTTGGCAGCGCATCCATCCTTCCAATCACATGGATGTATATCCGCATGATGGGTGGTGCGGGTCTCAAACGTGCAACGGAAATGGCCATTCTCAACGCCAATTACATCGCTGAGCGGCTGAAAGGCCACTATCCCGTGCTGTTCAAGGGAAGTAATGGCCGTGTTGCGCATGAGTGCATTCTCGATACCCGTGTTCTCAAAGACAGTGCCGGGATCAGCGTCGAGGATATTGCCAAGCGTCTTATTGATTACGGATTCCATGCGCCGACAATGTCCTGGCCGATTGCCGGTACGCTGATGGTCGAACCGACGGAATCGGAATCAAAGCGGGAAATCGACCGCTTCTGCGATGCGATGATCCTCATTGCCGGAGAAGCCGAAAAGGTTGCCAGCGGGGTCTGGCCGCGTGATGACAATCCGCTGGTCAATGCACCACATCCATCCGGCGACGTGCTGGCCGATGACTGGTCGCATCCTTATAGCCGCAGGGAAGCCAGCCTTCCGGCCGGTGAGAGCGAAGAGAACCCGAAATATTGGCCTCCCGTATCGCGCATCGACAATGTGGCCGGTGATCGCAATCTCGTCTGCTCCTGTCCGCCCATGCAGGCATATAGCTAAGACAAAGCGCCCCTTCCGGATCAGTCGGGAGGGGCTTTTTACCAGTTCGGTGTGAGGCTTAGACTTTCGTCTGCATCGTCATCAGGCATAGGGCCAAGCTCGGGTGCAAGCTGCCGCAACGCCAGTGGAAGTGCTTGTAGATCATTGGCATCGAAGGACAGGTGCGGCAGTCTGGTCCTGATCAGGCCAGCAACAATTTTTGCCTGCATCTCATCGCGCACACGCTTTGCAGCATCCCGATCAGCCCGGCGTGACAGCCACAGCTTGTGCAAGGCAAAGGCGCGCGGATYAGGACAGGTATAATCCAGCGGATAACCTTTTTCGTCGATAACCACAGTCGAGATTTTAGGGCTGTTGACCAGCCATGTGAGCCCCTCGATTTCAATAGCCTGCAGGTCATCCGCATCGGCACTGAAACGAGCTTTCTCCCGCGTGGACATGCGGTCCTTCGGTGTCGGCTTGATCAGGTCGACAAGGAAACCATCGCGATTGGCGGCGCGATATGCATTGCGGGCCATGGGTGCGAAGGAATGATCGATCTTTTGCAAAAGCCCGATCAGGCCTTTGTGCGAAAAGTCTTTGCTGATCAACCGCAGACTGAAGCGCGAGTCGAATAGGAGATCGACATCTTGGGTGGACAAAAGTCCGCCTGATATCTGGACGCCTGCCATACGCTCATAGGCAAAGAGCGCATTGGTGCCGACCACATCGACAGCCGTGCCAATCAAACCGGATTTGCCGAGTGCGCGGATAATGCGTGCTGTCAGAAGCGGGACGCGGCCAAGCGCCATTGCCCGGTTGACAGGTGCCAGTTCATCCAACCGTTTTGCCAAGCGTGAAACGCGGGTTTTCGAGACTTCGCGCCCAGTATGGAACTGCCCGAAGATTGCTTCAGTCTCGGTCGAGTGGGCTCCAAGAGATTTCCAGATGCCGTTCGTCTTCTTGTAGAGATATTCCTTGCCGTTCGTGCTCTTTTTCCAGGACATCGAGCCGGAAAACCGTTGCTCATATTCCTTCAGACTTGCCCGGTAGACATCATAGGCCTGTTCCGTGTCAATCAATTGGCGCACTTGCTCTGAAGATAATTCTCTGAATTTACTCATATTATCCCCGATCTATCGATTTTCTGTCGTGGTAGGGATAATATATCAACAGTGGTGAATCAGGAAGTTGATTTCCAAAGAATTATCCCTTGCGTGTTGGAGTTCCTCTTATATAGGGATAATTAGTTGTTTTTCAATTAGATAAGATTACTTCTATCCCGATACGTGATTGTGACTTTTGTAATGCTTGGTTTGCCCATTGCAGAAGTTTGAGGTTTGCTTGTTAACTAGACACAACAGCACTCTAGGAGAGTCGAAAGAATCCTATGTTCGATCTGAAAGTTACGAATGCCACCTTGCCTGACGGTCGCACCCATATCGACATTGGTATCAAATCCGGTCGTATTGTTGCCGTCGAAACCAATCTTGGCGGTGAGGCAGGGGAGACAATCGATGCGGACGGGCTGCTGGTTTCACCGCCATTTGTCGACAGCCATTTCCATATGGACGCAACTCTGTCGCTCGGCCAGCCACGCCTTAATGAAAGCGGGCGGTTGCTCGATGGTATCCAGATATGGGGTGAGTTGAAGCCGCTTCTCACTCATGATGCAGTGATTGAGCGGGCGCTATGCTATTGCGATCTGGCTGTGACGCAGGGGCTCCTTGCAATCCGCACTCACGTTGACATCTGCGATGAACGCGTGCTGGGCGTGGAAGCGCTCCTCGACGTCAAAAAGCAAGTTGCACCCTATATTGATCTGCAACTCGTGGCTTTCCCGCAAGATGGCTATTACCGCTATCCCGGTGCTGTCAATCTGCTCAAGCGGGCGCTTGATCTTGGAGTTGATGTGGTTGGCGGTATTCCGCATTTCGAGCGTACCATGACGGACGGTGCAGCGAGCGTCAAAGCGCTCTGTGAGATCGCGGCGGAGCGCGGCCTGATGATCGATCTGCATTGTGACGAGACAGATGATCCACTATCGCGCCATATCGAAACGCTGGCCTATGAAACACAGCGCCTTGGTCTGGGAGGCCGTTCTACTGGCTCGCACCTGACGTCAATGCATTCAATGGACAATTACTACGTCAGCAAGCTGCTGCCATTGATTGCAGAAGCTGGTGTTGCAGCGATTGCCAATCCGCTCATCAATATCGGCATTCAGGGCCGCCACGACACCTACCCGAAACGCAGAGGCATGACCCGCGTGCCGGAGCTTCTTGCACATGGTGTTACCGTCGCGTTCGGACATGATTGTGTGATGGACCCTTGGTATTCACTGGGTCAGGCCGACATGCTCGATGTCGCCAGCATGGGGCTGCATGTAGCGCAGATGACGAGCCGTGATGCGATGCGTCAATGCTTCGCGGCTGTAACAACGGAGCCAGCCAAAATACTCAATCTCGAAGGTTATGGCCTTGATATCGGCTGCAAGGCGGACATGGTTCTGTTACAGGCAGCAGATACGATTGAGGCTATCCGTCTCAAGGCGACCCGGCTTGTGGTGATCAAGTCGGGCAAAGTCATTGCGCGGACACCGAAACGGGTCAGTACGATCGCGTTGAATGGTCGTCCTGATGCGGTCGATCCGGCAAGCTATGCTCCAAAGCTCAACTAAGATTCTTCAGTTCCATAATTAAGGTTATGCAACTTAGGGCAGCACAAAAATCTGGAGGATCGTGCAATTCATCAGGAGTTCCGGTCTACGCGTTCCTCCGATTGCTCCCCTATTGTGTGCTGGTGAGGTCATAGGCCTCACAATCTCAGCACACAAGGAAATGCACGATGAGCAAGACATGGTTTATCACCGGTGCTGGCCGGGGTATCGGTGCGGAAGTTGCCAAGGCGGCCTTGGCCGCAGGGCACAATGTGGTTGCGACCGGTCGTAACCGTAAACAGGTTCAAAAAGCATTTGAAGGTATAAGCGGACAGCTGTTGATCATGGAACTGGATGTCACCAATCCAGATCAGGCGGACTTAGTGGTGGACGCTGCTGTCACCCATTTCGGCGGTCTTGATGTTTTGGTCAACAATGCTGGCTATGGTCAGTTGGGAAACTTTGAAGAAAACCCTGCTGCCGATATCGAACGGCAATTTGCGACTAATGTATTCGGAATGTTTCATGTGACCCGCGCTGTCCTGCCCGTTATGCGTTGGGAAAGATCAGGCCGGATTTTCAACTTCTCGTCCATGGGTGGCATGGTCGGCTTCGCTGGTGCATCGATCTATTGTTCGACAAAATTTGCGGTTGAAGGGTTCTCAGAGTCACTTGCAATGGAACTTGCCCAGTTTGGTATCCATGTAACGATTGTGGAACCGGGTTTCTTCCACACGGATTTTCTCGACGAGAGTTCCGTCCGTTATAGCAGGCAAGCCATCAATGATTACACGGCCTCCTTACATGAGAGGCGCACGACATATGACGGATATAGCTACCAACAGGCTGGTGATCCGGCAAAGCTGGGTGCTGCTCTGATTGAGCTGGCAGCGTCGAAAGAGCCTCCACTGCGTTACGTCGCAGGGTCTGACGCAGTCAAAGGCATCGCGACAAAGCTGGATTCGGTTCACGCGGAGATCAATAAATGGCGATCTTTGTCGATTTCTACAGATGGTAATTTTTGAGCCGTTTTTCTGCCCAGAGATCAACACGATTTTCCCGGAGAAATAGGCAATCAGCTCGTTGGATTGGTCTACCGCCTCGCCTCTCCGCCGTGCGAAATTCAAACTGGGAATAAAACCCCGCTATTCAATTCACTTTAAAGAGAAAGGGATATTTATCATGAACATCCAATTCCCCACCCTTTCACCGTATCTCAAGCCAAGTTTTTCAACGCTGAAACTTCTTTCACGCGTGTTCCATCCGATCAAGACAAAGAAAGATCGCGACATGGCGGAACTGGCAAAGCGATATTTAAATGGATAATCAGCGCCTTTTTCACGCGCTATTGAAAGTCGAGGAAACCCGCAATGTTTGGCATTGCGGGTTTTTTAGTGCCTCTCAACCGGATCAAGAGTAAAGAGTTCCTGCGCACGGCCAACACCGCGTAGGGCAAAGCGTCCGACACAAACCAGTTTGGACCGGAGTCCTTCCGGCAGGAACGCGGCAAAGCGGTCAGAGATCAGGATGTCCTGATCGACCGAACGGCACATGGAAGCGATGCGACTGACTTCGTTCACGGCAGGTCCAACGACCGTAAAATCCAGCCTCGTATCACTGCCAATATTGCCGAAGAACACCTCGCCGACGTGGACGCCAAGATAGACGTTGGTAATAGGCTGTTTTTCTGCCGTGCGGCGCTCATTGAGAGCAACAAGCCGCTTGCGCAACAGCGCTTCCGCCTGCAGAGCCGCCACACATGCGGTTTGCGAACCACCATCGGTGAAAATAGCCAATGTACCGTCGCCAATCAGCTTCAATACGTCCCCGCCCGCTTCCTGTATGGATGAGATCACCGCATCGGCATAATCATTCAACATCGGGATGATCGCATCTGGTCCAGCAGCATCGGAGATACGGGTATAGTCCCGCAAATCCGAATACCAAAGAACGGCTTCGATCCGGTCGGCGGCACCGCGATTGATACGCCCGGCCAAAACGCGTTCACCTGCATCATGACCGAGATAGACCTCGGCAATTGTCCGCACGATCCGCGCCAGTGAGGCGCATTTGATGGCAATGGCGAGGCCACGCACGAGACGCTTCAATGTTGCGATGTCGCTATCGTTGAACCCATCGGTGTGGGCGGTAGACCACTGCGAATAGAAGCAATCCATTTCGCCGATACTGCCTTGGGTTGAAAAGCGGTTGATCAGCGCCAGATAATCGGTAAGTCCTTCAGCCTTGAGGTTCTCAAGATGAACAAAGCCCGGCTCGTCCATTTCGCCAATACGGCGGCGGAGCGAATCTTCACCTGACTGTAACAGGTGATAGAATGTGGTTCGCTGCCAGCTTTCCGCGCTCGCCCCCTGAGTGCTGGAACCGTACTCAATGACAGGCTTTTCAACTTCCTCACGCTGGCGCCAGTGAAATGCCCTACCCTCATAAATCGGATGCAGCGTATCGACAAACGCCAAGGCGCGCTCAAGCGTGATACCAAGGCCGCAGCAGCGCGCACAAAAACCGTTCAGCAGTTCGGTTTCGCTGGCTCCAGCCAATCCTTGAGCGTCAAGCCATTCTTCAATTGCAACGATATCGGCTTCAGTCATGATTCCCGCTCTCACATGAGTGCTGAACGGGTATCACGTTCACGCCGTTTGACAAAGATAGTCCCGTTTTGGTGTGGGAATTCAGTTGCCCGCTGCTACAGGTTCCAGCTTCACCGGGTGTGTCTGCAGATCCGCCGCCGGTTTTTCGCTATCCGTGGCTTTTTCGATAGCGCAGACCTTCAGATTGCCGGTGAAGAGAATGCCGCTGATTGGCAATGCCGGTTCAGCCGGAAGCGTTTCATGGCGGATACTATCTTTTGGAACATGCAGCTTGTGCTCGCCTCCTTCGGTGCCGCCGCCAAGTGTGAGCGCAAGAGTTGCCGGAGGATCAAGAAGTGTTGTGCCGTAGAGGAATTCGAAGCTCAGCATGGAAACCAGGAACTTGTAGGTCCCGTCACGCACGCCGCCCTTGAGCAGAGCCGCCCGATGCAAATCGTTACCCAATCG
Source organism: Phyllobacterium sp. TAF24 (assembly GCF_052113785.1). NCBI lineage: Bacteria > Pseudomonadati > Pseudomonadota > Alphaproteobacteria > Hyphomicrobiales > Phyllobacteriaceae > Phyllobacterium > Phyllobacterium sp. TAF24. The sequence continues at coordinate 10,789 of NZ_JBFRDN010000051.1, read as the reverse complement.
GATATCGAGCGGCGGAATGCGCGGTTCGCACACATAGGCCATTGCCAGAAGCTGCCCCTTGTCCACCTCGAAGCGCAACCGATCGCTGCCCAAATCCAGAGCCGAGATAGAAAACCGCCGATTGCTGTATTCGACTGGAACCCGGCCAAGCCTTTTGCTCAACTGGACGCCATCAAGGGCGCGTGCCCCGGCGAAGTGTTCCGGATCAATGGGCGGTGGCAAGGCGGCGGCCTTGACCGGACGCTGTAACGCGGGTTCCAACTCATCGGCGATGAGGTTGGCAACAATGGTTGTCGCGACAGGCCGGGCGTAATGGCCTTGATCGGAATAGAAGCTGGGGTGGCCGACGACATCACGGCCCAAGCGCTGCATAAGATTGCGTGATACGTCCACGCATATGGTCCCGTAGCACTGCGAGATGTAATTGATACCCGCATCGATAGACGGAACGGCATTGAGGAACGAACCGTTGCGTGCGCCGAACACAAGAGTTGCAATGCGCAGGTTGGGGTTTTGCTCCAGAGCGTAGCGGATAATCCCCTCATAGAATCTGGCCCAATGACGGAATGGCCGCCGCTCGTCGCCGTAAACGAAAGCATCGTTGAGCGCATATTCGATCAGCAGCAGATCGCAATCAGCCAATTGGTCGTAAATCTTGAGCTGGTAAAGTCCGAATGCGCTGGTGGTGCCGCCCACGGCGAGGTCAGCGACAACATCAAACTCGATACCGCGCCGCGCCATCGTTGATAAAAGCGACGGCAAATAGCCTGGCAACATGACGGTGTTGGAGCCGCCGATGATTACGGTTTTCAATTTCATGGTGCCACCACTGCTGCCTTGCCTGCAGGAGAAAGCCCTCCGCAACGCCAGACTCCATATCCCTTTGCGTCCCAATCAAAATAATAGGCCGCTGCCACGCGGCCCGTTCCCATGAGTTCCTCGAACCGGTTTCGCGCTGTCTCGACCAGATGTTCGCGCGAACCGTCATTGGCGGGGCACGTCGTTGACGTGTTGGAAAAGCCCCATTCCGTGATCCAGCATGGCTTGCCATCTGGCTCTGATCGGCAGATCGACAGCGCCTGACTGATATGGTCTGCACGAGCTTCTGGCGTACCGTTGCTGCCCGGATAGATATGTATCCCGTAGCCATCCACCACCTTATCCAACCCATGCTTGCGCAGGAGATTGGTAAAGATCGTCAGGTCAACACTATCGATCCCGCGCCTGTCAGCGTCAGCAAACGGAATGTCCGAAAGCCCCGCCGAGACAACCTTGGCATTGGCGCTGAATTTGGTGGTTTTGAGTTCTTCGCGAACAACAGCAGCAAGCTGGACATATTTTGCAGCGCCTTGCTCGACAACGGTCAAGTTATCGAGGTCGTTCAATGTACGCGCCGTCTTCGATTTGGCCTTGGTCTTCACCTCAAGATCGCCATTATAGGCGCCCCAGTTGATTTCATTGCCGGGTTCAACTGCGACAAGAGGAATTTTAAGCGCATCTATCTTGCGCAGGGCATCACCCACCACAGACCGGAACTGATCCGGCGAAATATCGGAAAGCCGGTACATATCCCATATCCGGCCAAGTCCGGAACGCGGCTTTGTACCTTGAGGGTAGAAGGCTGCATTGTTGAGGGATATTTCAAGAAGAATTGCCAGCCCCTTTTCATGGGCCACGCGGATTGCGTCGATACTTTGATCGAGCGGCTTGGTCAGTGACAACCGCACCGCAACCACACCGCTCTTGACCATGAGGTCGAGCACTTTTTCCCGTTCCGGTGCGGAAAGCCAGGCAAGGTTGACCCGGTTTACACCAAATCGGCTGTCTTCTGTTGCTTGTGATGGCGTTGCGAGCACACTGCTCGCGACCGCAATCGCCACGGCAAAGGAAACACCGGCGTAAAGCCTACGCAATTGCAATCGCCATGTCATGGTTTCATGCCTCCCATATGCTGGACGCCGGTGAAAAGCCTCATTATCGAATGCCGATATCTTTCAAAGCGCCGTTGAAATTTGCTTCGCACTCGGAGTAACGATGTATCGCCGCCGGAACGTCGATCTTCGAGAGGAAGTCCTGCAGAAACGCCTTCTTTTGTGGCTCGCGATTCCACACCGATGCCTCGATGTGCGGGAAGCCGACGAAATCGAGCATCTCGCGCATACGGTCATCGACAGCGATCATCAGTGCTGGAATGCCCGATTGCATGCCGATGATTGAACCGTGGAAGCGGCGGCCAAAGCAGAAATCCTGCCCCGATACCCAGCTGCGCCATTTATGCGTATCGAAGAAAACCAGATAATCGCGCTTACGCTGCCATTTTTCCGCATGCTTGTACTCAGTTGGCGCCGTGATACGGCTTGCCGCCTGATCGTAGGCTTGCGTGGTGTCTTCACCGACCATGTTCATGTTGTAGACGATTACTTCGTCCTGAATGACGTAGCTTGCCGTACTGTCCTTGTGCAGGAGTGCATGGGCATCGACGATGGTATCGGGAACACTGCCGAGATAACCACCAAAGGCGATTTTTTGGGATTCAGCCAGCCCCGGATCGGCCAGACGGCTTAGCGAACGCTTCATCTGAGCCGGATCGAAATAAAGCGACGGGCATCCGGTCGGACGCACATACTTCATACCCTCGGCTTTCAGGAACTCCGCCGTAAAATGTCCACGCGTCAGGAAGAACGTTTCCTTCTTCTTCAGCACATTGAGGAAACGCTGCGTACCCTCGGGCAATTCAGCCTTTAGGTTTTCCTTCTTCTGGATGCCAATGCCCATGATGACGATTGGCATGTTGAGAAGTTCAAACACATGGGATTCCGTTGCAGCCGCATAGCCGGGCCGAAGCAGATTGGCCGATGCAAACAGGCACAGGTCAAAGCTCTCGTTCAACCTTGCATAGGTCTCCGGCGAATGAATGCTGTTGGCCAGATGCCAGAACGGAATATAGGTAACGTCATGGCCGCGGACGCTGTTGGCAGCGCCTTCGCCGATGAGATAATTGCCCGTATTGGCAATCCTCTTAACCTGATCGATGACATCCTTTTTTGTCCGGATGTTTTCGAAATAGGGTCGGTGTTTTACCGTTGCCCCGGAAACGCTGTCGACGGTCCGCATCAGATATGATGGGATGCCTGTGATCATTATTCGCATGTTCGTCCATCTTATGTTGGAGCTTCCAAGGCGCCGGATATGGGAGTTATCCGATGCCGATCTCAGTCAGGACCGAGCGGAAGCTGCGTTCACGGTCAGAGTATTTTTCAATGACCTGCGGAATATTCATCTCGGCCAAATGGTCAGAGATGAATGCCGAGCGGTCATTTGCAGAATTGAGGTCATTGGCCTCGACTTTCGGCAACCCGGAAAAGTTCAGCATTTCGCGCATCCGGTCATCGACAGCGACAATCAGGCTTGGCACGCCAGCCTGAAGCGCAATGACATTGCCGTGGAACCGCCGGCCAAAGGAGAAGTCCATGGACGATGTCCAGGCACGCCACTGGTTCGTGTCGAAAAATGTGTGAACCTTGATCTTCTTTTTCAGCTCTTCGGAGCCCTTGAATGTCAGGTCACCGATCATCTCACCCGAGGTGGAATCGTAGACGCGACCATCCTCGTTCGGTTCAATCTGCATGTCAAAATGCAAGGGCTCGTCCTGAATGACATAGGCCGAACGTCCATCGTCGGACGAAAGCGCATTCATGTCACCAATCGTATCAAGCGCAGCGCCCATATAGCCTGTAAACACCGTCCGCCCTTCACCCACTTTCACATCAGGCAAGCGGCGAATGGCTTTGCGCACATTGGCTGGCATGAAATACATTGACGGGCAGCCAACCGGCCGCACGAATGAGAACCCCTGATCCTTCAGATACGCGGCCGTTTCATCGCCGCGTGTCAGGAAGTAATGCTCTTTTTCCTTCAGGACCTGCAGCAGACGCTGGGTGCCCTCGGGTAATGACTCTTCGAGGTCTGGCCGGTTCTGAATGCCGATGCCCAGCATAACCACAGGCATATCCAGCTTGGACAGCACTTGCGCTTCCGCGTCAGCGGACAGGCTCTTGCGCAGAAGATTGGCGCAGGTGAAGACACAGATGTCGAATTGCTTGTTGATGGCGTCCAGACCCGTACCGTTGTTGACGGCGTTGTAGAGGTGCCAGAATGGAATATGGGTGGCGTCCGGAGACAGCGCGCGCAATGCACCCTCCCCGATCAGATAGTTCCCCGTATTGCTGATATTCTTGAGTTCGCGCAGGTAAGCTTCCTTGTCTTCCGGCTGCGGTTGTTTCTCCGAGTAAAAGACACGGGAATCTTCGGCTCTCTGAATGAGGCGTGTCATGTGGCCGGGGATGCCGGTAAGGAGAATTCTGGGGCTCATGGGGTTCACAAAACCTTTCTGCTGATCATCATGCGACTGCCCGGCCCGGAAGCTCGGCGGTTACATTGAATTCCTCTGTGATTTCGGGCGTGGTCGCATTCCGTTCACCTGGAATTGCGGGTTCGATTGTGTTGCACCAGACAATGAAGCTGGCAAAAGACGAGGTCCAGGAACGTCGGGCTGCACTGGCGAGTGAACCCTCGGCGGTGCGGGCAAGGGCTCCGCGATCCTGCGCGAGAATGGTGAGCAGCCGCGCGATATCAGAGACGATCTGGGCGTCATTGGCATTCTTGATGAGAATGCCATCATGTCCGTGGACGATCAGTTCATCGACAGCGCCGACAGCCGTTGCGACAGGTACGCAACCGAGCTGTTGTGCTTCGGCAATCATCAAAGGCGCACCTTCCCATCGGGATGGCATCAACAACACATCTGCCCAAGCGAGATGGGTCGCGATGTCCTTGCCGCTGAAAACCGGCGGTGAAACCTTGACACCGGCATCTTTGAGCCTTGCCATCCAGGAGGAACTTGGATCATCGGATAGAATTTCGCCGCCAATGGCCTGTGCTTCAAAGGCAATACCGCGTTCGCGCAGTTTGAAGATGGCGTCATACAGCCGGTCAATTCCCTTTTGACGGTCCAGTCGTCCCATGTAGAGAATACGAAGCGGCTCATCCGGCTGCTGCGTTTTACGCGCAGCGGCGACCTGCGTGCGCAATTTTGTATCGATTGAAAAACTGGCCGCGTTCGGTACAGCGAATATCTTCTCGAATGGCACGCCGAAGCTGTGGAGATAGGTTTTCAGCTGTTCGGAACAGGTCAGGAATGCGTCATAGGCATGTTCAAACGCGATGGCGGCATAGGGCTGGCCGGCGCGGCGACGGAACACCGTCTCATCCACCACGTGAAGATAGCAAGCTGTGCGCGTGCCTTCGGACCGGAGTTTCCCCATCAGCGGATGGGCGGCCATGACGTGGTTATTGACGATCAGGTCAAACCCGGACAGCTGTCCGCGTAACCCTTCCCAATCGAGAGGATGATCCTCGGTGATGAAATCCTGTCCAAGGAAGCGGTTGGTATCACCCCAGGCCGGTATGCCGTCTTTCCAGAAATGCACATAATCGAAAGCCTGATCGAACTCATCAAGCACATCCATCCGGCTTGAACCAAGTACAAAAAGGTGAGTCTCGAAACCCTCCTGTTTCAGCTCGCGTCCTGCGGCATAGGCAACTTTTTCAGCGCCACCAAAGGAGGCGTTGGGAACCAGCACCGCAGCTGTCTTTCGCTTGCCAGCATTATGGGCGAGCGGCAGGACCGGCGATCCGCCAAGTTCCTTGCGCAAGACCTGATACATTTCTGACAGGGCAGGCAAGCGGCGTGGACGCCATGTCCAGCGTGTCGAAGCCGTTTGTTTGAGCGGGCTGGTCGCAATAGCGGTAACAAGATTGAGCAGCGCCTGTTCGGGCCGCGCCAGCGAGCGGCGTTGCCGCGCCTTTGGAAACGGGAAGCGAATTTTCACCCGTGATGAGGTAGGCCATAATTGCTGGCTGCCAATGGACGAGAACCAGTCGAGCGCGTCATTATCAATGACGTTCTGGATAAGTTTCGTTGAAACGAAGATCAGATCGGCCGGACCCTGATGGGTGCCCGAGGGCATGATTTCGGAATCGATGCGCCGCTCTGAATCCACATTACCAAGTTCAACAAAGACAATGTTGGTCTTTTCCGCAAGCCGTTCGAGATGGCAAAGAATATTTGGCAGAAGCCGCGAGCGCGTGAGCAGCTTTAATGTCTCGCTGCTGCAGGCCGCAACGAAGGGCGGAAAGTGGAAATTGTCGGGCTCGCCGACGCTTCCCCAAAAAGCGCGGATCGCGTCGTCAAATGCGACCTCACCCGGCTTTTGCGTGGGATCGCTGAAGGTGCTGAGTGTCCCCTCGCCCGTACGAATGAGCGCGTAACGCGGACATTCTTCATGTTCGAAACCAACCAAAGTCGGACGCCGAAACAGAACCTTGTGTCGCTTGCGCAGGAAATTGATAGATGCGGACCGGTCGCGATTTGCTTCCTTGAAGCGGCTTTCGGCTCTTAGGCGATACTCAAAACCGGTATCATGGCATGGCTGCCCAACAAAGCCTGCTTCAATCGCAGAGAGCCAGAATTCCCAGTCTTCGAAGCCATTCTGGCGGTCTTCATCAAAGCGGATGCCGCTCTTGAAAACATCCAGCGAAATCATTGATCCCGTATCGCAGATATTGTCCGTGATACAATGAATGAGACGCGAATAGCTGTCGCCATAGTGGGCGCGCCAGTTGACCGAGAATGTATCGATGTTTGTATAAATCCAGCCCGCATCACTTGCAGCAAGACGGCGGTAAAGTGTATCCACAGTATATGGTTGAACTCGGTTGTCTGCGTCCAGAAAATATACTGCCTTTGCTTCCGGTAATTCTTCAAGAATATAGTCAATCGCCCGGTTGCGCGCGCCGCCCGGTCCGGCATTTTCCCCGAAGATCACGTGAATTTCGGGGTGGGCTGCCGCATAAAGTGCGAGCTGGTCAAACACTTCATGCCGGGGATCACCATCTACCGATACGATAATGGCAATGCGGAATTTTGTTACGGATGCCAGTGCAGATTCAAGCGCCTCAGGAACGAGTGCTGCATGGCCGTAGAGTGGCATTGCAATGGCAATCAGGTCCTGAGATTTATCGGGCATTGGCCATCTCCTGGACTGGACGGGCCTCGATATGCTTGACGAGCCGGAAGTTGAATACCTTCAGCCAAGAGAAATCGACCGAACCCGCAGTCGCCTTGCTGAGAACAACGAGGTCCATGGCCCGGGTGGTTGCTGTATCCAGCATGAAATTGATATCGGCCGGCTGCATTGCGGTGATCTCGGTCCAGCCGCTGAAAAGTGCCGTGGGTCGCTTTTCGCCCGGGCGCCCGAGAGCTGCTATCTCTCCCTTGATGTCAGCCGACAAGCTTGTCAGCAGGAAGCCGACCGCGCCGGGCTGGCCTTCCGGATGATCAATGAGTGCGCGCGCCGAAATACGCACGGTGCCCGGTGATATGACCCGGCGGATCGCACCAGCCGTAATGCCCTCGGCAAGAGGATGGCACACGATCGCATCTTCGTGTTCCAGGAAACGCACTGTGGGGAAATCCGGCACAATAGTGCTCACTGAAACATTGGTAACGCCGCGAAGCAGTTCCACCGGCAGGCGATAATCTTCCACGCGCCGCCCCGCAATCAGGGACGTAGGCACAAAGACATTCGGCAAGGATGTAGGACGCACGCCCGGCAGGCCGGTAAAGACGCGGAAGGCGAGCGGTCGCATATCGAGATCCGCATGGGGTATGCGCGCTCTTGCAGCATAACGCTCATTGGTGATGACATTGCCGAGGGAAAGCTCCGGCGGTACACCGCCGGTCGCAGATACTCTCAGCCGCAAGGTGCGATGGCCACCATCGCAGGCCTTTGGCAGCGAGAAGAAATTCCAGTCAGCGGCGACGCTGCTATAGGGAACGAGCCATTCAGCAACGCCTTCGCCATTTTCCACGTAGTCGAGGGTGACGATCAATTGGCCAGACCGGCCTGATGGAAGGCCGCGGAAATGCAGGGCAAAGCCTGATACAGCGTAGCTCGACACCGGGAAAAGCTGTTCGATCTCTGATTCACGCAAAAGATTTGCGAAACCTTCATCCTTTGGATCAACGCTTGGTGTGTGGCTGAAAATTTCGGTAACAGAATCCCAGTTGCGCGCGTGAAAGGCATTCTCGATAGCGCGGTAATTCTCGAACAGCGTTTCTCTTTCCCGGCGCAACATGACGAGTTCGGTGTGCACCTTTGTCACGTGGTTGGTGAGACGATCTATCCCGCTTTCAAGCACCTGCGCTATGAGTGCTGCTTCCGTGGCGATCGTCGATGGATCAAGCCGGACGATCGGCACTTCCGGCAAAGTCTTGAACCGGTAAATTCGCTTCAAAGCGTTCTGTAACTCCGTCGCCCCGGTATCCGAAGCGGCAATACCGATCAGAGGGAAGGCGTTGAGGAGGCGCACCTGATCCGATTCCGGCTCAACGAAAACAATGAACTCGGCCAAGGGAGAAGATTCGAACAGCGGTTGATCATGGGTGGAAGCAATCGCGTAGCGGCTTCGGCGAGGCTGTCGATCAACGGCTGTGGGCAGTGATGTGTTCAAAATAGACATCCAGTGTAGTTGGTCGATTGTGCAGCTGCGAACTGCGTCTCCCTTTATGAGAAAATATCAATAGAGTAATGTCAACAGAATATGCGTTCGATCTATAGTAAATTATAATACAGATATGGGTTTGATTTGTTTCAAAATTCGAAATAGTTTAGTTATACTTTGTGTGCAGCGCAAAAAACCCATGCCGTATCTGGGGTTGGATAAACGCTAAAAGCGAAATCCAGTGAAATCAGCAGACACAAACCGCGTCTTCAAGCCGTTCGCAAAACGGTATCAATGAGGTTTTTTTGTCGAGCGAGGCAGTCGGTCAAGCGAAAGCGGGACTCGATTGTTCGGCGTGCTGCAGCGCGCAACGGCATAAAATCATTCGGCGTTGCAAGCACACGCAGGATGGTGCTGGCAAGCGCATCCGTGTCGTAGAAAGGAACGAGCAGGCCATTCTGACCTGATCGGATCACTTCCTGCACGGGTTGCGTATCGGAGCCGATGATCAGCGCACCGCATGCCATTGCTTCAATGACAGACCAGGACAGTACGAACGGGTAGGTCAGATAGATGTGGGCCGTCGAAATCTGATACAGCTGACGGAGAAGATCGTGCGAAATTGCGCCCGGAAACAAAATCCTGTCGGCCGGTAAATTATATTTGGAGAGAAGCGCATCCTTCCACGAACCACCTCCCGGAGGCGGTGTGCCGTAACTCACGCCGTCTGCGCCAACAAAGACGAACAAGGCGTCATTGTTCTTCTGGATCACCTTTGCCGCTGCTTCAAGCGCCTGCGGAAAACCACGATAGGGCTCCAGATCGCGGGCAACAAACGTGATTACCGGATCGCCTGTTTTGATGATGCGCCCATCAGGTAATTTCAGCGATGCACGCTGGTCAGGACGGAAAAGTTGGGTATCAACGCCTTCATGGCAAACTGCGATGCGTTTTTGCGCCGCGGCCGGATAAAGGCTCTTTTGCCAGAAAGTAGGACTGATGCCTCCATCAATGGCTTCCAGCGAAACTAACTGCGCAATATTGCGCAGCCTTAATCTTTTGCGCGTCTCTGCGTCCGGCTTGTCATCCGGAGCAAACCCGACATCGGCACCTTCGGGCCGATAGAAAAATTCACAATAGCCCAGTGCGGGAATGTTTGGCAGGACGTCCTTGACGAACATCATGCTGCCCCAACCAATATGGCCAATGACAATGTCAGGGCGTTCACCCTGGCGGGCCATCGAATCAAACGTTTCCGCCACGCGATGTCCGATCCGCACATGGTGGTCGGGAATGCCTAGATACCTGGCCATCTGGCTATCCGCCCGAGGGCCAGGTTCCATTCTGTGTCTGATCACGCGGACCGATGGGAGGCGACGGTCCACTGTTTCACAGATAAGACTGACATCATGCCCGCTGGTTGCAAGATGTTCGGCCAGGGCCGCGAACTGACCTAGTCCGCGCCTGTGAACGAAAGCCACATGCATGTCAGTCCTTTCCAGACGTCAGAACGCGAATCGACAGAGGGTCAGATGCCGTAACGAGCGGCATTTCCCCAAACCAGTTCGAGCCTGTGTAATGTCTGGAATGCGATTTCCAGATTGCGAAGATCGTCATCATCCCTGGCAAGTACGCGGTTGTAAGCCCCGCCAGCGTTACGCAGATTGGAACAAAGCTGTTCGCCTTTTTCCGTCAAACGAATCCTTGCGGATCGCTTGTCGCGCTGGGATGCAACCCTGTCGATGTAACCGCCATCGCCGAGCTGCTTCAGATAGTAAGAGATGTTGGAACCGATATAATGTCCCCGGTCCAAAAGCTCTCCAACGGAAAGTTCGACGTCGCCAATTGCCAGGAGAACCATTGCCTGGGCTGGGCCAACGTCTTCAATTCCCAATTTCGTCAATTCGGACCTCAGCAGGCTTGCGAACCGACGATTTACTCTCTCAATCATTCTGGCCAGCTCAAAATGTGTGACCACAACGGTATGAATTGGATGTCTATGTCCCTGTTTTTCAGCAGTAATCTCAGGAAAATCGGCGGCATCGTAGCCGTCAATAGATGTTTCGACTTCCACTCCTTCGTGTAGAAGTTTTTGTATCATCTTGGTCTCCATCATCAATTTTACTTCAAAATTTGAAGTAAGTTACAAGTATATTCTCAGTCTCCTTTGCTTTTTTCCCCACCATATAAACTTTTTTCTGTCACATTCTGCACGGTATTACTT
>NZ_JBFRDN010000050.1:0-29667 GCF_052113785.1 Phyllobacterium sp. TAF24 | reverse complement strand
ATGCCGACAAAACGATCAAACTGTGTCATGATGAGGTTCCCTGGCTTGTCATACGGGGTCGGTGCCCCTTGCAACTGTTCGGGTGTCATCGAATGACAGGGCCTTGCTCACCATCGGACTGCAATGTCCGCTTGTCGAAACGGCATCCTGTCAATCGGTCCACGTGCCGGGAAAGGGTACGTGGACCTCTTCACATTATACCATCTCTAACAGACAAGCTTGTCGAACCACGAACCACGAACCACGAACAATGCAATAATCGTATTTTTTGCCGAATACGCAGTATTTGACAGCCCCACATAATAATAGTGTACAGATTGCTCCCCGGTGAGGCTGTCGATCACAATTGCGCCGTCCTTTGCCATAAAGAGGATGCCGGTGGCTGCCGATTCGCGCGGTCGCGTCGCGAGAGTGTTCGATGGCTGTCAAAAAGCGCCTTGTTATCAATTTCACAGGCTATGAAGGTCTGCACCCTGATGCAGTGCGCGGGCGCTATCTGAACTCTGCCGCTGATTTCAACAGTCTCTGGCATGCCAAAACCAAAGCAAGTCCCATGCTGCCGGAGGGGCCGAACATTGCTTCCATGCGGCTGGAAACATCTGGCGCAAACTGGGCTGTTGAAACCGAATTCTGCCAATATGGCACGGCTGACGTGTTCGATGCCTATTCGGCGCGCAATGTTGTTGCGCGCTTTGCCACCGGGCTGATGGCGTTTCTCGATATTCTGCTCACGGGCACCTTCTGGCGGTATTTAAGAACCAGCTGGCGCTTCTGCATCTTCTTCATGTGGCCCTTTGTGCTCACCTGCTTCATTTCACTGGTAGCACTCCTCGTCGGTCTTGGGCCGTTGTTCGGTGGATTCAGCTCCTATCACATGATCTGGACTGTTCCCCTTGCGCTCATCATGGCGCGGTTGCTGATCCGCTGGCCGGGTGAAAAGGTGTTCCTGTCCTATCTGCTTGATGACTGGGCGGCTGCTTCCGACCGGATTTATAGCCGCAACCCGGCATTGCTGGCGCGGCGCAAGGCCTTTGCCGAGCATCTCACGCGGAAATTACAGGAAACCGATGCGGATGAGGTCGTGATCATCGGGCATAGTCTCGGCACTGTTCCAGCCGTGGAGGCGATTGCAGATGTCTGGCGCAGCGCCCCGCAACTCATCAAACAGCAGCCGATTTCCTTACTTTCCATCGGCTCATGCCTGCTGATGATTGCCTTTCACCCGCGTGCAACGCAGCTGCGCGAGGATATCAGGGTTGTGTTGCAGGAAACGCCGGTTTTCTGGGCCGAATATCAGACGATTGCCGATATCGTCCATTTCTATAAATCCAACCCGGCGAAAGCGCTTGGGATTATCCCGCGCAATGAACCGCTGATCCGGCGCATTCGCTTCAAGCACATCCACAGCGCCAAGCGTTATGCGCGGGCGCGGAAGAATTTTTTCAAAATGCATCTGTTGTTTTTGAAGGGCGCCCAGATCCGCAATCCCTACGATATGGGCATGTTCGTGCAGGGGCCGTTCGCTTTTCAGGCACTTGTCGAGAACGACAGCGCCGCGCCCCTCGACGATGCAGGCCGCCTTGTTGAGGCAGCCTGAGCCAGATCAGTCGTCCATCTCAGGCGGGTGTTCGAGAACAGCGATGGTCAGCCAGTTAGCGACCAGCGCCGGCTTGATCGAGCCCTCGATTTCAAGTGTTACTTCGTAATTGTTGAGCACGCGGCCGGAAGGGCGGATATCCGCATCCACCAGCTTGAAGCGGGCGCGCACCTGTTTGCCCGATTTGACCGGGGCCATGAACCGCACTTTGTCAAAACCGTAATTGATGCCCATGGTCGCGCCTTCGATCATCGGCAGAGCCTCATAGGCGAGCGTCGACAGGAGCGAGATCGTCAGAAAGCCGTGGGCAATGGTGCCGCCGAAAGGCGTTTCCGCCGCGCGCTCCGGGTCCGTATGGATGAACTGGTGATCATCCGTCGCGTCGGCGAACTTGTTGATCATATCCTGGCTGACCACGCGCCATTCCGAACAGCCCATTTCTGTGCCGATACCGGCCTTCAACTGCTTGAGCGTGATCGGTTCTTTCATGGTTTCTGGGCTTTCCGAACGTTTTGGGTCAGATCATAGATTTTGCTGTCGATAACCCCTTATGAGCCAAATGTCATCTTTCCTGTCGTCACTTTGACAAAGCGAGGGCTTTTTCAAGAACGGGATCACGACCAGATGCATAGTCAGCATGAGTAACATCGATCTTGATGTCGGGTTTGAGGGAAATATTCTTTGGACCAAAAGCGACCGCGGCCCAGTAGCATTTATCGGGGTCAGTGCAGCCTTTTTCATAATCTTCAAATTGCGTCGCGTAGCCAACGCCAATATGCGAGTTCGGCAGTGTGACAGTTTCGCCTTCCGCCCAGAATTGGCCTTTATCGCCCATCTCTTCGCCGATGAATGTCACTTTGTTCTGGTCAGTGCCCTTCAACATCGCAGCAGTCACGATTGCCGCCGAGAATGTGGAGCGACTGACAAGCACAAAAATACGCCCGCCTGATGGTAACAGCCGTGGCACCGCCTGCGAAAAGAGAATCGTGTTGAAGAAATCACCGCCATTGTTCAAGCGAAGATCGAGAACAATGAATTTCGGCCGCGTCGGCAGGATAGATGTCTGCAGAATCTTGGCATATTTGTGCTGCAACCCTGTTTCATCCATGCTGTTCATGGAGTTGCTGCGGATATAGAGAACTTTATTGTTTTCACCGATCCATGATGCGTTGACGTCAACGCGCTTCTCGTAAATCGGTGACCGCTCCTTGCTGTTGTCAAGGAGGTGTAACCAACGGCCCGGTAGATTGGCATCATCGGGAATGAGCACCGAATACCCCCTCGTTGCGGGCTTGTGCTCATCAGCAGGATCAGGCGAGGCGACTGCACTCAAATTTGCCACACGCGTGCTTCCATCAGCAAGCCGCAGTGTCAGAGGAATGTCATTATCATTGGCCACAGCGCCGATACGCTTGAGAACAGCAGGACTGGTCAGAAAAGTAGCGCTTAGATATCGAATGCGCTGGTCAGTGCCGGAAATGTATGGCGAGACGCGTTTCAAAGCTTCCGCCGGTGTCAGCGAACCCAGCTTGTCCATACGTGCTCCAAGCAAATCCGCATGTGCCGGGTCTGTTTTAACAATGTAGAGACCGTCGGAAAACCACCAGGCTCGCACCGGCAGATCGTGCAGGAGAGTGCCGACCATGGCGCTCGTATGGCCGTTTCGGGATATGGCCGTCGCGCGCATGATCTCAAGCGCGAAATCTTCGGTGGAGAGTGTATCGGCAGCCGCAGCCGCATCATCGACTATCTGCTCAAATTTCTGCCGCTGTTCCGGCGTGTAGCTCTTGTCGAGCGGTGCCCACTGGTTTTTGAGAACAGCGAGGTCTTCGCGCATTTGTGCGGGTGTCAAATGGAGCGTTTGGTCCTGCTTGGTCTGAGCGGAGGCCGGATCTGCCATGCAGGCAAAAGCGAAAAGCGCCAGTACAGCGCACCTCCATGACAACGGGCCAGCGCGCATTGAAACCTCCCTTTGGCTAACGCAATGCAACACGAGCGATCACAATGATTGCTGTTCTGCATCCACTGATTGATTTCATCAATGTAGGGTCACTGCTGGTTGTTTTACAACCACTGGTTCAGAAACGCGTGCATCGAAGCCAGCGATAGCACCGTTGGCAATCTCACATCAGTTGTGTTGATTGGAGGGTTCGGATGGTGGGCGTGACAGGGATTGAACCTGTGACCCCTACGATGTCAACGTAGTGCTCTCCCGCTGAGCTACACGCCCATCCGACAGGGGCGCATACACCATATTGGTTTCAGTCCGTCAATAGCTGTTGGAAGAAGTTACCAGGCTTTCTTCATCCGGGCGGGCGGATAGGGCCTTTGATCAGGCCGCTACCAGCATTTTTTCGATTTCATTCACCAGATCGCGCAGGTGGAAAGGCTTGGACAGCACTTTCGCATCCTTCGGCGCTTTCGAATCGGAGTTCAGCGCCACGGCGGCAAAGCCGGTGATGAACATGATCTTCAGATCCGGGTCGATTTCCGATGCGCGGCGTGCCAGTTCAATGCCGTCCATCTCAGGCATGACGATATCGGTGAGGAGCAGTGAAAACGGCTCTTCGCGCAATCTGTCATAGGCGCTGGCGCCATTGTCGAAAGGCGTGACGTGATATCCTGCCTTCTCCAGCGCCTTCACAAGGAAGCGCCGCATGTCATTGTCATCTTCTGCTAGAAGGATTCTCTTCATCAGTCCGTCCGAATTTCTATCGCCTTATCATCCCCAGACAGGCGTCCCATCACAGTTAACAAGACGCTTTTTTGGTAAAGATCGCGTGAATGATTTGCGGAAAATACGGTGGAACCCCAGAAAAGTCGAGGAAGATCGCTGTTATGGCGGCGAAGAATTCTGAAAGGTCAACTGCGCCAGAAAAGTTCCGGTACTTTGATGGTTGAAGAATTCCCTCCGGAGCGAAGTTGCTCTAAAGTGCCTGTATATTCAAGCAAACCTTCGAAGTGAATAATGACCCTCGAGCGCGATTTCCCCGACAAGCTGCCCTATGAACTGCGCCGGCCGGCTGAACAGCGCATTCCCTTCGTGTTCAATTCGCCCCATAGCGGCCAGGTTTACCCGCCAGCCTTCCTCAAGCAATCACAGCTGGATGCACAAACGATTCGCCGATCGGAAGACTGCTTTGTCGATCAGCTGTTTGCCGCCAGCGTCATGCTGGGTGCGCCCTTGCTGGCTGCGCAATTCCCGCGCGCCTATCTCGATGTCAATCGCGAGCCCTATGAGCTTGATGCGAAAATGTTCTCCGATCCGCTTCCCTCCTACGCCAACGCAAATTCTACGCGAGTGGCCGGTGGTCTTGGCACCATTCCGCGGCTCGTCGGCGAAGGGCAGGAGATTTATGCGCAGAAATTGCCCGTCGAGGAAGCGCTTGGACGTATCAACACAATCTACAAGCCATACCATGCGCTGCTTGCCGAGGTGCTGCTGGAAACACGCAGCCGCTTTGGCTACGGAGTGCTGATTGATTGCCACTCAATGCCAACAGGCATTCGCTTCCCCGATAGTGGTTTGCGACCGGATTTCATCATCGGCGATCGTTTTGGCACCAGCTGTTCGCCAGAGCTCGCCAATGCTGCAATCGATCTCTTACGCGAAATGGGCTATGCGGTTGCCCACAACAAACCCTATGCCGGAGGCTATATAACCGAGCATTACGGGCGTCCGCTAAAGCGCTTCCATGCGCTGCAGATCGAGGTCAATCGCGGGCTCTATCTCAACGAGCACAATTATGAACGCAAATCGGGGTTTGATCAGCTGCAGCGGGATATCAGCCAGTTTCTGGCCGATCTGGTGTCGCTGCCCGACTTCCATTTCCTCGATGTTCCGCTTGCTGCGGAATAGTGCCGGGACGTCTCTGCTGGCCCGAAAACAAAAAAAGACCGCGCAGGTGCGCGGTCCAAGTCTAGGGAGGAAACGCCCAAGGAGGGCATAGACAGGTCGCCCCGTCTGTTAACTAATCTATGCTGCATCGCACAAAGCGTCAAGCAATTTGTGCGTTTTTTTAAGCATGATATTTATGTGCCTAAAAAAAATGCAATAATTTAGCCGACAATGCAGTTAAATGAGAAAATTCTGATCGTGAGGAACCATTTTGGCCATTGAACTTTCGTTTTTACGGCAAATCGCGCAAGTTGCAGCCGAGCAGACACTGCCGCGTTTTCGCACTATTTCGTCCATCGACAACAAATATCAGGTCGGATTTGACCCGGTTACCGAAGCGGACAAGGAAGCTGAACGGGCGATTCGCGCACTGATAAACGCGACCTATCCTGATCATGGCATCATGGGCGAGGAGTTCGGCTCGGAAAATCTGGACGCTTCCCATGTCTGGGTCATCGATCCGATCGATGGCACACGGGCGTTTATTTCAGGGCTTCCGGTGTGGGGTACGCTCGCGGGTCTGACCATTGATGGCGATGCGGTTGCCGGTGTCATGGCGCAGCCTTTTACCGGCGAGCTTTTCATGTGTGATGGGACAGCCTCCTATTATGAGGGACCGGGCGGTCCACGTCAGCTGAAAACCCGGCAAAACCCTGATATCGCGCAGGCGACGCTGTTCACCACCACACCGGCGCTGTTCAAGGACAAGAAGCGCGAAGCGTATGACCGGGTTGAGCGCAGCGTGCGCATGCCGCGTTATGGGGCAGATTGCTATGGCTATGCCATGATTGCTGCCGGTTTCGTCGATCTGGTGGTGGAAACAGCCTTGCACCCCTACGATATTGTCGCGCTGGTGCCGATCATCGAAAAGGCGGGTGGGGTCATCACCAATTGGGACGGTGGTCCGGCTGAAAAGGCTGGCGATATCGTGGCGGCAGGCTCGAAAGAACTACACGCGCAGGCGCTGGAACTGCTAAATCGTTGATAGCGGTTAGGTCGCCTGTTCGTTTTCAGTTTCGGCTACATCACCGCCGGTTCCCGGAATGAAGGCATCGAAGGCCGCGAAAAACTGTTCGCGGTAAAAATCCTTTTCCTGAAGGATTTCATGCTTCGAGCCATCAATGGTGATCAGCGTGGCATTGCGCAATTGCATTGCGAACCGTTCAATCGCCGGTGTGGACACGACCTGATCTGCGCCGGCCGCCACAACCAGCGTCGGGATACGGATGGCCTCGATATAATCGGGCTGTGTCACCCGGCGGATCGCCTTGGCAACGGAGGCGATCCATCCGGCTGTTGGACCGCCAATGGCGAGTTCCGGCGCTGCCTTGAGAATCTCGGTGTTGCGCAGGTAGCGGGCGGCATCGGATGTCACTTCATTGATGGCAAATGGCTTTATCGTGGGTTTGCCACCACGAATATAGACCCGGCCAAGACCGGTTGTCCGCAAGGTATTGGCAACAGCGCTCAACAGAATTTTGCCGAGACGACCGCCCCTGACGTCGAGAAGCGGCGTCATAAGCACCATGCGGCGGATACGGTTTGCCAAAGCCGGAGCCGCGAGAAGCGCAATCAGTGCGCCGGTGGAATGGGCGAGAACATAGAACGGGCCACGGCAATCGGGCAAAAGCACGTTTTCGAACAGCAATTCCAGATCGGCGGCATAATGGTCGAAGCTTCTGACATGGCCGCGCGCCGGATCGCGCAACATCCGGCTTGATCCGCCTTGACCACGCCAATCGAAAGTGGCCACGGCAAAGCCGCGCTTGGTGATATCGCCGATGGTTTCGAAATATTTTTCAATGCACTCGTTGCGGCCCTGCAGGATAAGCACGGTGCCTTGAACAGGGTGTGTTGTGGCTGGAAAAATCGCGTAGCGCAGTTCCTTGCCACCTTTCAGCGGCAAAGTATCGACGCGGGCATCCTGCGGTGTCGGATTGGCTGCTGTTTCGACAAGCGGATGGGTCATTGGCTACCGGTCAGTCCTCATCCCGCGCATGGGGGAGTCGCGCTGTGCATTTGCATCATTTGATAAAATGCACGGACATAAAGGTCAAACCGCGTTTGGGCAAAAAAATGACCGGAAACCCTTGGGAGGGTTTCCGGTCAGTACACTCCGGACGGAAGGGACGTTACATCCGGAACGATGAATATGTTTATAGAAGGGGGCGTGTGAACGTATCCCGAAGGGTGCGTTCATTTTGCGTTCATCACCGCGGCAGGCGTTTTACCGCCGATGCGGCGTGAAACTCAGCGGTAAAATGGGGCTTGAAATGGCTTTGGCCCTTTACCAACTATCTATTGTGATCGCCATAACGGGATCACTGGTTCAGCGGGACTTGCCAATAAGGGAGTCTCATCAAGAACCAGAATTACGCAACCTTGTCGCTCTAAAGGAGGGCTTACTATGCGTCACGTTGATTTTTCCCCACTCTATCGTTCGACCGTCGGTTTCGACCGGCTTTTCACTATTCTTGATTCGCTGGCCCAGCCAGATGGTGCTCAGACCTATCCGCCCTACAATATCGAGCGGACTGGCGAGAATGCCTATCGCATTACCATGGCTGTTGCCGGTTTCTCGGAAGATGAAATCCAGATCGAAGCCCATCGCAACCAGCTCAAGGTAACGGGCGAGAAGGGCACCGAAACCACCGACGAGAATGCTGAAACGCTGTATCGCGGCATTGCTTCGCGCGCTTTCGAACGCCGCTTTCACCTTGCCGATTTCGTCGAAGTCAGTGGTGCCAGCCTGAAAAATGGCTTGCTGCACATTGATTTGAAGCGCGAAATCCCCGAGGAAATGAAGCCGCGCAAGATTGCTGTCACTGCCCTGTCTGAAAAGACAGCCAAGCAGATTGAAGCCAAGACTGCGAACTAAGCTTTAACGGCTAGAGTGAAAGAAGCGGCGCGATTGCGCCGCTTTTTTTATGCGGGGGTTGCATGTCCAGTGGTGCGTGGTTCGACAAGCTCACCATGAGGGAAAGGGAGGATGCAACGCTAATCGCAAAGATCGCAGCGTAAAGATTGTAGCATAAAGGTTGCAGAATTTGGCTCCCTTTCACCATCCCTCTCCCTCATGGTGAGCTTGTCGAACCACGCACCACGAACCACGAATCCACGCTCATGCAAATAAAAGGCACCATCTCTGCCGCTTCTTTACGCGATGAGATCGCCAAAGCGGCTGATATCTTCAGGCGTCGTGGCAAAGCTGGTGACGAAACGGGTGATTGTCTCATCTTCTTCCAACAGGCCCTTTTCCGCATGGGGCGTGAACCAATCGTAGAATGCTGCGCCTGATGATTGCAGCTTTGCCGATGTCTGCTTTTTCATGATGGCGAAGACTTCATTGGCACGCGGTTGCCAGGCGAGGCGCAACTCCTTCGATGCACCGATGAGTTTGGCAAGTTCCGCCGCCATGGCATTGGCGTGAGCAGCGGTTTCCAGCCAAAGTCCGTCAGCAAAATAGGCCTCGAACTGCGCGGCAATGAAGCGGGACTTCGAAAAGTTCTGGGCGGAGCGCATGCGGATGTATGGCATATCCTTTGCCTGTTCGGGATTCATGAAAACCAGCGCTTCAGCACACCAGCAACCATTCTTGGTGCCGCCGAACGACAGGATATCGACACCCTCTTTCCAGGTCATCTCGGCGGGGGTGCATCCAAGTGATACAAGCGCATTGGCAAAGCGTGCGCCATCCATATGCAAAGGCAGACCATTGTCCTTGCAGACTGCGGAGATGGCTGCGATCTCGGCCAGTTCATAGATCGTCCCGCTTTCGGTCGATTGGGTGATCGAGACGCTCATGGGTTGGCCGGCGTGGACATGACCGGGTGGAAAGCCGTTCATTGCGGCTTTAAGATTGGCAATATCGATACGGCCGGTTGCGCCATCCAAGGGCAGCACGCGTGCTCCGCCCGTGAAAAAGCTTGGCGCGCCTGCTTCGTCGGCAATCATATGCGCTTCGCGATGGGCAAAGGTGATGCCGCCCGGTCTGGCCATGGCGGCTTGGCCAAGCGAATTGGCGGCCGTGCCGGTGCCGACAAAGAAAACCGCCACTTCCCGTTCAAAAATTGTGTTGAATGTCTGGTGCACGGACCGGTCGAGATCACCGGTGCCATAGGCCGAAGCAAAACCGCCCGCATGGCGTGTCAGATTTTCGGCAATTTTCGGATGGGCACCGGCCCAATTATCGGATGCAAAATGCATGAAATGACCTCGGGGTATGGAACTGATATATCCACGCTTACGCTTTTCCTCTGTGACTGAAAAGGTGAGCGGGGTGCCTTTCTTGCCGGTGATTTTTGAACGGTCCGGCGAAACATTCTGTTTTCTCTCGTATATTTAGCGGAAAACGCCTGTTTCGAAATGAACGGCATAATTTTGCGACATTTAGCGCAAGGATATTTCGTCCCATGCGGTTATTTTTTGCTTTTCCATCTTGTTTGTTTGGAATTATTCTGGCATATGAGGATATGACAGCAATGCTGTCCTAATTTGCATGATCCCAAGGCGAGGATGGCAAGCAGGGTGCTTCCGTCCTCAAAACAGTGACTGCAGTTTGCAAACGGAAGATATGCCGCACCAGAGGGGACAGGAATATATGCTATTCCGTCCTGCGAGAAATTGACCGCCCCAAGGGGCTCATATGGAGGAATTGACGATGTCGGATTTGACGCCATCTGTAACGACTGAACTTGCTCAGGCCGTACAGACTCGTGCGGTCAAAACCAATAAATCGTCAGGCATTCCCGCCCGACAAGGCTTGTACGATCCGCGCAATGAACATGATGCCTGCGGCGTTGGCTTTGTTGCGCATATGAAGGGTGTGAAATCCCACAAGATCATTGAAGACGGGCTGTTCATGCTCGAAAACCTGACGCATCGCGGTGCCGTCGGCGCTGATCCGCTGATGGGTGATGGCGCAGGTATGCTCGTGCAGATTCCCGATGCGTTTTTCCGCGCGGAATGGGCTGAGAAGGGCGTTGAACTGCCTGCGGTCAACCATTACGCGGTCGGTTATCTCTTCATGCCGCAGGATGCCGAAGAGCGCGCGCATATTGAAACCGTGATCACGGAAGTCATTGCTTCGGAAGGTCAGACGCTCATCGGCTTCCGCGATGTTCCTGTCGATAACGCATCGTTGTCGAAGGCCCCGCACATCGCTGCAACCGAGCCATTCCATCGTCAGGTGTTTATCGGTCGCAACCCGAACATCGAATCCAACGAGGATTTCGAAGGCCGGTTGTTTATCCTGCGCAAGGTGATCTCGAACCGCATCTATCAGGAAAACGGCGGCAAGGAGAGCGACTTCTATGTCGTGTCCATGTCGGCGCGCACCATTGTCTATAAGGGCATGTTCCTCGCCTATCAGGTTGGTGCCTATTACAAGGATCTGAAGGACCCGCGCTTTGTCAGCGCCGTCGCGCTGGTGCACCAGCGGTTCTCGACCAACACGTTCCCGTCCTGGAAGCTGGCGCATCCATATCGCATGGTCGCGCACAATGGTGAAATCAACACCCTGCGCGGCAACGTCAACTGGATGGCGGCGCGTCAGGCGTCTGTTGACTCCGAATTCTTTGGTAACGACATTTCGAAGCTGTGGCCGATTTCCTATGAGGGCCAGTCCGATACGGCCTGCTTCGACAATGCATTGGAATTCCTGTTTCAGGGTGGCTATTCGCTCGCCCATGCGATGATGATGCTCATCCCGGAGGCATGGTCCGGCAACAAGCTGATGTCGGATGACCGCAAGGCGTTCTACGAATATCACGCGGCGCTGATGGAGCCATGGGATGGCCCCGCTGCGGTTGCCTTCACCGATGGCCGCCAGATTGGTGCGACGCTTGATCGTAACGGCCTGCGTCCGGCCCGCTATATCGTCACCGATGATGATTTTGTCATCATGGCGTCGGAAGCTGGTGTCTTGCCGGTGCCGGAGGAGAAGATCGTCAAGAAGTGGCGGCTCCAGCCGGGCCGCATGCTGCTGATCGACATGGAAAAGGGCGAGATCGTTTCTGATGACACGATCAAGTCCGAGATCGCCAACCGCCATCCCTACAAGACATGGCTGAAGAACACGCAGCTTATTCTTGAAGAGTTGAGCCCGGTTGAACCGCGCGCGCTGCGCAAGGATGTCAGCCTGCTCGATCGCCAGCAGTCCTTCGGCTATACGCAGGAAGACACCAAGCTCCTGATGTCGCCGATGGCGACAACCGGTCAGGAAGCCATCGGCTCGATGGGTACGGACACGCCGATTTCGGCCATGTCCGACAAGTCGAAGATGCTTTATACCTATTTCAAGCAGAACTTTGCGCAGGTCACCAACCCGCCGATTGATCCGATCCGCGAAGAACTGGTGATGAGCCTTGTCTCGTTCATCGGGCCACGTCCGAATATTTTCGATCTGGTTGGCTCCTCGCGCCGCAAGCGTCTGGAAGTGCGCCAGCCGATCCTGACCAATGGCGATCTCGAAAAGATCCGCTCGATTGGTCATACGGAAGATCGCTTCGATACGAAGACGCTGGATATCGCCTACAATGTCGTGGAAGGTGCCGCTGGTCTTGCCGGTGCGCTGGAGCGCCTGTGCGAGCGGGCGGAAGCGGCTGTTCATGGCGGCTATAACATCATCATCCTCTCCGACCGTCAGGTCGGACCGGACCGCATTCCAATCCCGGCGCTTCTGGCAACAGCAGCTGTCCACCATCACCTGATCCGCAAGGGCCAGCGCACATCGGTTGGCCTCGTCGTGGAATCCGGCGAGCCGCGCGAAGTGCATCATTTCTGCTGCCTTGCCGGTTACGGCGCGGAAGCAATCAATCCCTATCTGGCCTTCGATACGCTGCTCGACATGCACAAGCGCGGCGAGTTTCCGCCGGAGGTGGATTCAAAGGAAGTCGTATCGCGTTACATCAAGTCGATCGGCAAGGGCATTCTCAAGGTCATGTCCAAAATGGGCATTTCCACCTACCAGTCCTATTGCGGCGCGCAGATTTTCGACGCTGTTGGCCTGAAGTCTGAGTTTGTTGACCGCTTCTTCTTCGGAACGGCAACAACGATTGAAGGTGTTGGTCTGGAGGAAGTGGCCGAGGAAACGGTTCGCCGTCACCGCGACGCATTCGGCAATGATCCTGTTCTGCTCAACACATTGGAAGTCGGCGGTGAATATGCCTACCGCATGCGCGGCGAGGCACATCTGTGGTCGCCGGATGCGGTTGCCAAGCTCCAGCATGCGGTGCGCACGGACTCTGCCACGACCTTCACCGAATATTCCGATCTGGTGAACAGCGAGTCGGCTCGGGCGCAGACAATCCGCGGCTTGTTCAAGATCAAGATGGCTGGCGATACCGGGCGCAAGCCTGTCTCCATTGATGATGTTGAACCAGCCAAAGACATCGTCAAGCGGTTCTCGACCGGTGCCATGTCATTCGGCTCGATCAGCCGTGAGGCACATACAACGCTGGCCATTGCCATGAACCGGATCGGCGGCAAGTCGAACACGGGTGAGGGCGGCGAGGAGCCGGATCGCTTCTATCCGCTGCCTGATGGTAAGCCGAACCCTGAGCGTTCCGCCATCAAGCAGGTGGCATCAGGGCGTTTTGGCGTGACGACGGAATATCTCGTCAACTCCGATATGATGCAGATCAAGGTTGCGCAGGGTGCCAAACCCGGCGAAGGTGGTCAGCTGCCCGGTCACAAGGTCGATGCGACGGTTGCCAAGACGCGTCACTCAACACCCGGTGTCGGTCTGATTTCACCACCGCCGCACCATGATATCTATTCCATCGAGGACTTGGCGCAGCTCATTTACGATCTGAAGAACGTCAATCCAGAAGCCGATGTTTCGGTCAAGCTGGTGTCGGAAGTGGGCGTTGGCACGGTTGCGGCCGGTGTTGCCAAGGCGCGTGCCGATCACATCACCATTTCAGGTTATGATGGCGGAACGGGTGCATCGCCGCTGACTTCGCTGAAGCATGCCGGTTCCCCGTGGGAGATGGGCCTAGCCGAAACGCAGCAGACGCTGGTGCTCAACGGTTTGCGCTCGCGTATTGCGCTGCAGGTCGATGGCGGTCTGCGTACGGGCCGTGACGTGATCATTGGCGCGTTGCTTGGTGCCGATGAATTCGGCTTTTCCACTGCGCCGCTGATTTCCGCCGGTTGCATCATGATGCGCAAGTGCCATCTCAACACCTGTCCGGTTGGCGTGGCAACACAGGACCCGGTCCTGCGCAAGCGCTTCAAGGGCACGCCTGAGCATGTCATCAACTTCTTCTTCTTCATGGCGGAAGAGGTGCGGCAGTTCCTGGCCGAGATGGGTTATACCAAAGTTGAAGAGATCGTCGGCAAGGCCGAACTTCTCGAAAAGCGCGAGATGATCGATCACTGGAAAGCCAAGGGCCTCGATTTCACCCGCATCTTCCACAAGCCGGAAGCACCGGAGGAAAAGACGCGCTGGACCGAACGCCAGAACCATCCGATTGTCGATATTCTGGATCGCAAGCTGATCGAACAGGCCAAGTCGGCGCTGGAAAGCAAGATTCCGGTGAAGATCGAAATGCCGATCAAGAACGTCGACCGTTCCGCCGGTGCCATGCTTTCGGGCGAGGTTGCCAAGCGCTACCGGCACAAGGGGCTGCCCGAGGATACGATTTCGGTCAAGTTCAACGGTACAGCGGGCCAGTCCTTCGCGGCGTTCCTCGCACGCGGTATCTCGTTCGAACTGATCGGCGATGGCAACGATTATGTCGGCAAGGGTCTGTGCGGTGGACGCATTGTTATCCGTCCGCCGGATGATACAAAAATCGTGCCTGAAAACTCCATCATTGTCGGCAATACCGTGCTTTACGGTGCCATTGAAGGCGAAGCCTATTTCCGTGGTGTGGCGGGCGAGCGCTTTGCGGTTCGCAACTCCGGCGCCATTGCGGTGGTCGAGGGTACGGGGGATCACGGCTGCGAATATATGACAGGCGGTGTCGTCGTGGTTATCGGCCAGACGGGACGTAACTTCGCGGCTGGTATGTCCGGCGGCGTAGCTTATGTGCTTGACGAGGCCGGCGATTTTGCCCAGCGCTGCAACATGGCGATGGTTGAGCTGGAACCGGTGCCGGAAGAGGATGATATTCTCGAAAAACTGCACCATCACGGCGGCGATCTGGCCCATAAGGGCCGCGTCGATGTTTCTGGTAATATGACCCGACATGACGAGGAACGTCTCGTGCAGCTCATCTCGAACCACATGCATTACACGGGCTCGGGCCGGGCCAAGGAAATTCTCGATAATTGGGAAACCTTCCGGCCAAAATTCGTGAAAGTCATGCCGGTCGAATATCGCCGCGCGCTCGAAGATATGGAGCGCATGCGGATGGGTGTCGCAGCGGAATAAAATCAACGCACACCATGCTTCGAGCGTCATCAAAATGATGCTCGGCATGGGGTCCAATGCTGCCCGGACCCAAGATTGGGAATGGGTGGTCCTCCAAGGGTGAGGGGAGCAGTTTTATGGGTAAGGTTACAGGTTTTCTAGAGATCGACCGACAGGTCGGAAAGTATCAGCCAGCGTCTGACCGCATTCGCCATTTCCGCGAATTCACCATTCCCATGACCGATGGCGAGGTGAAGAAGCAGGCGGCACGCTGCATGGATTGCGGCATTCCATTCTGCCATGGGCCGACGGGCTGTCCGGTGCATAACCAGATTCCTGACTGGAACGATCTCGTCTACAACGACAATTGGGATGAGGCGATCCGCAACCTGCATTCCACCAATAATTTTCCTGAATTCACTGGCCGCATTTGCCCCGCACCATGCGAGGAAGCCTGCACGCTTAACCTCGAAGATGTGCCGGTTTCCATCAAGACGGTGGAACAGGCGATTTCCGACAAGGCCTATGAAAAGGGCCTTATCATTCCGCAGCCTGCTGCTTCCAAAACAGGCAAGAACGTAGCGATCATTGGGTCGGGGCCCGCAGGAATGGCCGCTGCGCAGCAGCTTGCCCGTGTTGGCCACGAAGTGCACGTCTATGAGCGCGAAAGCCGCGCCGGTGGCCTGCTGCGTTATGGTATCCCTGATTTCAAGATGGAAAAGCACTTCATCGATCGCCGCGTGGCGCAGATGGAAGGCGAGGGCGTTACCTTCTTCTATGGCGTCAATGTCGGTATCAACAAGCCGGTGCAGGAACTGCTCGATAGCTATGATGCGGTGCTTTATTGCGGCGGCGCGGAAACACCCCGCCCGGCGGGTATTCCGGGCGCCGAACTTGAAGGTGTGCATGATGCGATGAATTATCTCGTGCAGCAGAACCGCAGGGTTGGCCGCGAGAACATCGAATCGGTGGCATGGCCGAGCGATCCAATCGTTGCCTCAGGCCGCCACGTGGTTGTGGTTGGCGGCGGCGATACAGCTTCGGATTGTGTTGGTACAGCATTCCGTCAGGGTGCGGTCAAGGTCACACAGCTTGATATCCGCCCGCAACCGCCGGAAAAGGAAGACAAGCTGAGCGTCTGGCCCTATTGGGCAACGAAAATGCGCACATCTTCCTCGCAGGCAGAAGGTGCGGATCGCGAATTCCAGGTGGCAACGCTTGAATTCATCGGTGAAAACGGCACGCTGACCCATGTCAAATGCTGTGAAGTCGATGAAGCGCGCAAGCCCATCGCCGGTACGGAGTTTTATATCAAGGCGGATCTGGCATTCATTGCCATTGGTTTCTCCGGTCCGTTCGAAACAAGCGTGGTCAAGGAACTCGGCGATGCGCTGGAGATGCGTGCGGATCGTCGCGGCAATCGCTCGCTTAGCGCCAATGAGAAGGATTACCGCACCAGCGTCGACAAGCTTTTCACGGCGGGCGATATCCGCCGTGGCCAGTCGCTGGTCGTCTGGGCTATCCGTGAAGGCAGGCAGGCAGCGCAGTCCATCGATGAAGCGCTGATGGGCACGTCGGTTCTGCCGCGATAAAAGCTCTAGACCCTTTCCTCAAAAGGAAAGGGTCGGCCGCTGCTATTTCGTCGCCGCGTCTGGCTTTTTGGGCCAGGAATAATCATTGATACGGCCAGGCTGGGCGTCCGGTGCCGATCCCTCGATCAGCAATTTGTCCTGTGCGGATTTATCGGCTGCCGTGCCTTTTGGGGCCGCGCCCAAGAGATCAGTTCCGCCATCCAGTTCCGGGTCACTGAGGCTAATTGGTGCAATGCGATCAATCTTCACGGGCGCCTGCGGTGTTTCAGGCAGTGCCTGCACCGGCGAGCCGGGTTTGATCGCAGCAATGGCGGGTGATGTCGCATTGCCAAGCATCTGCCGCAGTGGCTTTTCCGCATAGAAGGCGAGCTTGCGCTTGCCTGCGGTGGTCAATCCAACACCATCATTGTTGCGCAGGCGCGCGGTCTGGCCCGATACGTCAAAACCCGAAAGCGTAAAGCTGCCGCTCTGATCAACAAACCCTTCCCAGACATCGACGAACTTGCCCTCGGCCTTTTCGGTCGCGCTGCGATAAAGCTCGTTGAACGCGAGCAGGTCATTCGTCATGTTCTTGAATTTGAATGAGGGTTGCCCAACCCAGACGATGGGGTGGCCCGACTTCTTGACGGCTTCCAGAAATGCCTTGATCCGTGCCTGATATTGCTTGGCCCATTCCTCGCTTTGCAAGGCCGGTCCGTTGAGGAATTGCTGGCGGTCATTGGCGCCGATCATCACAACAACGACGGCAGGCTTTTCCGCATCAATCAGGCTGCCAACCGTCGCAGGCCAATCGCGGTGATCGCTGCGCACAAAGCCCGAGGAGCCGTCGCTCTTGTCGACCACGCGCACGCCGGGCGAATCCATGAATGCCGCGTCGAGGCCCTCGGCAAGGCCACTGGCCATGAAGTCACCCACAACAAGAATGGTTTTGGCGTCAGTCAGTTTTGACGGAATGACGGGTTCGGCCGTTGGAGCCGTGTTTTCACTCGCGGGTGCTGCGGGCTGTGGCTTGGGTCGTTCGGCCCGCTTGGTGGTGCGATTCTTGGATGGACGGGTCGGACGGTTGTTTTCGTCGAAAATCATCCGGTCGGTGTTCTCGCGATAGACCTCGCGGCGCTGACCAAACAGCATGTCGAGCAGGGTGCGCTGCTGTGCGGCGGCAATATCGGTAAATACAAGTCCGCCAGCGGCACCGAGGGATATGGACACAACAAGGCAACGAATCAGAGCCGGTCGCTTCATTGTGTCCATGACAGTTCCAAACCTTATCGCTTGCGGATAACGGTCAATACTTCCTTGCTGGGATGACCATCCGGATCAAGGCCCATGCGCTTCTGGAATGCCTGAATGGCATTTCGCGAGCTCGAGCCGATTTTTCCGTCCACTTCGCCATCATAATAGCCCAGTGCGCGCAAATGTGTCTGCAATTCTTCGCGCTCCTTCATCGATATTGGTGTGAAGGGGCGATTCCAGTCCTGACGCAGGGCCGGTGCGCCGCCGATCTGATCGGCGAGAAGACCGACAGCAAGCGCGTATTTATCAGCATTGTTGTAGTTCTTGAGTACCGAGAAATTCTTGGTCATCAGGAAGGCAGGACCTTCACGGCCGTCAAGAACCTTGAGCTGGGCCTTTTCGCCGCCACGCGGGAAGGGTTTGCCATTGGCCCTGACAACACCGAGGCTCTGCCATTCCGCCATCGTGCGCGAACCGGCAGGGAATTTGCGTCCGGCTGGCAGTGTGACTTCATAGCCCCAGGTCCGGCCTGATTCCCAACCGTTCTTGGCCAGAAGATTGGCGGCTGTCGCCAGCGCATCGGGAATGGAGGTCCAGATATCACGTTTGCCATTGCCATCCATGTCCACGGCATAGGCCAGATAACTGGTGGGAATGAACTGCGTATGGCCAAGCGCCCCAGCCCACGAACCGGTCAGGTGGCTGCGGTCAATATCGCCAGTCTGCAGGATTTTCATGGCAGCAATCAGCTGCGTGCGTGCATATTTTGCCCGGCGCTGGTCGGCATAGGCAAGGGTCGCGAGCGAACGCACGGCATCGCGCATGATGTCAGGGCGCTGCATGGCTTCGCCGTAATTGGTCTCCATGGACCAGATCGCCAAGAGAACATTGCGGTCAACGCCGTAATTTTTCTCAATGGAGCTGAGCCAGCGGCTGTATTTGCGCGCCATGTCGCGGCCGGTGGTGATGGAATGTTCATTGACGCGATTGTCAACATAATCCCAGACAGGAGCAACAAATTCCGGCTGGTATGAAGCCTTCTGCAGGACCTCAGGATCAATTTCCGTGATACCGGCAAAGGCGCGCTGGAACGTTGATGCGGAAATGCCGCTCTGCATGGCAGTGGTACGGAAGCCTGCAATCCAGCCCTGGAATTTTGCATCGGCGGAGGCGTTCGTCGCCGTTACTGCAAAAGCCAGGCTCGCGGTTGCGGCCAAAATCATGATGCGCTTTGCGAAAGCCGACGGACTCTCAAACATGTTGTCTCCTTGAACTGTGTTGCCACCTATTCCGGTCAAACGATAAATTACGCACATCAAAGTTAGGAATTAGTTTACCATGCGTGGCGGGCGGGCGCCATTTCGTTCATGTGAATGGGTTTTCTTCAGACAAAGTGCCTAATATTTGGCCATTCATGCGCGAACATTACCAAGCGAAAAAAATGTTTATTGCGCCGCACAAACTATTTTCATTCTTTGCGGTTCAAATGTCCATTACCAATGTTAACTGAATGTAGTGCAGAGATGGGGAGCATATTGTGACCACAGCGAAAAAAATCCGCAAAGCCGTTCTTCCAGTCGCCGGTTTTGGTACCCGCGTTCTTCCGGCCACCAAATCCATTCCCAAAGAAATGCTGACGGTTGTTGACAAGCCGGTCATTCAGTATGTGGTGGATGAAGCCCGCGAGGCCGGGATAGAACATTTCATCTTCGTAACCGGCCGCAACAAGGCGGTTATCGAGGATTATTTTGATGCGCAGTACGAACTTTACGCGACGCTCGCCGAACGCGGAAAGACTGCGCTGCTCGACGAATTGCAGGGTATTCAGCCGGGACCGGGAACAACAAGCTTTACCCGCCAGCAGGTGCCGATGGGACTTGGCCATGCGGTATGGTGCGCCCGCGATATCGTCGGCGACGAGCCTTTCGCGCTGCTTCTGCCCGATATGATCATGCAGCCGGAGAAGAAGGGCTGCCTCGCCGATATGGTGGAACTCTACAATCAGGCTGGTGGCAATATTGTTGCCGTGCAGGAATGCGATCCTGAGGAAGCCCACAAATATGGTATTGTCGGCAAGGGCAAGGATGTCGGTAACGGTTTCGAGCTGACCGAGATGGTCGAAAAGCCGGCCAAGGGCACTGCGCCGTCCAATCTCTATATCAATGGCCGCTATATCCTGCAGCCGGAGATTTTTGATATTCTGGAACATCAGGAGCGCGGTGCGGGCAATGAAATTCAGCTGACCGACGGGATGTTGAAGCTGGCCAAGCAGCAGGATTTCTTCGGGTATCACTTCCGTGGGCGCACCTATGATACGGGCTCCAAGGAAGGTTTTGTCGAGGCCAATGTGGCGTTTGCGCTGTGGCGCAATGACATTCGTAATGGCGTTATCGACAATATCGGCAACATGCTGAAGACAATTCAACCGCGCAAGGATTGAGAGATTGCAAGAGGGGCATTTGATTTCCTCTCGTATTTCACCCCCCTCTGTCCTGTCGGACATCTCCCCCACAAGGGGGGAGATCACATCGACATGAAGGCTTTCGCGTAAACTGCAACGCTGAAGGTTGGTTGAAACGAATATACAAGCTGATCTCCCCCCTTGTGGGGGAGATGTCCGACAGGACAGAGGGGGGTGAATGTCTCATCCCCACCGCTGCCGCGCCGGTGGTGCCTTCTGCGCCGACAGGCCAACCTCACCGCTGCAGCGTCAGCCCCATATAAACACTGCTTTCCGTGGTCTGGCGGGTATCGACCTCACTGCGCGTTATGCGGTGGCGGGCGCTCACATCAAGCCCAAGGAAACGGTTGAACCAGTAGGTTGCACCGACCTCCGCCCCAAAGCCTTTGTCGAGACCACTGCCATCCTTGTTGTCACGCAGGGATGCGGTGAGTTCCGCATTGACGCTCAGATTGGAGCGGATCTGGCGTTTGATGCCGAGCCTTCCCTCATAAAAGATCGAGCCGCTATCATTGGGAGCTGTCGCGCCCTCGACGCGGGTCAGCAGGCCAAGATTAACAACTGTCCCGCGCTGCGGCGACCATTTGATTGCCCCGTCAACGCTGACACCATCCACATCCGATAGCCTGTTGTCATCAATACCCTGCCGCAGATAGCCAAGGGCCAATTCGCCGGAAAGTTTTTCGCCAAAATCCGCCTCGATGCCGCCACGCAGGGCGGTGCGCAAACCGGAGCGGCGGTACCCGTTGGAGTCCTCGGTCTGATCATACATCAGCTTGCCGATTTCAACTTCGGCGAACGGCTTGATAGCCGGTGACATTTCAAAGCCACCACGCAGAGCGATGCTGGCAAAGGTATTGTCGCGGTCCTTCTGGCTGATCGTCGTTCCGTCAGGAAATTCCGCCTTTCCATAGGTTGTATGGTCGACTTTGCCCTTTACCTCGCCGAAGAACCGGCCAAATTCATGCCGCACGCCCAATGTGGCATCGAGTTCCTGCACGGCGGGCCGGTTCGATGCGCCGATAACGGCTGTTGGTGCGCTGGCATCTTCCTGCCGGTAGCGGTAGCCGCCTTCGCCCGTTACGGTTGTCCGTTCGCCAAGATCAAGCTTGAAGCCGCCGCGCAGCCCAATATTTGGTGCCGAATAGTCTTCGCCGGAAATCGTCTTGTCGTAGGTGCCGTCAAAATCGAGAAAGGCAGAATGGCGCGACCAATCGGTGGTCGCGCGCATGCGCAGCCGGGTTTCCGACAGAACAGCGCTTTTGCCATCGGAACTATCGTCAGCATTCGTCGTGGCGCGAATACCTTGCGAGATGGATGGACGCAGCGTGACAGTGCCCGCCCTGATGCCAAGCGGCGCAAAGGGTTCAGGGTCCGGCTTGACGAAGCGGCGCTCGATTGCGGCTTCAGGCAAATTATCCTTGTCGGCGCGTTGCGCCTTGGGGTTGCCAGTTGTCTCGTCTTCCAGCGCACCGGTTGTCAGCGCATCGGGTGTCTGGCCGGGTCGCAGTGGTCGCTGGCCGGGGCGGGTTCGCTGGGTTGCCGCTGTCGCGCGGTCGGCGGGAATCGGGATCTCGGCGGGCACCGTGGCGGGCGGAGGGTTGAGACCGCCGCTGTTATCCACAGGTCCGGATGGCGGCGAGCCGTCATTCACCGGTACGCCGTTCAGACCAAGATTGCCCGCATCATCATCGGGCAAGGCACCGGGGCTGACAGGCTGATAGGGCGTGGACGGAATGCCATCATTGTTGCTGGAGGCAGGCGTCGGCGTGGATGAATTTGCTGCCGGACGAGTGGCGGGGCGGGGCGGGGTATTCTGTTGAGTTTGCAGGACATTTTCATCCACAGGCCCGCGCAAAGGCGTCGCCTGCTGGGCAAAAGCTGTTCCGCTTAAGGCAAACGCAACGCTGCTCATCAACCCTGTCCACAGACAGAAGTTGATCACAGACTTGAAGCTGCCGCTGCAGGGCGGTGCTTCGATGCGTGGGTGCCAATGATGCATGAATGAGCATTGCCAATGAGTTCGAACCTTTCCGGAGGGTAAACTGTCATGGTTAATGACTGGTTTCCGGGCCTGAGGGTGAGGGCGTTTCAGGACCTGCTCACAACAAAAAATGGACAGCGCGCCAGCAAAGCGCTAACGGTTCTGGCCATGCAGGCAATAAACGACACCAAACTCGACAAATCCGCAGCGATCGATTCAGCAAAGCGGACAATTTCAACCGAGAGAGACGGGCTGAGCGCATTGCGCGAAGCGCTGGATGGAAATCTGGCTGATGCTTTCGCTCGGGCTGTTGAGAGCATTGCAGCGGTGCGCGGCAGAATTATCGTAACGGGCGTCGGCAAGAGCGGCCATATCGGTGCCAAGATTGCAGCGACCTTTGCTTCGACGGGCACCCCCGCTTTTTTCGTGCATCCAGCCGAAGCCAATCATGGCGATCTCGGCATGATTGGCAGTGACGATGCCATTCTCGCCATCTCCTGGTCGGGTGATACGGCAGAACTCAAAGGTATCGTCAGCTATTCCAGACGGTTCCGTATTCCGCTTATCGCCTTGACGGCGGGTGAAAACTCGGCACTGGCAACGGCCGCAGACGTGGTGCTGTTGCTGCCAAAAATTACCGAAGCATGCCCGCATGGGCTTGCGCCGACCACATCGCCGCTGGTGCAACTGGCCGTAGGGGATGCGATTGCCATCGCTCTGCTTGAGGCGCGGGGTTTCACGGCTATTGATTTCAAGACATTCCATCCGGGCGGATCGCTGGGCGCGAGCCTGACCCATGTGCGCGAGATCATGCATCGCGGTGACCAGATTCCGCTGGTTCCGCTGGGAACCTCCATTCCCGATGCCATGAAGGTGCTGTCGGACAAGCGCTTTGGCTGTATTGCCGTGCAGAATGATGATGGCTCGCTGGCCGGAATCATCACCGATGGCGATCTGTCGCGCAACCTTCACCGCAATCTGGTGGGCATGAAGGTTGAGGAAGTGATGACGCGCAATCCGAAAACCGTGCCGACAAGCATGCTCGCAAGTGCGGCTCTTGCGCTGCTCACCATGAGGCCCTTCGACAGGCTCAGGATGAGGGGAGCTTTATTCTGCAATCTTTGTGAATAGCATTGCATCCACACTTTCCCTCATGGTGAGCTTGTCGAACCACGAACCACGAACCACGAACCACGAACCACCATCGCGCAATTAACTCAAGCCGCTTCCACCGTCAGCGTTCCCTGATCGGTTCCGGTAATTCTCACTTTGCTGCCAGCGGCAAGGTCAGGGCCTTTGACACGCCAGAGGCTGTCGCCAATCCGTGCGCGTCCACGCCCGTTGACCGTTGCCTCTTCGAGCACGACGATCTGGCCAATCAGTTGTTCATTGCGCCGGTTGAGCAGCGGTTCATCCGTGGGCACATCGGTTGCGCCCATGAACCGCCGCCCGATGAACACCGAAATCACCGACAAAACCAGAAACAGGATGATCTGGATCTGCCAGCCAATGGCGAATAGCGGTCCAAGCACGAGGATTGTCAGGAAGCCGACGATAATGGCGGCGATACCGAACCATAGAAGGAAGATGCCGGGCGCTGCCACTTCGAAAATAAGCAGGGCAAAGCCGAGCACTACCCAGTTCCAGGGACCGAGTTCGTAGAAGAGATGTTCCAACATCAGTGCAACTCCTCCGCTGGTTGGTTACGACGACTGGCCGGAACCACCTGTGGTGCCCGGAACGGTGCGTCCGCGCGCCGGCTGTGCCGGGCTTGCTGCCCGCTCGGTGGTCTGGGCTGCATCGCCAAAGACTTCCTTGGCAATGGCGCCGATGCCGCCGAGGGTACTGACCAGTGACGATGCTTCCATCGGCATCAGAATGAGTTTCTGGTTGTTACTAGTTGCAAATTTACCGAAAGCCTCGGTGTATTTCTGGGCGACGAAGTAGTTGATTGCCTGCACGTTACCATTGCTGATCGCCGCCGAAACAAGCTCGGTTGCTTTGGCTTCAGCCAGCGCCAGACGTTCACGGCCTTCGGCTTCGCGATAGGCAGCTTCGCGCTTGCCCTCAGCTTCAAGAATTTGCGCCTGTTTCAGCCCCTCGGCGCGCAGGATTTGCGCGTTGCGGTTGCCTTCTGCTTCCAGAACCAATGCACGCTTCTCGCGCTCAGCCTTCATCTGGCGCGCCATGGAGTCGAGCAGATCCTTGGGTGGATTGATGTCCTTGATCTCAACGCGGGTCATCTTGATGCCCCAGGAATGTGCGGCCTCGTCAACCACACGCAGGAGGCGGTCATTGATTGCATCGCGGTTGGACAGGAGCTCATCAAGGTCCATCGAACCCATGACCGTACGGATATTGGTCATGGTGAGGTTCAAAATGGCGTTCTGCAATCCGCTGACCTGATAGGCGGCCTGTGGTGCATTGAGAATCTGATAGAAGGCGATACCGTCGACAGCGATGTTGGCATTGTCCTTGGTGATGACTTCCTGTGTCTGAACGTCGAGCACCTGTTCCATCATGTTCAGCTTGGCGCCGATGCGATCAAAGAACGGGACGATAAGGCTGAGGCCGGGCGCAAGGGTGCGGGTATACTTACCAAAACGCTCGATGGTATAATTGTAACCCTGGGGTACGGTTTTAACACCTGCGAAAAGTACAACCAGCACCAGAACAACCAGTACCGGAATGGTAAAATCAAAACCGTTGAACGGCATTATACTCTCCCTTGCGTGACATCAGGACCAATGTCATCTCGTATCATCGCCCTTTGCAGGGGTGATGCCAAGATAGACTAAAGTCATGATCTCAGAAAGGCTTGAGCGCCAATTATACAGGAGTTCCGCCCGTTCAGATCCAGCCCTGCAATTCGCGCCGGACCAGCTCTTCAATCACCTTCATGCCCTCGTCGGAATCGTTGAGGCAGGGGATATGGGTGAAATTGACGCCGCCACTGTCACGGAAGGTTTTTCCGGCTTCAACGGCAATTTCCTCCAGCGTTTCCAGACAATCGGCCACAAAGCCGGGATTGAAAACAGCGATGGATTTCACGCCTTCCCGGCCAAGTTTTTCAACTGTCTTGTCCGTATAGGGCTGCATCCATTCTTCGGGACCGAAGCGGGACTGGAAACAGGTGATCAGCTTCTTCTCGTCCCAACCAAGCCGCTCGCGCAACAGCCGCGTCGTCTTCCAGCAATGGCAGGGATAGGGGTCGCCGCGTTTGAAATAGCTTTGCGGGATGCCGTGATAGGAGGCAATGACCACTTCCGGCTCGAAATCGAGCGTGGCGAAATGCTTCTCGATGGAAACGGCGAGGGCATCGATATAAACAGCCTCATCCTGATAGGATGGCACGGTGCGTGTCGCCGGCATGAAGCGCATCTTGATCAGCGCTTCGAAGAATTTGTCGTTCACGGTTGCCGTCGTCGTTGCCGAATATTGCGGATAGAGCGGGAACATGACGATGCGCTTGCAACCTTGGCTATCGAGACGCAGCAGAGCCTCCTCAATCGAGGGTTGTCCATAGCGCATGCCCCAGTCGACGATCACATCAGGCTGCGATGACAGGGCCGCCGCCAGCTTCTCGCTCTGCGCGCGGGTATAGGTACGCAGCGGCGATTCATTGCGCTCGCGGTTCCAGATCTTGTCGTAAAGGGCACCGGATTTTTTCGGGCGGGTGTTCAGAACAATGCCGTAGAGCACCGGCAGCCAGATGGCGCGCGGCCATTCGATGACGCGTTTGTCTGACAGGAATTCCCTGAGGTAACGGCGCATGGAGGTGACATCGGTGCCATCTGGTGTACCCAGATTGACAAGAAGAACGCCAATTTTTGACGTTTCGATGCGCGGATGGTCGCCGGGCTTCTTGATTGCCACACCAACCTCACCAGACATCGTCATCTCTTTCAACTCCTGCTTTGCGGTTGGAACCTRGTGGTGAAGGCCGGGATTGCAAGGGCGCGAAAAGACGCAGCGATAGGGGGTAAATTGCGATCCGACGCACAAAATCAGGCGAGATATGAAAGAACCCGGCACAACATTCAAGTTATACCGGGTTCAAAAAGCACCCCTAGGACTGTTTGTCCTAGCCGAGGCTATTTCGGCGGGATTTTCATTTCACTGCCGATGGGCAGCTTCATGGCGATCATTTTTGGATTGGCCTCCGCCAGTTTTTTCCAGTCGAAACCATTGCCATAAACCTGCTTGGCAATGTTCCAAAAATTGTCGCCGCGCTTGATGGTGTAGGTGGATGGTGCGGCTGCGGTAGATGCCGGGGCTGCAGCTACAGGCTTGGCCGGTTCTGCAGTGGGCTTGAGCGGCGGGGCCGGATCAGTTGCCGCGGGTGCCGTCTGTGCTGCGGCGGCAAGAACCGTTATCCGGCCATCCGTATAGGGCTTATATGGCGTGTTCTTGGCCAGATAATCGGAAACCACCGCTTCAAGGCCGGGGCCGAAATCATAGGCATTAACAGCATTGGTGGCGAAAATCTTGTAGCCGTCACCACCCGCCCGCATATAGTTGTTGGAGACAACACCATAGGTTGCCGCCGTATCAATCGGCTTCCAATTGTCGCCATCGCGCACTTCAACCGCTGATACGCGCTGGCCAACCGGCTTCGATACGTCGAAAGCGTATTTGAGGCCGGAAACCTGCGCAAAACGGCCCGCACCCTGATCAATCTGGCTGACACCATTTTCAAGCGCGACCACCACATCAGCGCCCTTGAGCTGGAAGGTCGATAATGTGTTCTGGAAGGGCAGGACCGTCAGCACTTCGCCCATCGTCACATCACCGGCGTCGATGGAGGCGCGCAGACCGCCGCCATTGATAATGGCAATGGTCATGCCCTGATCCTTGACCCGGTCGACCATGGCGTCGGCAACAAGGTTGCCCATGGAGCATTCGACAGCGCGGCAGACTTCACGCGCGGCTTCTATGACGCCGCTGGATTCGGCCACTTTCAGGGCTTTCAGGGCCTCAATCGGCTTGGCGAGTTCCTTCACCCGCGCAAGATAGGCGGGATCTGGTACAACGGAGGAATCGAGCAGGATCGGCGCGCCTTCGCTTTTAATGACATTGCCGTCATCATCGAAGGTCACTTTCAATTCACCGAGATATTTGGAATAGGATTTGGCCTGAACGATGGGCACATCACGGCCGGATGGTCCCTTGACCAATGTTGGATAGGGTCCAAGGGCCTGCGGATCGGTGTTCGACAACAGTGTATGGCTGTGGCCGCCAACGATCACATCGATGCCATCCACGGCGGCGGCGATCTCCTTGTCCTTGACATAGCCATCATGGTTGAGGGCGATGATCTTGTTGACGCCTTCGGCTTTGAGCGCCTCGACTTCTTTTTTCAGAGTTTCGATTTCGTCGGCAAACTTGACAGTGGGTCCAGGTGTCGAGATGTCAGCGGTGTCGGTTGTGATAACCGAGACAATGCCGATTTTTTGCCCGCCGATTTCCTTGATCACATAGGGTTTGTATTTGCCTGATATTGGCGAGCCTTCTGCGGCCTGCGTATTGGCCGAAATGACAGGGAATTTCACCTTGCCAAGGAATTTTGCCAGTGTATCCACACCGTCGTCGAATTCATGATTGCCGAGAGCCATGACGTCATAGCCAAGGCCGTTCATGAACTCGGCTGTGTCGTCGCCCTTATAGGTTGTATAGAACAGCGATCCCTGAAACTCATCACCGGCATTGAGCAGGATCACGTTGCCGCCATCCTTGGACAGGGCTGCACGGCGCTCATCAACCTTGGTTTTTACCCGGGCAATGCCGCCAAAACACTCGTTCTTGCTTTCCTCTTCAGCTGAGCAGGTTGAATCATATTTGTTGATCGATTCCTGCCGCGAGTGGAAATCATTAATGTGAAGAATATTGAGTGTGTAGTCGGCTAGCGCTGCTCCTGCCGTCATGGTGAGGGCGGAGGTGGTGAGCAGAATTCTGGCGAGGATTTTTGACATGAAGTGTTCCCCTGTTGAGATCGCCTGATGCTGTCATCGGTCGTTGACACCTGTCTGACAGATGCGCCGATGCTTTCATTAGTTGGCGTGGCATGCAAGGGAATGGCGGCAGTTTTCGCCGCTAAACTATAGGAAGATGGTCAGCCCGGGTGGTTAGGGCTGACCAGGTGTTGTCAGCCTGTCTGGCCGCCGCGCCGCGTCAGCGAGAATTGCTGGCCCGATGATGACGTGCAGTTGAGCTGGCCCTGATTGACGAGCGCGCAATTGACCTTGGACTGTGTGCCGCGGGCAAGTGAGCGCAGGTTGATCTCGACCAGATTGGCAGAGGCAAAGCGGTAACTGCCTTCAGCCAGCTTTTCCTTGGTGTCATTGGCGCGGGTTTCAAAAACGCCGCCATTGAAGTTGGAGAAGGCAACGCCCGAAGTATCAAACCATTGGCCCTGCACGGCATCGACAGGGCGGGAAGCCTCCACCGGTCCGCTGTCCCTGATAGGGCCTGTCTGGCAAGCGCTGAGTGCCAGAGCCATGGTCGCTGCGCTGAAGGCCAGTGAAATACGTTTCATCCGATCAATCTCCTGATGAGGTTGCCTTCTTCAATGCCGCGAAAATCGAGCAAAAACAAGATATAAGTTTAATGAATTGGCGCGGGGTGCCTGGTCATATCAGGGCGATAATGGTGGTTCCCGCTATGATACTGCCCATTGCGATATTGAGAAGACGCTCGGAGCGGGGCTTCATATTGGCTTTCTGAATGATCACGCCCAACCATAGCCAGAGAATGTCGACGACTACCATCACGATGATACAGACCAGCCATTTGACGGTCACGTCGGCGGAATTATTGGCGTTGATGATAGGGTAGGATGCCATCAGGGATATGAAGGCGATGTAGGCCTTGGGGTTGGTGATTCCAAGAAGAAAGCCGCCAAGAGCGGTTCCGGCAAAACCTGTATCTTGCCTGCCCGCATCCATGCCAACCGGGGCGGTAATGATGCTGTAGGCAAGATAAAGCAGATAGAGTGTTGCCAGAATTGTCATGGCGGTCATTGCCATGGGTATGGCCT
The DNA here is from genome assembly GCF_052113785.1 of Phyllobacterium sp. TAF24. Taxonomy (NCBI): domain Bacteria; kingdom Pseudomonadati; phylum Pseudomonadota; class Alphaproteobacteria; order Hyphomicrobiales; family Phyllobacteriaceae; genus Phyllobacterium; species Phyllobacterium sp. TAF24. The sequence goes on along the minus strand of NZ_JBFRDN010000050.1, from coordinate 508 downwards.
GAATGATGGAAAACAGTCCGGCAGCGCTGATCCCGGCAGCAAGGGCAAGCCCGATCTGCAATCCACCATAAAACCCGAGCCCTCCGGCAAAGCCCTTTTCGCGGCCAACAGCAATCAAGGCGGCAATGCCGGGGCCCGGTGAGCCCAACAGGACAATCGCGGCGAGAGAAAACAACCCGACATTGAGAATGTTCATGAGAGTCACCCATAAAGATAATGATTTGTTTATATGAGGATATGTACATATTGTTATATTGTCAATTGTGAGTGGGTAGCGGAGAGGGCTATTGTTTTGTGGTTGAGTGCTTCTGCAGCATACTTAAATGTTGGCGAGATGGTATCTTCTCCTACTTTCACCCCCCTCTGTCCTGTCGGACATCTCCCCCACAAGGGGGGAGATCAGCTGTATTACTGCCTTTGCACAATCTGCAATGCTTCCGGTTGTGGGAAAGCGCTCGTGTCAATGTGATCTCCCCCCTTGTGGGGGAGATGCCCGACAGGGCAGAGG
>NZ_JBFRDN010000049.1:0-24024 GCF_052113785.1 Phyllobacterium sp. TAF24 | reverse complement strand
CTACATGGCGTGCCTTTCCATCATAAGGGCCAAGAGCCAGCCACTGGCACGCTTCTACCAGAAACTCAGAGCCGCTGGAAAACCCTTCAAGGTTGCAATTGTGGCCATCATGCGAAAACTCATCGTCATCATCAACGCCATCATCAAAACCGACACACCATGGAGATTAGAACACCAAATCTGATCAACACCCAAACACAGTTGCTCACCATGAGGGAGAGGGGTGGATGCAACGATAATCTTCAACGTCGCAGAACTTGACTCCCTGCACGCACCTCTCTCCCTCATGGTGAGCTTGTCGAACCACGAACCCACGAACCACGCACAAATCCGCGCGAGAGCAGCAAGAACCAACCTGCCATCCCTGTTGTATGCCCCTTGACGGTTTAACGTTGCCGGATGAAGCTGCATGTCATGTCTCATATGATTAGATTTTTTCTCAATGGTCAAAAACAGGAAGCCTCTGTCCGGCCGGATATGACAGTGCTTGACTGGCTGCGCAGCGCGCCGCGCCTGACGGGAACCAAGGAAGGCTGTGCGGAGGGCGATTGCGGGGCCTGTTCGGTGCTTATTGGCGATCCCCATGGTGATTCGGTGCAATACCACGCCGCCAATAGCTGCATTCTGGCCATGGGCCAGATTGATGGTCGTTCGCTGGTGACGGTTGAGGGCCTGAAAACCGAGGTCCTGCATCCGGTTCAGGCGGCGATGGCCGAGAACGGTTCGTCGCAATGCGGTTTCTGTACGCCCGGCATTGTCATTTCGCTGGCCGGACTTGCCGCCAACAATGCCACGCCTGACGACCACGATATTCATGATGCGCTGGCGGGTAATCTTTGCCGCTGCACCGGCTACCGGCCCATTGTCGAGGCCGCGCGCAAGGTTGCGAGCGCGGGTGGGGCTGGTATTGCCGGTCCGCTGGTTACAGCATTCACGGAGATAGAGCCGCAAGCCGCCATATCTGCAGATGGGTCGACTTTCTATCAGCCCCAAACGCTGGTGGAACTTCTGCAGTTGCGCAAGGAGAAGCCCGATGCCCTGCTTCTGGGCGGCGGTACTGATCTTGGTGTTGCGCTGGCCGACTATCATTCCGATTGGGACGAGGTAATCTCGCTGGCGCATGTGCGTGAACTGCGTGCTATCGGCGAATCCGACAATCATTTGAGCTTTGGCGCTGCCGTGACGTGGGAAGAGGTGCTGGCGCGCGTTGCCGGTTCCTATCCGTCCTTTGCCACGCTCATTCGCCGTTTTGGCTCCACCCAGATTCGCTCCATGGGAACCATCGGCGGTAATATCGGCACTGCAAGCCCGATTGGCGATGGCCCGCCCGCATTGATTGCCCTCGGCGCGGATGTGGAACTGGCCTCGCTGAATGGGCGAAGGTTCATGGCGCTTGAGGATTTCTTCCTCGATTATCGCAAGACGGAACTGCGAGCGGACGAGGTGATTGCATCGGTGTCTATCCCCAAGCCAAAACCGGGACAGGAATTCCGCGTTTACAAGATTTCGAAACGCTACGATCAGGACATCTCAACCGTTTGCGCGGCGTTTTCCATCACCCGTGAGGATGGACAGGTCCGCAATGCGCGCATTGCCTTTGGTGGTATGGCGGCAATACCGCGCCGGGCTGTGGAAGCCGAGCGGGCGCTTGTTGGGACAGAGTTCGATGCGAAAGCGGTTGAAGCCTGTGCGGCGGCAGTTACCGCTGCGTTCAAACCGCTGAGCGACTGGCGCGGGACGGCTGAGTATCGGCTGCAGGTGGCTGGCAATCTGGTTGAGCGCTTTTGGCGGGATGTATCAGGTGAGACTGTTGAGGTGATGGCGTTATGATGGGATATCTGGGTATCACCCCCCTCTGTCCTGTCGGACATCTCCCCCACAGGGGGGGAGATCCGCTGTCATTACAGCCTTTGCACAATCAGCAACGTTTCCGGTTATGGGAAAGCATTCATGTCAATGTGATCTCCCCCCTTGTGGGGGAGATGCCCGACAGGGCAGAGGGGGGTGAATGACCGAACACGCTCCCCACACCGTCCAGCGCACCATCGTCGGCAAAGGCATCGCCCATGATTCCGCCGCGCGCCATGTGGCGGGTGCGGCGAACTACATCGACGATATGCCCGAACTGCCCGGCACGTTGCATGCGGCTTTCGTACTCTCGCCCGTCGCCCATGGGCGGCTCAAATCCATTGATCCAACACAGGCGCTTGCCATGGCAGGTGTTGCCGGGGTCTGGTGGGCCAAGGATGTGCCGGGGCATAATGAGGTAGGCCCGATCCTTGAAGGCGAAACCCTCTTCGCCGAGGATATTGTTGACCACGAAGGCCGGGTGATTGCCGTTGTCGCAGCGCGGGATTTCGAAACCGCCTATCGCGCCGCCAAGAAGGTGAAGGTTGATATTGAACCGCTTGAACCGGTGCTGGACATAGAAGAAGCGCATCGGCGCAAGAGCTATGTGCTGCCGCCGCAGGAAGTGATTGATGGCGATGTTGAGACGGCACTGGCCAGCGCACCGCATGTCCTGTCGGGCACGCTGCATATGGGCGGGCAGGACCATTTTTATCTGGAAACCCAGATTGCCTATGCCATACCAGGTGAAAACGGCGAGATGCTGGTGCATTCCTCGACCCAGCATCCAACCGAGGTGCAGCACCATGTGGCGCTCATTCTTGGATTGCATGCCAATGCGGTGGAGTGTCAGGTGCGGCGCATGGGTGGCGGTTTTGGCGGCAAGGAAAGTCAGGCGACGATCATCGCCGGTGCCGCCGCACTCGTTGCAGCCAAAACGGGAAAACCCTGCAAGATGCGGCTGAAACGCCGCGATGATATGGCGGGTACGGGCAAGCGGCACGATTACGTTGCCAACTGGAAGGTGGGCGTTGATTCCCGTGGCAGAATTTTGGGCCTCGACGTGGAATATCTCGCCCGCGCCGGAAACCTGCCTGACCTGACCGGCCCTGTCATCACGCGCACCCTGACCCATACGGACAATGCCTATCATATTCCCCATGCGCGTTTTATCGGCCATGCCTGCAAGACCAATACGGTGTCCAACACGGCGTTTCGTGGCTTCGGCGGGCCGCAGGGCATCCTGACCATCGAGAACATCATCGATACCATCGCGCGGGAATTGAAACTTGATCCCAACACTGTGCGCGCCATCAATTATTACGGCGATGCAACCGGGGAGGTGACACCCTATGGCCAGCCGGTGGAAGACAACCGACTGATTGAAGTAACCGAGGCTGTGCTGGCTTCATCGGACTGGCAGCAGCGCCGCGCTGAAATCGATGCGCATAATGCGACCAATCCCGTCATTCGCCGTGGTCTGGCGATGATGCCGGTGAAATTCGGTATTTCCTTTAACCTGACATCACTCAATCAGGCCGGTGCGCTGGTGCATGTCTATCTCGATGGTTCGATTTTCCTCAACCATGGCGGCACGGAAATGGGGCAGGGCCTGTTCGTCAAGGTGGCGCAGGTCGTGGCCGAGGTGTTTCAGGTCGAGCTGGAAATGGTGCGTATTTCCTCCACCGCGACGGGCAAGGTGCCGAACACCAGCGCAACGGCGGCGTCGACGGGTTCTGATCTGAATGGCATGGCAGCCTTCAAGGCGGCCACGGCGATCAAGGCGCGCATGACCACGGTCGCCGCCGAGCATTTCGGCGTAGAAGAGGAAGTCATCACCTATCGCGAGGGCCGCGTTCACGCGGACAATGAGTCCGTGTCATTCGGCGAACTCGCCAAAATGTCATGGCTTAAGCGCGTGCAATTGTCTGAAGCCGGGCATTACGCCACCCCGAAAATCCATTGGGACGGCAAGACGATGAAGGGGCGGCCGTTCTTCTATTTCACCTATGGTGCGGCGGTGGCGGAAGTTGCCGTTGATACGCTGACAGGCGAATCGCGCTGCCTGCGCGCCGATATTCTGCAGGATGTCGGCTCACCGTTGAACCCGGCTATCGATCTTGGCCAGATCGAGGGCGCCTTTGTGCAGGGTATGGGCTGGCTCACCTGCGAAGAACTCTGGTGGGACAAGACAGGCAGGCTGCGCACGGTCGGCCCGTCCACCTATAAGATTCCGGGTTCGCGCGATGTGCCACCTGAGTTCAACGTGCGTATTCTTGAAAATGCGCCCAATCGCGAAGAAACGGTGTTCCGCTCCAAGGCCATCGGCGAGCCGCCGCTGATGCTCGGGGTTTCCGTGTGGCTTGCCATTCGCGATGCAATCGCCTCGCTGGCCAAGGGCGGCGCTGCGCCGCAACTTGATGCGCCCGCCACGCCTGAGAATGTGCTGCGTTCTGTGAACGCCCTGAAACAACGCTTGAAGAAAGGTCTCGATGACTCTCGATGAACTGAACAACGCCGATCCGGAAACTTTTGTCACAGCGCTGGGCGGTATTTTTGAGCATTCGCCTTGGGTGCCGGAAGCAGTGGTGCCGCTGCGGCCCTTCGCCAGCGTCGAACTCCTGCACGCAGCCATGGTCGGTGCGGTGGATAAGGCGGGACAAGTGGCACAACTTGGCCTTATCCGCGCTCATCCTGATCTGGCTGGTAAGGCTGCACGGCAGGGTAGTTTGACCACGCATTCAACCAGCGAACAGAAGGGCGCGGGGCTCGACCGTCTGACGGACGCGGAATTCAACGAGTTTCATCGGCTGAATGATGGCTATCAGGGGCGGTTCGGCTTTCCTTTCATCCTCGCGGTGCGCGGCCATGACAAACATTCCATTCTGGCGGCGTTCAGGACGCGGTTGCAGAACAATGCCGGGGAAGAAGTAACAGAAGCTTTGCGGCAGATTGCCCTGATTGCCCGTTTCCGGCTCGATGATCTGATTGCGTGAGAGGCAAATCATGGGAAAATTGTCTACACATGTGCTTGATACATCGCAGGGACGCCCTGCATCCGGCATGAAGCTGACCCTGCATCGCATTGATGCGGACGAGGTGAGGCATTTGCTGAAGGCAGTGGTCACCAATGGTGATGGCCGCACCGATGAACTGTTGCTGTCATCAGATGAAATGGCGGTTGGACGTTACGAGATCAGCTTCTTTGCCGGGGAATATTTCAAGGCAAAAGGTGTGGAGCTTGCGGAACCGGCATTTCTGGATGTCGTACCCATCCGCTTTGCCATTTCCGATGTGGAGGCGAATTATCATGTGCCGCTGCTGGTGACGCCTTGGTCTTATTCCACCTATCGCGGGAGTTGAGGGTTTCCTGAGTTCACTTTGCATGAGTGTGGTTCGTGGTGTGTGGTTCGTGGTTCGACAAGCTCACCATGAGGGAGAGGGGTGGATGTAACGCTAATCACCAAAGTTGCAGAACTTGACTCCCTGCACACTCCACTCTCCCTCATGGTGAGCTGGTCGAACCACGAACCACAACATCACCCATACACACCAATCAAATTATATCGCCCGCGCTCATCACCTTTGAAGCAGATGAGATTGCTTGATGATACCGGCGATGCAATTGAACATGCGAGTGTCATCCCCCCGGCAGTACCACCATTAAGCACCACACCATCCTGCACAAATACATTACCCAACTGGCTGTACATAAGCGGCGAGATATCGACAGCAATCGTCTGGTTAGCCGGATCAGCTGTCTGAAGGTTATCGCCAGCAACCCACTGCCTGATATGATCAGGGTTGCTCACCTGCAGTTGGTCAGCACCTGTGTCCCATTTCACCCATGCGGGTTGTGCCGGGGATTTGCTGATGTTCCAGAGGCGGACCATCCCCGTGCCGCGCATTGTGGAAGCAAAGAGTGTCGAAGCCACCTTGGTTTTGAGCGAGAGAAGATCACCAGAAACCGATGCGCAAGCCGCAGTGGCTGCGACCGGCTCAAGAACGGCATTGCCGCTACCGGATAAAAAGATCAGGCCGGAAAGTTTTCTGCCCGTATGGCTGTGAACCACGCCGCCGGGAAACTGAACCATCCCCGTCTTGCCATCGGCAATCATGACCTCACGCCATTGTTTGTTATCTGCGCTGACCTTGATGGAGAAATCCCTGTTCCAGATCGTACCGATCTCGGCTCGACCTTCATAACCGGACTGAAACAGAATCGAGGCCAGTTTCTGATCGCCCGCCTTGTTGATTTTCAGCTGGTGTCCTTCACCCGCATGGTCAAACAGCGAGGCAGCACTTTTTACACTGAGGCGGTTTGTATCATCCGCGCGCGTGTTGATGCCGACAAGCTCGACCGGATTTGTCCCCGTTTTGATATCAGCCCAACGTCCCTGACTGAAAACGGCAAGGCAGTTCTCCGCGGCAATCCATGCATGCCAACCATCCACAGGTTGAAAGAAAGCCCATGCGCCGTCCTGCCATGCCGCAATTTGCCCGTCCTTGCCATTCCATGCCCCTATGGCACCGGACGAAACAATGTATCGCTCGCCCTCCTTGGCGCTTGCCGGAGGCTCTTTCAATGATCTGCCGATAACTGAAAGCTGCACCAGAGCGTCCAAAGCCCTGATAGCTTCATTGTGGGTGACATGCTTTTGCGCCTGGGATGGGGCAATGTAGGGAAGCTTGAGGTTTGACGTCTGTTCCATGGCTTGTTGTTCCGTTGTTTGGGAAAAACCAAGGATAAATGCTGCCAGACTGTGTTGGATAAAGTAGCGGAAAAGAAAGTAGTTTACTAATCATCAGACGATCATTGCATTTGTGTAACCCTATGTTACTGGTCTCCAACACAATTAGGGTTCTAAGGATGAGCAGCGCAATCTCACAAATGCCTCAAATTGGACTTTAAGAAAAATCGCAGTTTCTCATATTACCCAGGCATTCCGTAAGCACCGAGGATCAATGAAATTGGAAAATTTTCGGCAAAGCATCTCGATGATGCCGCGTCGTTATAAACAGGTGCTCCTTGTCAGCTTTGACATGGTGGTGCTGACGTTTGCGGCCTGGTTCAGCTATGTGCTGAGATTCAATACCCTTTTCATGCCCAATACCGAGCAGGCGATGCTGATGATTGCCGCGCCGCTCATCGCGTCTCCGGTGTTCATCCGCTTTGGCCTTTACCGGGCTGTCATCCGCTATCTGCCTGACAAAGCCATCTGGACAATGATTCAGGCCGTGACTTTTTCGGTCATCATCTGGGTGGTCGTGGCGTTTCTCACGCAAATGACCGGCGCAGAAGGCGTGCCCCGCGCTGTTCCGTTTCTTTATTGGGTTCTCAGCGTCGTTCTGATCTGCGGAAGCCGTTTTGCCGCGAAATGGCTCCTGTGGAGCCCGCTTCGTGAAAAACTACTGTCCCGTCAGTGCCTTATCTTCGGTGCGGGCGATGCCGGACGGCAATTGGCCAATGCGCTTAAAGCGCAGAACGAAGTTTTTGTTGCGGGCTTTATTGATGATGATCGCAGCCTGCAGGGCATGGATATCCTTGGCATTCGTGTCTATCCTACCTCCCAGATCGAGGCGTTGATTGATAATTTTGGCATCAACGAAATGATTGTGACGACGTCATCCCTGAGCGGTAGCCAGCGCCGTTTGCTGATCGGCAAGCTCAAGGTTCTCAATGTCAAGGTGCGCATTCTGCCTGCTATTTCCGATCTGACCGCCGGAAAATACATCGTCAGCAATCTGCGTGATATTGATATTGACGATCTTCTCGGTCGCTCGCCTGTGCCCGCCGATCCTGATTTGCTCGACAAGACAGTTGAAAACCGCGTTGTTCTGGTGACAGGTGCGGGTGGATCAATCGGCTCGGAACTCTGCCGGACCATCGTCAAGCTGGCCCCGGCAAAGCTTGTGCTTTTCGATGTGAACGAACACAGCATGTATCAGCTTCAGCGGGAGCTTTCGGATATCAGCGATTGCGTTCTGGTGCCCGTCCTTGGCTCGATCAGCGATGGCCCCTTGCTCAAGGTGGTGCTTGAACAGCACAAGGTCGAAAACGTCTATCATTGCGCTGCCTATAAACACGTTCCCCTGGTCGAAGAGAACGTCGTCGAAGGTGCGCGCAACAACGTCATCGGCACCGATGTGCTGGCAGCGGTTGCCCGCGAGGCGGGGGTGCGCAATTTCGTCCTCATCTCCTCCGACAAGGCGGTGCGGCCATCCAACATTATGGGCGCAACCAAGCGCTGGGCCGAACTGATCGTGCGTTATCACGGCGACGAGGCAAAGAAGCACGGTACAGGTCAGATTTTCACCTGCGTGCGCTTCGGCAATGTGATCGGGTCCAGCGGTTCCGTTGTGCCTCTGTTTCGCGAACAGATCGCCCATGGCGGTCCGCTTACCGTTACCCATGACGAGATGACCCGCTATTTCATGTCCGTGCGCGAAGCGGCCGAGCTGATTATTCAGGCCGGTGCCCTTTCCGAAGGCGGCGATATCCTGCTTCTGGAAATGGGTGAAGCGGTGCGCATCCGCGATCTGGCCGAAAACATGATCCTGCTCGCCGGGCTTTCGGTGAAGGATGACCAGAACCCCGATGGCGATATCGAAGTGGTAACTATTGGGATCCGGGACGGGGAGAAGCTGCACGAAGAGCTTTTCTATGATCCGACAGGTGTTTCCGAAACGAGCCATTCCAAGATTTTGCGGGCGAAACGGCGTGTTGCACCCGTCGATCATTTGCCGGCAGCCGTAGCCGAATTGCGCAAACTGATCGCACAGCAGGACCCCGATGGAGTGCGGGTTCTGCTTTTCGACAAGGCGACGAGTTAAGGCACCGACCTCAATCTTGGCCATATTCACGTGCAGAAACAACGGCACTGATTGACCGACGGAAAACATCAAGCGGGATTGCGGGCTGTTGAAAAGGGCACCATCATCAGGAACAGTGGCTGTCCTCCTGGGAACATTCAACGGCGCAGCATTTCTCGATGAGCAACTGGCTTCGATCGCCGCGCAAACCTATCCGGATATCGATCTGTGGGTGTCCGATGACAGATCGACGGATGAGACGCGGGCAATCCTGCAGCAATGGGCAAAGCGCTGGACGAAGGGGCATGTAACCCTCTTATCCGGCCCCGGCGATGGCCGGGCTGAAAACATCCGGTCGCTGATTACCACCCCGGCTATTCAGGCGGAATATTATGCCTTTGCCGATCAGGATGATATCTGGGAGCCGGAAAAGCTTGCAAACTCCATTCGCTGGATCGAGCACAATGCTTTTGCCGTTCCGTCGGTCTTTTGCTCGCGAACGCTCAAAATAGCGCGGAATGGCGCAATTGTCGGCTCATCGCCGCTCTATGCGCATCCTGCGGATTTTCGCAATGCGCTTGTCCAGAATATCGCCACCGCCAATACAATGCTCTTTAACCGGATGGCGCATGATCTTCTCGCCCAGTCCTGCCTGACGACGCCATTCTCCAGTCATGACTGGTGGCTTTATCTGATTGTATCTGGTGCTGGTGGCGTGGTGCATTTTGATCCGCAACCGCTGGTGCGCGATCGTCAACCTGATCATGGCAAGGGCTGGCAGGGACAACTTGCGGCCTTGCGTGCGCGATTGAAAGATCGCTTTGCCGAGCAGGCCGATTTGAATATTCAGGGACTGGTGCGCAACCGGGAACTGCTGAGTAAAGAAGCGCAGGTAATTTGCGATCTTTACTGGAAGGTCAGGTCGGATAATTTCATCCGGCGCATCCTCGCCCTGCAACAATCGGGTGTTCACAGGCAAACGCTACTGGGCCAGATAGGGCTTTACCTCGCGGCGATCTTCCGCAGATTGTGATCAAGCGGATTTCTGTTTGCGAAAGCGCAATAGCACAGCCGTGACGCTAATAACCGCAACCACAATACCGATCAGCCGAACCGGAATATTGGTCGAACCCGCCGCAAACGCGCAGATGCCGAGAACGACATTCAGGGCGGCTACGGTCAGGACCACCTGCCAGACGGACCAGCCGGATCGTTTGGCCACCTGATAGGCATGTTTGGAATGGGCAGCGAAAATGTTATCGCCTTCCAGAAGCCGCTTGATCAGCGTTGTCGTGGCGTCAGCAATGAAGAACAGGGGTAGAATGAACCCGGTTGCAATGCGCATGTCGCGAGCGACCATGAAGAAGGCGAGGCCGCAGAGAAGCCCGAGCGGCAAACTACCGGAATCGCCCAGAAATACCGTAGCCTTGGGCCGGTTGAACAGCGCAAAGCCGAGAAGTCCTCCGGCGATGGCCGCCGCTATGCTTCCCGATGCCATGCCAGCCAGTCCGAAAGCTGCAAACCCCGCCAGAAAGGCGAGGGGAATACCCATCCCCGAAACCATCATCATGTCGAGCCCATCCATGAAGTTGGTCAGATTGATGAAGTAGACGAGCGCGAGAACGAGCAGGCCTTTCTCGATGATCTCAGGCAGGAAATCCGGCAGGAGGCGAAAATCAGGGCCGAGGCCATAAATGCAAAGGCAGGAGGCAATCAGCTGTGTGGCGATCCTGATGCTCTCCGGTAGGTGACGGCGGTCATCAAGCATACCCGTGATCCAGAGGATGAGCACGCCGATGGATGCGGCCGTGAGAAAGCGCCGGTCGAGACCAATCTGCGCGCCAAATACCCAAAGCAGCACCAAAACCACGGGCACAATGGCAAGGCCGCCAAGCTGGCGTGCGGGCTGCGTATGGTTGGAGCGCTCATTGATACCTGCGGCGAGGAAATGTCTCGGCAACAATTTGAAGAGAATGCCGAGAAGCACGGCGCTGGCAACCGCTGCGGCAAGGACAAGGGAGAGAATGAGAGGCAAGAAAATGTCGTCCTCAATTTACAAAGCTGTCGAATGATCCACCCTTGTCATGAAAATAATGCCGAAACAATTGTGAAGAGCGACAAACTGGCCAATCATTCACGTTGCGCAAGCCGGAACCAGAGGTTATAAGGCCGCGCTGTCATGCGGTGGAACACACTGACAACAGCATTTTGGGGCGTAGCCAAGTGGTAAGGCAGCGGTTTTTGGTACCGCCATCCCCTGGTTCGAATCCAGGCGCCCCAGCCACCACATTAAATTACCTAAATTATTGATTCTGTTGATATATACCGAACATGGCCTTGTTCGGTTACATTGCTTTCGACAAAACCGATTGCTGAATCCGCAAAGCGGAATCATCGGTTGGCTCCCAGCCGGTTGATTCCAGCAATGCAGCATTCGCCACAAGATTGCCGTTGAGTGTTCGCCAGCGCTGGTTCTGGCCGGTTATCAACGCGGCGAGATGCAAAAGCGGCGCGGGCAGGGTGAACAGCCCCGCATCCCGTCCCATACCGCGCCGGATCGCGCTGACAATCCCCGCCGCTGTCATCGGTTCCCTGTCCGCGACGATATAGATACCGCCATCGGTATTTGTGCTTTGCAGGCTGTGCAGAACGGCGCGGCAAAGGGCGGAGCGGTCAAGCACTGAGCGCTGGCCAATCAACGATTTAAGCGGCAGCGGAATTTTCAGCGCCGCCAGTTTGATCAGTGCAGCCATATTGCCTTTCACACCGGGGCCATAGACGAGAACCGGACGCAGGATCGTGAAATTGCGCCTTGGCAGGGCCTTGGCTATCTCAGCCTCGGCGGCAAGCTTTGCCCGGCCGTAATCATCCGTTGGTTGTGGAGGCGACAGTTCGGTGATGATCCCGTCTTGCGTTGGGCCTGACTGTGCCCGGATCGAAGACAGGAACACGAACTTCCCTGATAGGGTTTTATCAGCCGCGCGCGCCAGTTTGGCCGCAAGCAGGCAATTGACATCGTGATAAAGCTTTGTGGCATCGGGCAGGTGTGTATGGGCAATGGCCGCCAGATGCACCACATGATCATAACCGGCAAGAACCTGTTCGAACGCTTCGTTTGGTGCGTCGGGCGAGGGCAGGTGTACCACATCGACAGGTTGTGTCGTCCGATTGCCCGCCGCCCGCGACGCGGCGGTCACCTGATAACCGGCGGCCCTGAGGTAAGGCACAAGCTCCTGTCCTATAAACCCGGAAGCGCCTGTTACGAGCACCTTGCCCTTTACCATCGTATGAAACCTCATTTCTGAAATTCACTCATACCAAGAGGTATCCTCGCGGATCAATGCGCCTGACAATATTCCCATGGCGACCGATAGTTTTTTGCCAATCACCCGGCAAAATTTAGCGACAAATCAATATTCCGGTAAACATTTGTTCGATACACGTCGATGCGTATTGACAAGTCCCATATGATCCGAAATGTTAAATGAAACGTTTCATCGAGCATGAATCGCAGGGAGAAGCACTTTTGCAGCGGTTTGGGAGAACCGGCGAGCAAATGGATTGGTCAGGTTTTGGCGTCAGATAACGGCACCCGTCATGGGCAAGCCGATTTTGATGCACATCGTCGCGCCAACCGCTTTTTCCGCAATTTGAGAAGAATTTCAGGGCTGGCGCCTGGCGCACAATCCGGAAAATGACTGGGCAAAACCAAGGGAGGATTAACCTGTGAAAAAACTGCTCGCATCACTTGCCATTATCGCGGCTCTGGCTGCGCCTGCGATGGCCGACAGCGCCGTCGATACATCCAAGGTGAAGAAGGAATACGTCACCTCCGCCAGCGGCAAGAAATACACTATTGCCACTGTGGTGAAGGTGGACGGCATCGCCTGGTTTGACCGCATGCGCACCGGCGTTGAACAGTTCAAGTCTGAAACCGGTGCGGATGTATGGATGGTCGGCCCAAGCCAGGCTGATGCCGCCGCGCAGGTGCAGATCGTTGAAAATCTCATTGCGCAGGGCGTTGATGCCATCTGCATCGTGCCGTTCTCGGTGGAAGCGGTTGAGCCTGTTCTGAAAAAGGCGCGGGATCGCGGTATCGTGGTCATCGCCCATGAAGCTTCCAACATCGTCAATGTCGATTATGAACTCGAAGCCTTCGACAACAAGGCTTACGGCGCCAAGCTGATGGAAGTTCTGGCCAAGGATATGGGCGGCAAGGGCAAATACCTCGCCACCGTCGGCAGCCTGACCTCAAAGTCGCAGATGGACTGGATCGATGGTGCCATCGAATACCAGAAGAAGAATTTCCCTGAAATGTCGCTGGCAACCGAACGTCTGGAAACCTATGACGATGCCAATCAGGACTATACCAAGCTAAAGGAAGCCATGACGACCTATCCTGACGTCAAAGGCATTCTCGGCGCACCCATGCCGACATCAGCCGGTGCTGGCCGTCTGATTGCGGAAGGCGGCCTGAAGGGCAAGGTTTTCTTTGCAGGCACGGGTCTTGTGTCGGTTGCCGGTCAGTACCTGAAGAATGGCGACATTCAGTATATCCAGTTCTGGGACCCGGCTGTGGCGGGTTATGCCATGAACGAATTGGCTGTGATGGCGCTGGAAAAGAAGACCGGCGAGATCAAGGCCGGTCTTGATCTGGGTCTGCCCGGCTATAACAGCCTGCTCGTTCCCGATGCCTCCAAGCCAAACCTGCTCTATGGCGCAGGCTGGGTCGGCGTGACCTCAGCCAATATGGGCGATTACAACTTCTGAGTGAGGGGCAATTCACCCCCCTCTGCCCTGTCGGGCATCTCCCCCACAAGGGGGGAGATCACATAGACAGTAACGCTTTCCCACAACAGGAACCGTTACAGATTGTGCAAAGGCAGTAATACAGCTGATCTCCCCCCTTGTGGGGGAGATGTCCGACAGGACAGAGGGGGGTGAAACAGAGGGGCAAAAAGGAAAAACATGAGCGAACACCTTCTGGAACTGAAAAACATCGGCAAGCGCTTCGGCGGCCTTGTGGCGTTGGATACCGTGTCGCTATCGATCAAGCCGGGTGAAATCCACTGTCTGGCCGGTGAAAACGGTTCGGGCAAATCGACAATCATCAAGATCATGGCGGGCGTTTATCAGCCAACCGATGGTGAAATCCTGATCGATGGCAAGCCAGTCTCCGGCATGACGCCAGCCCAGTCGGTGCAGCATGGCATTCAGGTCATCTATCAGGATTTTTCCCTGTTCGGAAATCTGACCGTTGCGGAGAATCTGGCGCTGAACACATTGCTTCTGGAGGGCAGGCGCGCGGTCAACTGGCGCCGTGTGCGCGCGCTTGCCGAAAAGGCGCTGGCCCGCCTTGGCGTGACGATGGACCTTGACGCCGATGTCGAGACACTCCCCACATCCGGCAAGCAGATCGTCGCTATTGCCCGTGCGGTCATGGCCGATGCGCGGTTGATTATCATGGATGAGCCAACAACAGCGCTGACCCGTCATGAGGTGGACGCGCTGTTCAGCATTGTGCGCGATATTCAGGCGCAGGGCATTGCCGTGCTCTTCGTCAGCCACAAGATGCGCGAAATGCTTGAGATCAGCGAACGGCTGACTGTCCTGCGCAATGGCAAGAAGGTCGCAGAAGGCCCGATTAATGATTTCGACGAACCGGCGATTACCCGCGCCATGACCGGGCATGACCTGACCGATCAGGCCTATCGTTGGGAGCAGCCCAAGGGCGACAACCTCCCGCGTCTTGATGTGCGCAATCTGAGCATCGCAGGCAGCCTTGAGGATATCAATCTGACCCTGCATGCGGGCGAAATTGTCGGCCTCTCCGGGCTCATTGGTTCGGGCCGCACGGAACTGGCGCTGGCGCTGTTTGGTATGAATTCCAAATTCACCGGTACGGTCAAAATCGATGGCAACGGCGTTCATCCGAAGACCGTGCAGGAAGCCATTGCCAGCGGGCTTGCCTATGTGCCCGAGGACCGGCTGACCGAGGGATTGTTCCTCACCCAGTCAATCGAACGCAACATGCTGGCGACCTCCTTCGACAAATTCGTGCGCGGCCTGTTCATCGACCGCAGGAAGACCGCCGAAGCGACCACCTCCATGTTCGGCGCCATGCAGATCGCCGCGCCCGGACCCTATACGCCCGTCAACCATCTCTCCGGTGGCAACCAGCAGCGTGTGGTGCTGGCGCGCTGGCTTCTGACCGGCGCGCGTATCCTCATCCTCAATGGCCCGACTGTCGGTGTCGACGTTGGCTCCAAGGCGCAGATCCATCGCAAAATCCGTGAGCTTGCCACCGAGAACGGCCTTGCCGTGCTGATGATATCCGATGACGTGCCGGAGCTGGTGCAGAACTGCAACCGCGTGATCGTCATGCATCGTGGCCGTTTCGTTGATGAAATCGGACCTGATGTTTTAAATGAAGACGCTTTAAACGACCGCCTGAAGGCCTTGAAATGACTCTGTTTCGTAGATCGGAATTCATCATCGCGTGCATTCTTTTTGCCGCCATGATCATCATTGGATTGATCAATCCGGCCTTCTGGTCGCTTGATAATCTGTTCGGGCTGCTCCGAAGCAATGTCATTATCGGCATCATGGCGCTTGGTGTTCTGGTGGTGATGATATCAGGCGGGATCGATGTTTCGTTCACCGCCTTTGCCGCCGCGGCCATGTATCTGACCATCAAGCTGATGATCTATACGGGCTATGAGGGCGTATTTTTGCCCTTTGTCGCCGCAACGCTGATTGGCCTTTTCCTTGGCGCGTTCAATGCATTTTTTATCCATACTTTCAGGATGATTCCGCTGATCGTCACGCTCGGCACCGGCAGTGTCGTGCGCGGCTTGCTGCTCGGACTGGTTGGCACCAGCGTTATCAATATCGACAAGATGCCCCAGCAACTGATCGCCTTTGCCAAGACCGATCTGGTCAGCCTGACCTCGGCCACCGGCACCAATTTCGGCTTGACGGCGATGATCCTGATCTATCTCGGGCTTGCGCTCGTCACCCATCTTTTCCTCACCTACACCATGGCCGGTCGCAGCATCTTTGCACTCGGCGGCGCACCCGAGGCGGCCAGCCGCGTCGGTTTCAACACCCGCCGCACGCTGTTCTTCGTCTATTGTTTTGCCGGGGCGCTGGCGGGCTTTGCCGGCCTGTTGCACGGCTCGATGATCTGGCTTGCCAACCCGCGCGATTTCGCCGGTCTGGAGCTTGATGTCATCGCGGCCGTGGTGCTTGGCGGGGCCTCGATCTTCGGCGGGCGCGGCAGTGTCATTGGTACGCTGCTTGGCGTGTTCATGCTCGTCATGGTCAAGAACAGCCTGATCGTCATGAAGGTCGACACCACATGGCAACGCGTCGTCGTTGGCCTGATCATTATCGTTGCGACAGCGCTTACCGCCTGGCGCGACCGCAAGAAACTGGTTTGAGGGCTCCATCATGCAAAACAGCTCAATCGCCAAACGCATTCTCGGGCAGGACCGCAATATCCTGCAACTGCTCGTCATCACGGTGCTTGTCTTCGCGCTGATGTCCTATCTCAACCCGGACAAGTTCCTGCGCTACTATAATTTTGAATCCATTACCTACATCATGCCGGAACTCGGCATTTTGGCTATCGCCATGATGATTGCCATGCTGACAGGCGGCATTGATCTTTCCGTTGTCGGTATCGCTAATCTCGCCGGTATTCTGGCAGGCGTGTTTTTCCATTCGGTGATTGTCGGCACAAGCCAATCCACGGGGATGGTGCTGCTTTATACCGGCATTGGCGTGCTGATGGCGCTGGGCATCGGCCTGCTCGCCGGGGTGCTCAATGGCTTCCTCATCTCCAAACTGCGCATCACGCCCATTCTGGCGACCCTTGGCACCGGGCAAATCTTCACTGGCCTTGCCGTGGTGCTGACAGGTGGTCCGGCCATTGTCGGCTTCCCCGATGCGTGGAATTTTATCGGCAATGGCAAGATCCTTGGCATTGCCACGCCGTTCATCCTGTTTGTCGTGGTTGCGGGGGCCGTGGCAATCCTGCTGACGCGCACCACGCTTGGCGTTAATCTGATGCTCATCGGCACCAATCCGCGCGCTGCGATCTTTGCCGGTCTGCGCAAGGACCGGATGATTTTCTATTCCTACATGATGACCGGGCTTCTGGCTGCTATCGCCGGTGTCATCCTGTCGGGGCGGACCAATGCGGCCAAGTCCGATTACGGCGCGTCCTACCTGTTGCAAGCCATCCTGATTGCCGTTCTCGGCGGCACCAATCCGGCTGGCGGTAAGGGCAGGGTGCTTGGGGTTTCCATCGCCCTGATCGCGCTGATGCTGCTCTCTTCGGGTTTCCAGATCCTGCGCTTTTCCAATCACCTCATTGATTTCATTTGGGGCGGCTTCCTGCTTCTGGTCATTGCGCTGAATGCCTTCAGAAACAGCGACAGGTGAGGGCATGTTTCTTTCCCGAAATCATTGATATAGACCAGTTTCGAACGTTACGAATAAGACAAGGAAAATAGCATGGCTCGTCGCATTGCAGTCGTTGGCAGCAACATGACCGATCTCGTCACATCGATCATCCGCATGCCAGCGCCCGGCGAAACACTGGAAGCCCCGGCATTCGCCATGGGGTTCGGCGGCAAGGGTGCCAATCAGGCCGTGGCTGCTGCCCGATTGGGCGCTGATGTGATGATGGTCACCAAGGTCGGCGACGATGTATTTGGCCAGAGCACGATTGCCAATCTGAAAAGCAACGGCATTGATATCAGCCATGTCGGCATGGTCGCCGGGCAATCGAGCGGTGTTGCACCAATCTTCGTTGATGAGACGGGCGAAAATTCCATCCTGATCATCAAGGGTGCCAACAACGATTTGAAGCCATCAGATATCGATGCGGCAGCGGAGGATTTAAAGACCTGCGACCTGATCCTGATGCAGTTGGAAGTGCCGCTGGAGACAGTTTATTACACCGCCGCTTTCGCCGAAAAGCACGGCATTGAAACCATTCTCAACCCCGCACCTGCCGCTCCTGATCTCGATGCTTCGAAAGTCGCGAAAGTCACCTTTGTGGTGCCGAACGAGAGCGAACTGGCGCTTTTGACCGGCATGCCCACCGAAACGGATGACCAGATCGAAAAGGCTGCTCATTCGCTGATTTCGCGGGGCATCCGCACGGTTATCGTCACGCTGGGCTCACGCGGCGCCCGGCTGATTACATCTGACAAGTCGACCATGATCGAGCCTGTCAAGGTCAAGCCGAAGGACACAACGGGTGCTGGCGATGCCTTCATCGGCAGCTTTGCCCGCTACTATGTCGAGAGCAAAGAGCTTGAGGCGTCGTTGAAAAAGGCGGCGCTCTATGCGGCTGATTCCATCACCCGGCCCGGCACGCAGAAAGCCTATGCGACGACAGCAGAATTCGAAGCCTTCATGGCCGCGAACAAACCTTGAGAATAAGGAAACAACCGTGCTGAAAAATCTCGATCCGCTGTTGAATGCCGATGTGCTCTATGCGCTCAAATCCATGGGGCACGGCGACCGTCTGGTCATTTGCGATACGAACTTTCCCGGTGATTCCATTGCCCGGCAAACCCGCCTTGGCCGCCTGCTGCGTATCGACAATGTAAGCGCCCCACGCGCCGCCCGTGCCATCCTCTCGGTCATGCCGCTCGACACATTTATCGATGACGCTGCCGCCCGCATGGAAATCGTCGGCAGCCCCGATGAGATTCCGGATGTGCAGAAGGAAATGCAGGTGGAAATCGATGCTGCCGAGGGCAAGCATTGGCCAATGGTCTCCATCGACCGCATGGCCTTTTATGAGCACGCCAAAAACGCCTATTGCGTCATCGCCACGGGTGAGCGCCGTTTTTATGGGTGTTTTATTCTGACCAAGGGTGTGATTGCACCGGAGGCCGATTAGCACCACCGTTCATAACAGGGGGAGGGTAAGTGGTGCCTCCTGTTCGGGCTTTTATATTGCAGCCCTCGCTCTTCCGAATGAATCGCCCGTCTTTCCCACCACATCAATAGCCAGACGCGAAAGGGGTGTGTGGTGATAGGGTAGTATGTTCCGCAACTGCAATGTTGGTGGATGCAATCACCCCCCTCTGTCCTGTCGGACATCTCCCTCACAAGGGGGGAGATCAGCCTTCAATGCTATCTTGCACAATTTGCAGCGCTTCCTGTTGTGCAAAGGCGCTGATGTCAATGTGATCTCCCCCCTTGTGGGGGAGATGCCTGACAAGGCAGAGGGGGGTGAATGCTTGGCAGAGAATTAAAAGTTAGTCGTGGTTCGCCCTTCGACAGGCTCAGGAAGCTCACCATGAGGGGCTTGGCTGGGCTGCAATACGAGATGCAAATCGCAGAGATTGCAGAATTTAGCTCTCTACACGCCCCATCTCCGTCATCCTAAAGCTCCCATCTCTCCGTCATCCTCGGGCTTGACCCGAGGACCCACGGCTAAGCAGATTAGATGAGTTGCAGGGGGCAAAATTCTGCAATGCTGACGATTAGCGTTGCATCCACCGCTCTCCCTCAAAGCTGTTTTGTCGAACCACGAACCACCAGCGTTGCTTCAAAGAATTCGTCCTGCAAAGGCACACCATCGCTGCCGGTGGCGGCGGCAACAGCTCGCGCGGCGATTTGCTCCACCGGCTGGCTGATCGTGGTCAGGCGCGGCGTTACCAGATTGGCCAGCGGAATATCATCGAAGCCGATGATTGACACATCATCCGGCACCTTGAGTTCAAGATCGCTGGCGGCGCGCAACAGGCCGATGGCCTGCTGATCGCTGGCCGTGGCAATCGCGGTCGGGCGCTCATGTGCGGGACGGTCGAGCAACAGGCGTCCGAGCGTCTCGCCCGAAGCATAATCGAAATGCCCTTCGACAACCTCGCACCGCGCGCCTGCTGAGGCGAGCGTGTTGAGAAAACCGGCACGCCGTTCACCCGCAACGGGTGCGTCGACCGATCCGGCAATATAGGCAATGCGCTCATGGCCCAGCGACATCAAATGCACGGCTGCGAGACCTGCCCCCCTGTAATGATTAACCGAGATCAGGGGAAAGCCCGCGCAACGCCTGTCGACAGCCACGGTTGCCACATCGCTGCTCCAGCCCTTGGAGGCGCCGTATTGTGTGGGGACAACAATGAGACCGGTGGGATAGCTCTTGAGCAGACTGTCGATCTGCGCACGCTCGATCTTCGGATCATCATTGGTGATCGACAGAAGCACTGACAATCCCGCGCGCGAGGCAATTGCCTCCACATGTTTTGCCAGTTCGGCGAAGAACGGGTTGGTAATATCAGGGATGACAAGGCCGATCATATCGGTGCGGCTGCGGCGCAAACCGCGCGCCACGCCATTTGGCCGGAAGTTCAACTCGCGGATCGTGGCTTCCACCAGTTCGCGCAGCTCTTTGCCGACTGTCTCGTTCTTCGCCAGTACGCGTGAGACAGTGCCTACGGAAACATTGGCCTTTGCGGCTACGTCCTTGATGTTTGCCATCTTCCCATGCCTGACCTGTTGCGGATGCCAACCGTGGTTAACACCATCATTTCCCCTTATGCTTTCGTCAGCCTTTCACGATATTTGTCAAGGATTACTGCAAGGATAATCACAAATCCGGTGATCATCTGCCGCATGAAATCGCTCAGACCCAAAAGAATAAGACCATTGGCAAGCACGCCGATGATACAGGCACCAAGCAGGGTGCCGACAATACTGCCGCGTCCGCCGCTCAAGCTCGTGCCGCCAATGATGACAGCGGCAATCGCATTGAGCTCAAAGCCGATGCCGATGATCGGGCTCGCAATGTTGAGGCGGGCCATGTAGATGATCGCGCCGATACCGACGAGAACGCCGCAGATGGTAAAGGCAGCGACCTTGTAAAAGAACACATTGTGCCCGGCGAGACGGGCTGCTTCCTCATTGTTACCAATGCCGTAGAGGACGCGGCCAAATACGGTTTTGGTGAGGACAAACCAGCCAATCGCCACCAGCACCAGCGCAATCAGGAACAGCAGCGGAATGCCGTAAAAAGTTTTCGAACCGAAGGCGTTGAACGCTGCCGGAAAGGAATAGATCGTGGAGGCATTGGTCACCTGCAAGGCCGCACCGCGCGCGATGTTGAGCGTGCCAAGCGTAACAATAAACGACGGAATGGCCCAATAGGCGCTGATCAACCCATTGAGCAGGCCGAACCCGATGCCCGCCAGAATAGCGCTGATGGTTGCCAGAAACACCGCCATGACAGGATCAAGCCCCGGCAGGGTCATCACAGTACCCGCCACCACGGCGCAGAAGGACAGGACAGAGCCGACGGAAAGATCAATGCCACCGATCAGAATGACGAAGGTCATGCCGATGGAAAGCACCAGATTGATCGTCACCTGCGTCAAGATATTGGTGACATTGCTGGAGGACAAAAAATGCGGTGTGAAGGAAAACACGATGATCAGCGCGATCAGCGCAATGCCGATACCCGCCTCGCGCAGCACTGTTTTGGTCGTGGTTGCGATGGTTCTGCTGCCCGCGGGCGCCGTGGTCAAATCAGTGGTGTCCATGGTTGCGTTCGTCCTTATAGGCAAAGTTCAAAATGCGCTCTTCGGAAAAGTCTGCCCGTGCCACTTCGCCGGCAATGCGGTGTTTCGACATGACGAGAATGCGGTCGCTGAGCGTGATAAGTTCAGGCAGTTCCGAGGAAACGATGAGAAGGGCCAGACCCTTTTCCGCAAGACCGCGCAGCAGTGCATAGATTTCCGCTTTGGCACCCACATCAACGCCGCGCGTCGGCTCGTCGAGCAGCAGGATTTTCGGATCGTTCGCCAGCCATTTGGCCAGCACCACCTTTTGCTGGTTGCCGCCCGACAGAGTGGAAACCGCATCGGAGGCACCGCCATATTTCAGCTTGATCTCGCCGCCGAGCTGTTGGGTCAACAGCGTCTCTGCGCGCTTGTTGAGAAGGCCGAGGCGCGAGACTTTGCGCAAGCTCGCCAATGTCACATTGGCCGATATCGCCATATCAAGGATCAGACCTTCCTCCTTGCGGTCTTCGGTGACAAAACCGATACCATCGCGGATCGCCTGCTTGGGGTTTTGGTAGCGGCGCGGTTTTCCATCGCGTTCCAGCGTACCGGATAGGGGCAGATCGGCAGCGAAGATCGAGCGGAGCAGTTCCGTTCGGCCTGAACCGACAAGCCCGGCAATGCCAAGGATTTCGCCATAGCGCAGATCGAGGGAAACACCTTCCGCATGGGGCGAGGCGGGGTGGCGCAGACCGCGTAAGGAGAGGGCGGTGCGGCCCGTTTTATCCAGATCGCGCGCGGCGGCCATGGCAGCGGCCAGCTGGCGTCCAACCATATTGGTAACCAGTTGATCCGGCGTGGTGGCTGCAATATCCGCCGTCATGACCGATTGGCCATTGCGCAGCACCGTCACCCGGTCGCAGATCGAAAACACCTCGTTGAGGTGGTGCGAGACAAACACCACAGCCACGCCCTTGGCTTTGAGGGCAGCAATGATCTCAAACAACCGTTCGGTCTCACGCGCGGTCAGCGTCGCTGTCGGTTCGTCCAGAATGAGGATACGGCTTTCGCCCATCAATGCGCGGGCAATTTCGACGAGCTGGCGATGGGCCACGCCGAGCGATTCCACCGGACGGCGCACATCGACATCACCAAGACCGATGGCATCCAGCGCCTTGCGTGCCCTGGCATAGAGTGTCGGGAAATCGACCATGCCGAATGCCTTGCGCGGCATGTCTTCAAAGCAGATGTTTTCAGCAACGGAAAGATAGGGCAGGAGATTGAACTCCTGATGCACCACCTGAATGCCAGCCTTCTTGGCATCGCCGGGTGTATGCGGATCATAGGCCTCGCTATCGAGCGTGATCGTCCCGGCATCGCGCTGGATAATCCCGCACAGGATCTTGATCAGCGTGGACTTGCCTGCGCCATTCTCGCCGACAAGCGCATGGACCTCGCCCGGGCGCAGCGAAAAGCTGACGCCATCAAGCGCGATAACACCGCCAAAGCGCTTTTTGACGCCCGATAGCGCAAGCACCGATTTTACGGCAGCATCCGCCAATGCCGGGGCCGTCGCACCTGCCATTTGCACATTTTCCATGATCTTTGACCCGGTTGGCGGCTGTGCAGATGAGCACAGCCGCTGTTTGACCGTGTTACTTCACGTCATCTGAGGTGACGAGCTTGATCTCGGTCTTCACCCAGCCTTCGAGTGGCTTACCACCCGCCACAACGCCGAGTGCCTTGTCGATGGCATTGGCGGCCATCTGCTGACCGAACTGGTCAACTGTGGCCAGCAGCTTCTTTTCCTTCAGGAGCGGCTGTACGGCAGGGATATTGTCGAAGCCAACGACTTCGATCTTGCCGGTTTTACCAGCCGCTTCAATGGCCTTGACCACACCAAGCACCATGGAGTCATTGGCGGCCATCACGCCCTGAATATCAGGATGAGCGGTCAGCATATTGGAGAAGACGGTGTTGGCTTCTTCGGTTTCCCAATGGGCGGTACGCGAGTCCAGAAGATCAAGCTTGCCCGCAGCAACGGAGTCCATGAAACCAAGCTTGCGCTGGGCGGCATTATCAGCGCCGGGATTGCCTTCGATGATAACGACCTTCGCACCGGCACCCAGCTTCTTGGCCAGCGCATCACCGGCCATCTTGGCACCTTCGCGGTTGTCAGGGCCAACAAAAGCAAGCTTCAGGCCGGCTTCTTCCTTGGCCTTATCATCCAGCGCCACGTCAAAATTGACGACGGTGATACCAGCATCGACAGCGCGTTTGATTGGTGGAACGAGAGCGCGGGAATCGGAGGGTGCAACAACAATGGCATCAACCTTCTGGGTGATGAAACTTTCGATCGCATTGATCTGCGTCTCGACATCGGTCTCGGACTGCATGCCAACAGCTTTAAGCGTATAATCACCGCGCTTGGCCTCGTGCGCCTTGGCGCCCTCAAGCATGTTCTTGAAGAACTCATTGGCAAGCGACTTCATGACCAGCCCGACAACGGGCTTATCAGCAGCAAAGCTTGCGGCAGGCATGGCGAGCGTGCCGACCAGAATGCTGGCGGCAATAAGATGTGCGAATTTCATTGTATTCCTCCCAGAATAACAAAAGACGTTCAATTGTTTGCCATGTCCTCCAACAGGGCGATGAAACGTTTCATCAAATGGATAAATTGAGAAACGCCTCGTGATAATAGGAGCCCCAAGATCACGATCTTGTCAAGATGAAACGTTTCATTTGATCAAATCAGCAGTTTAGCGGGTAGTTTGCATGAAAATGGTTGGTGGTTGTGCGGGTGTGTGGTTCGTGGTTCGACAAGCTCACCATGAGG